>CAYRGZ010000067.1:0-13263 GCA_964423785.1 uncultured Desulfobulbia bacterium
CGTGCGGCGGGGCGTAGTCGTTGTGGGTCATCGCTGGCAGCGCTCTACTCTACACATCACGAAGAACGAGGAGCGATACGGACCATGTTGATCATCGATGAACAGCGCTGTATCGGCTGCGGTGTCTGCGAGGCCAATTGCCCGTTCGGGGCCATCGCCGTGGTCGACGGCGTCGCGGTGGTGA
The DNA here is from genome assembly GCA_964423785.1 of uncultured Desulfobulbia bacterium. Lineage (GTDB taxonomy): Bacteria > Desulfobacterota > Desulfobulbia > Desulfobulbales > S012-135 > S012-135. The sequence goes on from CAYRGZ010000067.1 coordinate 185, forward strand.
ACGACGCCTGCACCCTGTGCGGCACCTGCGTCGAAGGGTGCGAACCCGAAGCGCTCACCCTCGAGCGGGACGAGTCGCAGCCGCAGAGCGATCTCGCCGCCTGGTCCGGTATCGCGGTCTTTGCCGAGTGGCGCCGGGGCCGGCTGGCGCCGGTCACCTTCGAGCTGCTCGGGGCCGGCCGCCGTTTGGCCGACGAGCGGGGCGTTGAACTCGTCGCCATCTTGCCGGGCCATGACCTGGAAAGTCATGCTGCCGAGTGTATCGCCCACGGTGCCGACAAGGTGGTGGTGATCGATCACGAGTTGCTCGCCGATTTCACCGACGACGGTTACGGCAACGCCATCTACGATGCCATCATGGAGGTGCGGCCCGAGGTGGTGCTGGCCGGCGCCACGGCCATCGGCCGGTCGGTGATTCCCCGAGTGGCCGCCATGCTGAACACCGGCCTCACCGCGGACTGTACCGAGCTGGCCATCCGGCCGGAGGACGGTGTCCTGCTCCAGACCCGGCCGGCCTTTGGCGGCAATATCATGGCCACCATCGTCTGTCCGCGCACCCGGCCGCAGATGGCTACCGTACGCCAGGGCGTGATGCGGCCGCTCGTCCCGGATACCGGGCGCACCGGCCAAGTGATTCCCCTGGAACTCGATGCCGAGCGGCTGCGTTCCCGGGTGCGGGTGGTGCAGTGTGAACACGAGGTGCGCGCCGACGACGCCAATCTGCACGAGGCCGAGGTCATTGTGGCCGGCGGCCGCGGCCTGCAAGACGAAAAGGGATTTTCTCTTTTGCGGGAGCTGGCCGAACTGCTCGGCGGCCGGGTGGCAGCCTCGCGGGCGGCCGTCGATGCAGGCTGGATCGGCTACCCGAACCAGGTGGGCCAGACCGGCAAGACGGTGAGTCCGAAGCTCTATATTGCCTGCGGCATTTCCGGCGCTATCCAGCATGTGGTCGGCATGCAGTCCGCCGATACCATCGTGGCCATCAACCGGGACCCGGAGGCGCCGATATTCGAGATTGCCGATTACGGTCTCGTGGGCGACCTCTACGAGATTGTCCCCCTGCTCATCGAGAAATTGAAAGGACGTAACTATGCGACTTGATGGAAAAATCGCCCTTGTCACCGGCGGTAGTCGCGGCATCGGCCGGGCAATCTGCTTGCATCTCGCCCGCCAGGGCGCTACCGTTTGGGTGAACTACGTTGCCAACCCCGCGGCGGCTGCCGAGGTGGTGGCCGAGGTGGAGAAAGAGGGGGGCCGTGCCCGTGAGATTCCCTTCGACGTCGCCGACGGCGCGGCGGTGGCGGCGGCGGTCAAGCAGATCGCGGACGAGGACGGTTCCATCGACATCCTGGTCAACAACGCCGGCATCACCCGGGACGGTTTGTTTGCCCGGATGAAGGAGGCGGATTGGCAAAGGGTGCTCGATATAAACTTGAGCGGCGCCATGCACTGCATGAAGGCGGTACTCAGGCCGATGATGAAACAACGCTGGGGGCGGATCATCAACGTCACCTCGGTGATCGGCTTTGCCGGCAACGTCGGCCAGGCAAACTATGCGGCCGCCAAGGCGGGCCTGCTCGGTCTTTCCCGGTCAGTGGCCCGGGAGGTGGCGTCCCGCAACATCACGGTGAACTGCGTGGCTCCCGGCTACATCGAAACCGACATGACCAGCGGGCTCGATCCAGCGATCAAGGAGTCGATCCTGGCCGGCATTCCCGCCGGCCGGTTCGGTCGGGTTGAGGACGTCGCCGCCGCGGTCGGTTTTTTGGCCGGCGACGAGGCCGCCTACATCACCGGCAGTTGCATCCACGTCAACGGAGGCATGTTCATGGGGTAAAGGGGCCGATTCCCCTTGCCCTTTGCAACGTTATATGAAAATCCCTGGCAGCGGCCTTCGGCCGGCGGGGCTTTCATGCTTCGTTGTGCCCGTTGCCTTGGGTATGGGTGTCACAAAAAAGGGGTCGCCGGGACCCCGCTGGAGACGGTCGGTCTCCGGAAGTCACGCCAATTCGTTAAGGAGAAAGAACTATGGCTGTAGAAGAGAAACTTATCGATATCATCGCCGATCAGCTGGGTGTGGACAAGGACAAGGTGGTGCCCAACGCCTCCTTCGTCGATGACCTCGGGGCGGATAGCCTCGATCTCGTCGAGTTGATCATGGCCATGGAAGAGGCCTTCAATATCGAGATCGCCGACGAGGTGGCGGAGAAGATTGTCACCGTCCAGGACGCCATCGACCACGTCAAGTCCGTTGCCGGCTGACGGCGGCCACCCGGTCGCCGGGAAGTACTCGCGGCGACCGGGGTACACTGAATAATGCAAAGACTCGTAAAAACTCGCAGTCAGCCCAGGTCTGACACGATAATTCAACGAGTTACAAAGCGTGAACTCGATGGAATCGCAGTCTTTGCGATTCCATCAATAATCGCGGTCCTGGTTGGGCCGCATCGTGCTGAAGCAAGGAAACCATGATGCAGCGAAGAGTCGTCGTAACGGGCATCGGACTGGTCACGCCGGTGGGTATCGGCACGGAGGAAACCTGGAAGAACATCCTCGCCGGCGCGAGCGGCGTGGGGCCAATCAGCCGCTTCGACACCAGCGATTACCCGGTCAAGATAGCCGCCGAGGTGAAGGGGTTCGAGGTGGAACGGTATGTGGACCGCAAGACGGCCAAAAACCTCGACCTGTTCGTTCAGTACGCCGTTGCCGGTGCCCGGATGGCCGTCGAGGACGCGGGGCTCGACCTCGCTAGCCTGGATGCCGAGCGGATCGGCTCGATCATGGGCTGCGGGCTCGGAGGGCTTCCCACCATCGAGCGGTATCACCAGGTCCTGCTGGAACGAGGGGTGCGCCGGATCACGCCCTTTTTCATTCCGCTGGTGATCCCCAACATGGGGGCTGGCCAGATTTCCATCATCTTCGGCACCAAGGGGCCGAATCTCTCGGTGACCACGGCCTGCGCCGCCGGCACCCATGCGGTGGGCATCGCCATGCGCGAGATCCAGCGGGGCACCTGCGACGTGGTCTTCACCGGCGGCAGTGAATCCACCATCTGTCCTCTTGCGATCGGCGGCTTTGCCGCCATGAAGGCCCTGTCGCGCCGCAACGACGAACCCGAGAAGGCCAGCCGGCCCTTCGATCGGGACCGGGACGGGTTCATCATCGCGGAAGGAGCCGGTATCCTCATCCTCGAGGAGCTGGAGCACGCCCGGGCGCGTGGCGCCCGTATCTATGCCGAGCTCACCGGCTTCGGGCTCACCGGCGACGCCTACCACATGGCGGCGCCGCCCGAGGACGGCGAGGGCGCGGCGCGCTGCATGGCCATGGCCCTGGCCGATGCCGGCATTGCGCCGGAGGAGGTGGATTACATCAATGCCCACGGCACCTCCACCGGTCTGAACGACATTTGCGAGACGCGGGCCATCAAGCAGGTATTCGGTGAGCACGCCCGGCGGCTGGCGGTGAGTTCCACCAAGTCGATGACCGGTCACATGCTCGGTGGTGCCGGCGGCATCGAGGCGGCCTTCACCGCCCTGGCGGTTCACGACCAGGTGGCGCCGCCGACCATCAACCTGGAACATCCCGACCCGGAGTGCGATCTCGATTATGTGCCCAACGAGAAGCGGTCCATGCGCATTCGGAATGCCATCAGCAATTCGTTCGGCTTCGGCGGCACCAACGCGGTGATCGTCATGAAGCGCTACGAGGAGGTGGCATCATGAGCGGTACGGTAACTCCCATGAGGGTGGCGGTGGGCAGCGATCACGGCGGCTTCCGGCTCAAGGCCGCCATCGTCACCCTGCTGCGGGAGCGCGGTCACGAGGTGCGGGACATGGGAACCGATTCAGGTGCCTCGGTGGATTACCCGGATTTCGCCCGCGCCGTCTGCCGGGCGGTGGCGGAAGGGGAGTGCGAACGGGGTATCCTCGTCTGCGGTACCGGCATCGGCATGTCGATGGTGGCCAACCGGCAGCCCGCCATCCGGGCCGCCCTGTGCCACGACGCGTATACCGCCCGCATGAGCCGTGAGCACAACGACGCCAACGTCCTTTGCCTCGGGGAGCGGGTGCTCGGCGAGGGTGTCGCCCTGGATATCGTCGATGTCTGGCTTGCGACATCATTTGCCGGCGGCCGCCACCTGCGGCGCATCCAGATGTTTTGATGGAATCGCGCGCGATCCCATCGAGTTCACGGTTTGCAACTTATTGAATTACCGTGTCAGGCCTGGACTGACTGCGACTTTTTACGAGGCCATCATTTTTGAACATTTAAGGAATTACCACGGTGTCCATACTCGAGAAACAGGATCCGGCGGTCTTTGCCGCCTTGAAGAATGAATATCGGCGCCAGGGCTGGCAGCTCGAACTCATCGCCTCGGAGAACATTGTCAGCCGAGCGGTGCTCGAGGCCCAGGGCTCCATCTTCACCAACAAGTATGCAGAAGGCTATCCCGGCCGGCGGTACTACGGCGGCTGCGAGAATGCCGACGAGGTGGAGAATCTCGCTATCGAGCGGGCCAAGGCCCTGTTCGGCGCCGAGTACGCCAACGTCCAGCCCCATTCCGGTAGTCAGGCCAATATGGCAGTCTACTTCGCCGCGCTTGAGACCGGCGACAAGGTGCTGGGCATGGACCTCGCCCACGGCGGTCATCTCACCCACGGCAGCCCGGTCAGCTTCTCCGGCCAGTTGTTCAATTTCATTTCCTACGGGGTCAACCGGGAGACCGAGCGCATCGACATGGCCGAGGTGGAGCGCATCGCCCACGAGCACCGGCCGCGGATGATCGTGGCCGGCGCCTCCGCCTATCCGCGGGAGATCGATTTCGCCGGTTTTGCCCGCATCGCCGAGCAGATTGACGCCATGCTGATGGTGGACATGGCCCACATCGCCGGCCTGGTGGCGGCGGGCCTGCACCAGTCGCCGGTGCCGCACGCCGACTTCGTCACCACCACCACCCACAAGACTCTGCGGGGGCCGCGCGGCGGCCTCATCCTGGCCCGCGAGGAGTACGGTCGGCAGCTTAACAGCAAGATCTTTCCCGGCATCCAGGGCGGCCCGCTGGTACACGTCATCGCCGCCAAGGCGGTGAGCTTCCAGGAGGCGATGACCGACGAGTTCAAGGCCTATCAGCGTCAGGTGGTGGCCAACGCCCGCCGGTTGGGTGAGGCCCTGCGCGATCGGGGTTTCCGGCTCGTTTCCAACGGCACCGACAACCACCTGCTGCTCGTTGATCTCACCAATAAGAAGATCACCGGCAAGGAGACCGAGGAGATCCTCGAACGCGCGGGGCTCACGGTGAACAAGAACGCCATTCCTTTCGACACGGCGAGCAAGTTCGTCACCAGCGGCATCCGTATTGGCACCCCGGCGGTGACCACCCGGGGGCTTACGGAAGAGCACATGGAGATCATCGCCGACTGGATCGACCGGGCGGTGAGCAACCGCGACGACGAAGGGCAGTTGCGCGCCATCCGCAAGGAGGTGGAGGCTCTGTGCGAGGAGTTTCCCCTCTATCCCGAGCTGGCGGCCCAGTATGGTTTTTGAACCGGGCAGGGGAGGTGGCGGATGCCGGTGACGGAGCGGCCTTCCTGGGACGACTACTTTATGAGCATCACCGAGCTCGTCGCCGGTCGGTCCACCTGCCTGCGGCGGCAGGTCGGCGCCCTGCTCGTCAAGGACAAGCGGATCGTAGCCACCGGCTACAACGGTGCGCCGGTCAATGTCCGTCACTGCCTGGAGGTCGGTTGCCTGCGCGACCAGATGGGCATTCCCTCCGGCGAGCGCCACGAGTTGTGCCGGGGGCTGCACGCCGAGCAGAACGCTATCATCCAGGCCGCCCTGCATGGGGTGTCCATCGAGGGCGCCACCCTCTACTGCACCAACATGCCGTGCATCATCTGCTCCAAGATGCTGATCAACGCCCGCATCGCCGCCATCGTCTACCGGTACGGCTACCCCGACGACCTGGCCGCCGACATGCTGATCGAGGCCGGCATCCTTCTGCGCCGGCTCGACGAAGGGGGTGATGCCGAGCGGAGGGAAGGGAAGGCATGAAGTGTCCGTACTGCGGCCATCTCGGCAACCGGGTGGTGGATTCCCGCATGAACAAGGACTATACCATCACCCGTCGCCGCCGGCTCTGTGACGCCTGCGAACGGCGCTTCACCACCTACGAGCGGCTCGAGGTCGCTATGCCCATGCTGGTCAAGAAAGACGGCCGCCGCGAGGCCTGGGACCGGCACAAGGTGGTGGAGGGGATGCGCAAGGCCTGCCAGAAGCGACCGGTGAGCCTGGAGCGGATCAACGAGTTCGTCGATGCCCTGGAAAAACGGTTGCAGGACATGGGCGAGCGCGAAATACCGATTACCTTCATCGGCGAGCAGGTGATGGATTTTCTACGGCAGGAAGACGAGGTCGCGTATGTGCGTTTTGCCTCGGTCTACCGCCAGTTCAAGGACTTGAACGAGTTCATGGCCGAGCTCAAGACCATGCTGGAAGGCAAGCGATGAGCCGGCCGGATGACGAATGTTACATGCGTCTTGCCCTGCGCGAGGCGCGCAAGGGGATCGGCCGCACCTCGCCTAATCCGGCGGTGGGCGCGGTGGTGGTGGCCAACGGCAGGGTGATCGCCACCGGTTACCACGCCCGGGCCGGCGGTCCCCACGCCGAGGTGGTCGCTCTTAAACGGGCGGGCGATGCGGCCCGCGGCGCCACCCTGTACGTCACCCTGGAGCCATGCAATCATACCGGCCGCACCGGTCCCTGCACTCAAGCGATTCTGGCCGCCGGTATCAGGCGGGTGGTGATCGGCATGGCCGATCCCAATCCCCATGTGGCCGGCGGTGGGGCCCGGATGCTGGCGGCAAACGGCATCGAGGTGGAAGAGGGGGTGCTGGCCGCCGACTGCGAGGCCATCAACCGGCCCTTTGTGAAACACATCACCACCGGTCGGCCGTGGGTGATCTTGAAGGCCGGTATGAGCCTGGACGGTAAGCTGGCCACCGCCACCGGCCACAGTTCCTGGATCACCAACGAGGCGGCCCGCCGGCAGGTGCACCGGCTGCGGGGCCGGGTGGACGCCATTCTCGTCGGCCGGCGCACCGCGGTGCTCGACGATCCCTCTCTTACTTGCCGGGTGGCCGGCGGCCGCGATCCGGTGCGGGTGGTGCTCGACAGCCGCTTGCAGTTGTCGGCCACCGCCCGTATGCTGCGCCAGGACTCCCCGGCGCCAACCTGGATCTTCTGCACCGAGGATGCGCCGCTGGTGAACGAGGAGCGGCTGGCGGCGGCCGGCGGCGAGGTCCACCGGCTGCCGGCCGGGACCGACGGCCGGATCGATCTCGGCCGGTTGCTCGATTTCCTCGGCGGCCGGGGGATCATGAGCTTACTCGTCGAGGGCGGCGGCCTGGTCCATACCGCCTTCTTGGAGGCCGGACTCGCCGACGAGTGTTTGCTGTTCGTGGCGCCGATACTGCTCGGTGCCGACGGCATATCCTTCTGGCAGCACACCGGCACCCGGCGTGTGGACGAGGGATTGCGATTGACCCAGGTCTCCAGCCGCCGGTTCGGGGATAATATCCTTGTTCAAGGGCTCGTGGCGCGTTAATTAAGAAGGGAGATATGGTTCCTTGTCAGCCCCGTGGGCTGGTACAGGTGAGAGGACAGACAACGATGTTCACCGGCATTGTCCAGGGCAAGGGCACCATCGTCGAGAAACGGCCGCGCGGCGGCGGTATGGTGCTGACCATCGAGGCGGATTTCGATCTCACCGATCCGGCCGAGGGCGAGTCCATCGCGGTCAACGGTGTCTGCCTCACCGCCACCACCATCGACGGTCGGCGGTTCACCGTCGACGTGTCGCCGGAGAGCCTGTCCCGCACCGTGCTCGGCGAGTTGCGCATCGGCTCGGTGGTCAACCTGGAGCGGGCTCTGCGGCTTGCCGACCGCCTCGGCGGTCACCTGGTCACCGGCCACGTCGATGCCACCGCCAGGGTGCTGGCCCGCCGGCCCCAAGGGGATTTCACCATTTTCACCTTTGCGGTGCCGGAGGGGCTCGGCCGCTACATCATCGAGAAGGGCTCGATTACGATCAACGGCATCAGTCTGACCGTCAACCGTTGTGACCGCGATAGTTTCGACGTGGCCATCATTCCCCACACGCTGGCAGTCACCACCCTGGATGCGGTGCGGCCCGGTGACCGGGTGAACATCGAGGTGGACATCATCGGTAAATACGTGGAAAAACTGCTCGCCGCCAAGGATGCCGGCGGTATCAATCCCGCCTTCCTGGCCGAGCACGGATTTTTGTCTTAAATTTCTATACGAGAAAACAAGAACGACCATGCCCCATTCCATCGAAGAAGTCATTGAGGATATCCGGGCCGGTAAGATGATCATCCTGGTGGACGACGAGGACCGGGAAAACGAGGGTGATCTCTGCATGGCGGCCCAGCTCGTCACCCCGGAGGCGATCAACTTCATGGCCAAGTACGGCCGCGGTCTCATCTGCCTGACCCTGACGCCGGAGCAGATCGACCGCTTGCAGCTCCCTATGATGGTGGAGAAGAACCGGTCGCCCTTCGAGACCGCCTTCACGGTCAGCATCGAGGCCCGCACCGGGGTCACCACCGGTATATCGGCCGCCGACCGGGCCCGCACCATCCAGGTGGCGGTGCAGCCGGACGTGAAACCGGACGACATCGTCAGCCCTGGCCATGTCTTTCCCCTGCGTGCCCGGCCCGGTGGCGTCCTGGTCCGGGCCGGCCAGACCGAGGGGTCGGTGGACCTGGCCCGGTTGGCGGGCCTGCGGCCGGCCGGCGTCATCTGCGAGATCATGAACGAGGACGGCACCATGGCCCGCATGCCGGATCTCGAAAAGTTCGCCGCCCGCCACGGGCTCAAGATCGCCACCATCGCCGATCTGGTGGCCTACCGTCTGCGGGAGGAAAGCCTGGTGCAACGCGAGGCCGAGACCCGCCTGCCGACCCAGTACGGCGGCGAGTTCACCGCCATCGTCTATTCCAACAAGGTGGACAATTACGAGCACGTCGCTCTGGTCAAGGGCGACATCTCACCCGACGAGGAGGTCCTGGTGCGGGTTCATTCCGAGTGTCTCACCGGGGACGTCTTCGGCTCCCTTCGCTGCGACTGCGGCAACCAGTTGCACCAGGCCATGCGGATGGTGGAAAAGGAGGGCAAGGGGGTGATCCTCTACATGCACCAGGAGGGCCGCGGCATCGGCCTGGTCAACAAGATCAAGGCCTACGCCCTCCAGGACCAGGGGCTCGACACGGTGGAGGCCAACCTGAAGCTCGGCTTCAAGCCCGACCTGCGGGACTACGGCATCGGTGCTCAGATCCTGCGCGATCTCGGGGTGCGCAAGATGCGGCTCATCACCAACAACCCGAAGAAGATCGTCGGCCTCCAGGGATACGGCCTGGAGGTCACCGGCCGGGTGCCCATCGAGATCGAGCCGCTGCCGGAGAACTACCGCTATCTCAAGTGCAAGAAGGACAAACTCGGTCACATGCTCGATCTGTTGCCGTCGCGCAACTGATGTAACTGCTCACGGGGTTGCTCCTTCGTATGCCGAAGTCGCGACTTCGCGGACCGGGTATCTGGTTGCAGGGCGCCCCAGATGCAAGGAAGAGGCACGCGCCGCGTACTGGGAGCTACGCAAGCGTGCTGATGACGCCGCAGATGGGGTGCCCTGAGACCAGATACCAACTGATACCGAAACACGAAGACAAGAAAAGGGAAAACCATGCCTGCGTATCTGGAAGGAACCTTTGACGGCAGCGGCAAGCGCTTCGCCATCGTCCTTGGTCGGTTCAACGCCTTTATCGCCGAGCGCCTCTTGGACGGCGCCCTCGACACCCTGCGCCGCTCCGGCGTGGCGGACGAGGACATCACCGTCGCCCGGGTGCCCGGCGCCTATGAGATTCCGCTCGTGGCCGGCAAACTGGCGAAAAGCGGCCGGTTCGACGCGGTCATCTGTCTGGGGGTGGTGATCCGCGGCGCCACGCCCCATTTCGACTACGTTGCCGCCGAGGCGGCCAAGGGCATCGCCCAGGTCTCGCTGGAGACCGGCCTGCCGGTCCTGTTCGGGGTGCTGACCACCGACACCATCGAGCAGGCCATCGAGCGGGCCGGGTCCAAGGCCGGCAACAAGGGGGCCGAATGCGCCCACGCCGCCATCGAGATGGTCAACCTGCTGGGCCAGATCGCCTGAGGCGGACCGGTTCCGCCAGGCATCAGGCCATACATAATCTTTGCAACGCTGTCATCCCGTCATGGCCGCCAGCCGATCCGACAAGGTCAAGGTTCCCCTGCGCCGCAAGTCGCGCGAGTTGGCCTTGCAGGTTCTTTACCAGGCCGAGCTTGCCGGGCTCGATCCGGTCGACGCCTTCGATATCTATATCGGTCATTTCGACGCCAACAAGCGGGCCCTGGAATACGCTCGGCGGCTGGTGGTGGGCGTGGAGGAACGGCTGGCGGAGATCGACGAACTCCTCCAGCAACACTCGGCCAACTGGCGTTTGTCCCGCATGGCGGTGGTCGATCGCAATATCATGCGCATCGCCGCCTTTGAGATGCTCCATGAAGCGGACGTGCCGCCACAGGTGGCCATCAACGAGGCCCTGGAGGTGGCCCGTCGGTTCAGTTCCGACGACGCGGTGCCGTTTATCAACGGTATTCTCGACGCCATCGACAAACATCGGCGTAGCCAGGACGAAAGCGCCGCTGCGGCCGCCGATGCCCCGGCGGCCGGCGTCACGATCCAGAACGACGAGCCGTAATGACGACCAAGGAGGAGCAACGTCCCAGCCTGACCCAAGAGATCTGCGCGGTCTGCGGCATCTTTGTTGGTTGTTATCTAGCCCTTTGTCTCGGGGCCTGGTATTGGGGCGGCGGTGCCGCCCGCTGGGCCGGCAGCGTCGGGGTGCTCCTCGCCGGTTGGCTCACCAGCTTCATGGGGGGGGCCGCCCTGTGGTTGGTGGTCCTCCTGTTCGTCCTTTCCATCCGTCTCTTTTTCCGGCCCGTGACCCTTGCCCGGCTGCCGGCCCTGGCGGTCGGGGTGAGCGGTATTTTGCTCGCCACCGCCGGCCAACTCGGCCTGTTCGATGACCGAACCGGGGAGGCGGGCGGTGTGCTCGGCCGGCTGGTGGGTGGCATCGGCCATCGGTTGTTTGGTGCCGTCGGCGCCTCCCTCTTCTTTGTCGCCGTCTTCTTGGTTTCCTCTATGATCGCCCTCGAACTGTCGCCGTCGCGGCTGGTCGCAGGTGCCCGGCGCTGGTGGAGTGACCGCCGCCGTGCCCGCAGCAGCCGGCCGGCCTCGGCCCGGCGCGGCCGGGAGAAAGAGGAACGGCAGGCGGCGGCCAGGGAGGAACCGGAGCCGCCGGTGGAGCCGGAGGCGGCGATGCCGACCCTTCGCCAGCCGGAAAAGCGCTCTGCCCCAGACCCGGAGTTCGTGCCCGTGACGGTCTCCAAGGGGGATTTCCGCCTGCCGCCCATTACCCTGCTCGACGAGACGCCGGAGCACGACGAGACGGTTGACCGGGAGCATTATTTTGCCGTCAGCCGTCAGCTCGAGGAAAAGCTGCGCAATTTCGGGGTAGAGGGCAAGGTGGTGGGCATCTCGCCGGGGCCGGTGATCACCACCTACGAGTTCTCGCCAGCGCCAGGGGTCAAGATCAACAAGATCGTCTCCCTGGCCGAGGATCTTGCTCTCGGCCTCAAGGCCCCCAGTGTCCGGATCGTGGGGACCATTCCCGGCAAGGCAGCCCTGGGCATCGAGATCCCCAACCCCACCCGCCAGATCGTGCACATCCGCGACATCCTGGCCACGGACGAGTTCCAGAAGTCTTCCTCCCCCCTCACCCTCGGGCTCGGCATGGACGTGGTCGGCCGGCCGGTGACCGCCAATCTCGCCAAGATGCCCCATCTCCTCATCGCCGGGGCCACCGGTGCCGGCAAGAGCGTCGCCATCAACACGATCATCTGCTCGATCCTCATGAAGGCGACCCCGGACGAGGTGCGGCTCTTGCTCGTCGATCCGAAGCGCATCGAGTTGTCGGTCTACGAGGATATCCCCCATCTGCTGCATCCGGTGGTGGTGGACCCGCGCCTGGCCAGCCGGGCCTTGCAGTGGGCGGTGCGGGAGATGGAGCGCCGCTATTCCCTCATGGAGGAGTCGCGGGTCAAGAGTATCGAGTCCTACAACCAGAGTGCGGCGGAGAAACTGCCGCTCATCGTCATCGTCATCGACGAACTCGCCGACCTCATGATGGTTTCCTCCAAGGAGGTGGAAGACGCGGTGGCCCGCCTGGCCCAGATGGCCCGGGCGGCCGGCATGCACCTCATCCTGGCTACCCAGCGGCCCTCGGTGGACGTGCTTACCGGGCTCATCAAGGCCAACTTTCCCACCCGCATGTCCTTCAAGGTGTCCTCCAAGGTGGATTCGCGCACCATCCTCGACACCACCGGCGCCGAGCATCTGCTGGGGGCCGGGGATATGCTGTTCCTGGCGCCCGGTACCGCCCGGCTGCAGCGCATCCACGGCGCCTATATCTCGGAGGCGGAGATCGAGCGGGTTGTCTCCTTCTTGAAGGAGCAGCGCCAAGCCGAGTACGACGAGTCGGTGCTGCGGCTTGCCGAGCAGACGGCCGAGGAGGGGGAAGCCGGCGCCGAGGAGTACGACGAGAAATACGACGAGGCCGTGGCTCTGGTCTGCGAGACCGGCCAGGCATCGATCTCCATGATCCAGCGGCGGCTGCGGGTCGGCTACAACCGGGCCGCCCGGATGATCGAAGTCATGGAGCGGGAGGGGATCGTCGGTCCGGCCGACGGCGCCAAACCGCGCGAGGTGCTGGTCCGCCGATCGTATGACGGGGGGTGATACCACCGCAGCCAGCCCATGCCAGAGTGCCTCCCAAAACGACAAAGACATCGAACTCCCCATCCATCTCGGTTCCCAAAGGGATTGCCCGGAAAAAGTGGCGGGTACGCCTTTGGCGCACGGGACTCGAAGTCCACGAAAAACTGAGTTATCCGGCCCGCTACGGTCGTTATCACGAACTG
>CAYRGZ010000068.1:0-13222 GCA_964423785.1 uncultured Desulfobulbia bacterium
GATCGGTCGATAGCGGCCGTAGACTTCGGCCGGGTCCGGTGGTGTTCGCGGATCGTGCAGCATGTTGGGGGTGTTTGTATCCTTGTCAGAGAAAAAGTATATCGCACCCCGATATGGTTACCAGATGAAATCGGATTTGAAACGTTTTTTGATGGAATCGTGCCCGCACGATTCCATCGAGTTCACTGTATGCACCCGCTGCATGCCGTGTCAGGCCGAAACTGCCAGCGGGTTGGCGCCGGCGGTTCAGCTTTGATGGAATCGCGCCCGCACGATTCCATCGAGTTCACGGCGTGTAACCTCTTGAATTATCGTGTCAGACCTGGAACGATCACGAGTTTTCGCACGAGAATCTTTTTTCAAGTTTCTCACCGCCTTCTCCATGGGAGTGGCCTCGGGACTGCCGCTTCTGGTGACCATCACGCTCATGCAGGCGTGGGCCAAGGATGCCGGGGTGCGGATCGAGGATATCGGCCTGCTGTCGCTCGTCGGCCTGCCCTATACCCTGAAGTTTCTGTGGGCGCCGGTCTTCGACCGGTTCACGTTGCCCTTCCTCGGCCGGCGGCGCGGCTGGCTGCTCGTCACCCAGCTCGGTCTCGTGGCCGCTATCCTGCTCATGGGCCTCTGCCACCCCGAGCGTGGAGGCGTGTTCCTGGTCCTCTTCGTGGTTGCCGCTTTTGCCATCACCCTGGCCAGCGCCTCCCAGGATATCGTCATCGACGCCTTCCGGCGGGAGGACCTCGCCGATAACGAGCTCGGGCTCGGCTCTTCCTGCTACATCTACGGCTACCGGGTCGGCATGCTGCTGGTCAGCGGCGGCGGCATGATCCTGGCCGAGTACGTCGACTGGCCCCTGGTCTTCGCCGCGGTGGCCGTCTGTCTCGTGCCCGGCATCCTCACCACCTTGCTGGTCGGCGAGCCCCGGGTGGAGGCGCCGCCGCCCCGCTCCTTGCGGGAATCGGTGCTGGAGCCCTTCGCCGATTACTTCCGGCAGCCCGACGCCTGGCTGATCCTCTGCTTCATCCTGCTCTACAAGCTCGGCGACAACATGGCCGCCGCCCTGGCGACACCGTTCTACATGGATATCGGCTTTTCCAAGGCCGAAATCGGCGCGGTGGTGAAGCTGGTGGGATTCTGGGCCACCCTGGCCGGGTCGTTTGTCGGCGGCATCGTCATGCTCCGGGTCGGCATCAACCGGAGCCTGTGGCTGTTCGGCCTGCTGCAGATGGTGTCCACCGCCGGCTTCGCCTTGCTCGCCCGAGTCGGTGATTCCCTGGGTGTGCTGGCCGGGGTGGTCTGTTTCGAGAACCTTTCCGCCGGCATGGGCACCGCCGCCTTTGTCGCCTTCATGGCGGCACTGACCAACAAGCGGTTCACCGCCACCCAGTATGCTCTCCTCACCAGCCTCATGGGCGTGCCCCGGGTGGTGATCTCCGCCGTCACCGGCTACCTGGCCGCCGCCCTCGGCTGGTTCGGCTTCTTCGTCCTGTGCACGGTGATCGCCCTGCCGGGCCTTGCGTTACTGGCCCGCTTCGCACCCTGGCGGTCGACCCGATTCCAGTGATGTGTGAGGAAAGGAACGTCACTCCTCACACATCACTCCTCACTTCTTTCTTGTCCCTCGATACATAACGTGCTATCCTCCCCGTCGGAGGGGTTTACTTGCTGCTGTGGTACCCGCAACTGCCGCGGCCGGGCTCGAGTTGTGTCCTGGCGTCACGCCTTGCGTGAACAGGCCGTGCGGGGGAACCAGACAAGGGGGCCCCATGTCCATTCTTCTCCACCTTTCCGTTCTGTCTCCTCGGCAACGTTGCCGTCCTTTCTCTCTTCTTTTCCACCGCTATCATACCGGTAGTCGACCGGCAGCCGCCGTCCGCGGCGTATGCCAACCCTCCTCGCTGGAGAAGCGCCCATGATCGTCGATACCCTCATCTTCCACTGCTGCTTTACCGGTCCGGCCGAGCTGCCGCCCTACAAGGGATCCACCCTGCGCGGCGCCTTTGGCCACGCCTTGCGGCAGGTATGCTGCGCTCTGCGCCGGCGGACCTGCCGGGACTGCATCCTGGCGGCAACCTGCTGTTATTCCATCGTGTTCGAGAGCGAGCGGCTGGACAAGCATTCCGGCGGGTACCGGCAGCGGCTGGCGGCCCGGCCCCATCCCTACGTCCTGGAACCGCCTCTGGACGAACGGCGGCAGTACCAGGCCGGTGATCACCTGGTCTTCTCCATGCACCTTTTCGGGCCGGCCCGCCGCTTTCGGCCCCAGATCGTCTATGCCGTCACGCGCATGGGAGAAAACGGCTTGGGCAAGAACGATGGCGGCCGCTTCATCCTCGACCGGGTCACCGCCGGCGATACGATCGTGTACGACGCCGACAGCGGCCGGCTTTCCATGGAAGAGATCGGCCGGCCCCTGACCTGCGCCGTTGCGGCGGACCCGTGCGATGCCCTCGCAATCTCCCTGGTCACTCCGTTCCGGGTCAAACGCGACAACGTATTCGTCCGCCGGTTCGATTTCGGCACCCTGGCCCGGGCCGCCTTGCGGCGGGTGTCGTCGCTGGAGAACGCCTACGGTGACGGAGAACCGGATGTGGATTATCCGGCCCTGGCCCGGCTGGCGGACACGGTGGCCGTGGCCGCCGACCATACCGGCTGGCTGGATATCAGCCGCTATTCCAACCGCCAGAAACGACCCATGCAGATGGGCGGCATCGTCGGCCGCGTGGAGGTGACCGGCGAGCTGGGGCCTCTGCTGCCCTTCTTGCGGTACTGTGAAACCGTGCACCTCGGCAAGCAGACCGCCTTCGGGCACGGCTGGATCCGACTGGAGAGCGAACCAAGGGAGGCCGCCGCATGAAACGTCACGTCCTGCTCGCCGTGATCGGCCTCTCTCCCCAGGTGATCACCGAGGCGGTCTATGCCCTCTTTCTTCAGGGGAAGCCGGTCCATGCCATCCACTGTATAACCACCAACGCCGGCGCCGGTGAAATCTTCCGGACTCTGTTGGCACCCCAGGGCGGTCCCCTGGACGATTTCTGCCGCCAGTACGGTATCGACCGCGGGGGCATCGATTTCGGCCACCACTCGGTGCGGGTCCTGTGCCGGAAGAACGGCGATCCCATGGAGGACATCGAGACCGAGGAGGACAACGAGATCGTGCTCCAGACCTGCCTGGAACTGGCCCATGGATTCACCGCCGATCCCGATACAGTGGTCAGTTTCCTGGTGGCCGGCGGTCGCAAGACCATGACGAGCTGCCTGACCCTCGCGGCCCAGTGCTACGGCCGGCCTTGCGACCGGATCTACCACGTCCTGGTCTCGCCCGAGTTCGAGAACTGCCGCGGTTTCTGGTTCCCGCCCCGCGAATCGGTGCAGTTACGCCTCGTCGATCATCGCGGTGAAGTCTTCTACAAGGAGACCCGCTATGCCCGCATCAGCCTGATCCCCATCCCCTTCGTGTCCATTCGCGGCCGCCTCGTGCCGGAGATGCTCGATCAGCCCCGGCCGCCGGCCGACCTGCTCGATTCCCTTGTCCGGAGCGGTCCCCGGGTGCTGCGTATCGACCTGGAAAACGGCACCGTCAGTTTCGGTAACGATGACGAGAACGCGCCCCAGGTGGATTTTTCGCCGGCGCCCCTGGCCCTGTACGCCTTTTTCGCCGAGCAGAAATTGCGGTGCGAGCGGCCGCATTCCTGTGCCGGCTGCACCGACTGCTGGTTGGAACCCGACGAACTGGAACGGGCGCCCCGGCTGGCCGAACTGTATCGTGCCATCCCGTCCACCCGGCACATGGAGATCGTCCCCTCCACCTCCATCGTCAATCTGGACGCGGAAGGGTTCCGGTCCTACCGGTCGAAGATCAACCGGAGCCTGAAAAACGGGTTCGGGAACACCTCGGCCCACGAACTCGAGATCACCCCCGCCGGCCGGCGGCCCAACACCCGCTACGGCCTCCCCATCGACAAGGAACGCATCGATATCCTGTGGCCATGAAGAACCAGCCGTACATGACACGATCCATCACCCTGCTCACCGCCAGCGGCAACCGAAACTTGATCCTGGAACTGGTCGATTTTTTCAACGGCGGCGACCGGTTCACCTACCGGCCGGAGGCCGAGCGTATCCGGCGGCAGTTTGCCGGCCGGCCGGTTACCGCCCTGTACCTGGTTTGCACCACCAAGGCCATGGATGAACTCGATCCGTTGCGCGAAGACCTGGCCCGGGAATACCCGGAGGTGGGCGTCTCCCCGGTCGAACTCGACTGTGACGACATCGGCTGCGGCAAGGACGATCTCGACATGCGCGAGCGGGTGTACAGCGTGGTGCGGCGAATGTCCGGTCCCGATCTGGTCATCGCCTCTGGCGGCCGCAAGACCATCACCCAGCGGATCATCGAGGCCGGCCTGCTCCACGGCTGCGCCGGCTATCTCTCCATCACCGCGCCGCCGGGCAAGGAAAAGGATCCCGACGTTCGAACCTGCACCGAGGAGTTCAACGTGCTCTGGATTCCGGGCCGCCAGTTCGCCGAGGAGCGGCGAAGCGACCTGATCCGGGACGGGATCGGCGACACCTTCCGTTCCGTGTATTTCCTGCCCCGGATGGTGCTCGACCGGTTGCGCGATGAACGCGAAGCCGTCGGTCGCGATCCGGCCCGGAAGGACGACGACCTTGACTGGCTGCGCCGCCTGCCCAAGGCGGATCTCCACTGCCACCTCGGCGGCTGCCAGGACGAAACCGTCTTGCGGGAGCTGGCGGCGATGCTGCTCGACGATCTCGACGTTTCTTCGGAAGAGCGCGCCGCGATCCGGGCGGCCCTGGAGGAGGCCGCCGGCGTTCCGCCGGCCGTTCTCACTTCTGACGTCCTGCGCGGCCTGCGGCCGGAGCGGAACGCCCGACCGATCGTCCATTGCCTGCAGAACCTGGATTTCCTGAGTGCAAAGGTGGCCGCGCCGAAATATCTCTGCGCCGCGGTTCTGGTGGAGAGCCTGGATGTCGCCGACCTCCGCTCCCTCTGCCGTGACGGCCGGGTCGGCGAAAACGGCGCCGTCCGCTGGCCGGAGGAGAAAGAGATACAGGGCGGTAATCGGTTGGACTGGTACATGGCCTGCGGCGATCTCGGCGGCTCCACCCTGCTCCAGACGGAACACACCCTGCGGCTCGCCGTACGCCGGCTGCTGGAGACGGCGAGCGCGGAAAACGTCCGTTACCTGGAAATACGCTGTTCTCCTGAAAATTATACGAAGGCCGGTCGGCTCTCCATTACCGGCGCCATGGAGATCCTGCTCGACGAGGCCCGGGCTTTTCTCGCTTCCGTGCCGGAGATGCGGGTCAACTTTCTCGTGATGGCCACGCGGCACAAGGCCCGAGCCGCCATGTGCCGGCACGTGGCAGCGGCGATCCTCTACGCCGACCGGGAGAGGAAAGGCCCACGGGTGGTCGGCTTCGACCTCGCCGGCCAGGAACGGGACCACGATCCCTCGCTGTTCGTCGAGGAGTTTCAGCCCCTGCATCGCAACTTCATGAACATCACCATCCACGCCGGCGAGATGGCCGACGACGACAAGATCTGGGAGGCGATCTACCGGTTGCACGCCAAGCGTATCGGCCACGGTCTGCGGCTCATCGACAACCGGTTGATGATGGATTTCGTCCGCGATCACCAACTGGCCATCGAGATGTGTCCTTCATCCAATATGCAGACCAATACCTTCCGTGATTTCTGGATGCAGGATGGGCCGGACGATCCCGAAATCCGGGAGTATCCCTTGGCGCGGTACCTGGAGCACGGCATCCGGGTGACGGTGAACACCGACAACCGCTTCATTTCGCAAACCACCCTGAGCAACGAATACCTGCAGGCGGCCCGGATGACTCCCGGCGGCCTCACCCGCTGGCAGGTGCTCAAGCTGGTGAAGAACGGCTTCAAGGCGGCGTTTCTGCCCAAGGACGAAAAGGACGCGCTGCTCAAGGAGGTGGACGAGGAGGTTTTTCGCCTTTTGCTCGATGATGCTTTTGCAGGGGGACGAAGTGCGGGGAAGGGCCATGAATGACGAAAGGGTTTTTTGCATCCACCGGGCCGATCTCGAGGCGGCCGGCCTGCTTCCTCACAGTGCCCGCCTCCTGGCCGATCCAGCCCCTCTGCTGGAGTTGCCCCAACATTTCCTCGTTCGTTCGGTGGCCGAGCGCGACGAATCGTACAAGCAGATTATCCCGTACCAGGTCTTCGTGTGCGCCTCGCGGCTCTTCGTTTTCCGCCGTGGCGGAGGGGTGGGCGAGCAACGGCTCGCCGGCCGCCTGTCCGTTGGTGTGGGCGGTCACGTGAACGACGGCGACGGCGAAGGCGGCAGCATGACCCCGGCCGCCTTCGAGGCGGCGTTGATGCGGGAGAGGGATGAAGAATTGGACGTGACCGGCCCGGTCGAAACCCGTTTCTGCGGGCTCATCAACGACGATTCCGATCCCGTCGGCCGGGTCCACCTGGGCGCGGTGTTCGCCTGCATGGTGGACGAGCCCGACCATGTACGGCTACGGGACGAAGGAGAGGATCTGCATTTCGAGGGCTGGTGGGCCGCGGGTGAGGTGGAGGCGGCGCGGAAGCGGTTCGAGAAGTGGTCTCTCCTGGCGGTGGAGCTGGTCAGTGCAGCCCCTTTCCTTATACGCCCACCCAGATTCGATGCAAGGTGTCGTATCCCTTCAAACGGGTGGTGTTGGGATCGGGATGTGCGAGGGCAAGGGAGTCGAAGGCCTTCTTGATGCGGCGGATGCCGCGTTTTGGAATCCGTCGGCGTTCTTTGAGCGCCGAGGGCTGGAGTTCGGTTTGGCGCATGGATTCTCAATCGACTCGTCTTGTCGATGGCTGGTGGAACCGCGGTCGAGTTCGCGCCGGCAGGGGAACGGTTCGAGAAGTGGGATGTTGCGTCTCGCGCTGGCGTTTTGTTCGGGCGGGCGGTCCCGTCCGAAGGAAACGGCAACGTTGCGGATGCGGCCCTGCAACCGAAAAGAGGATAAAAAGGGCAAGGAGGAAATGATGCAACAGGACACAAGGAGGTCTACATGCGGGACACCACGTTGAAGATCGCGCTCGCCGGCCTGATGCACGACATCGGCAAGTTCGCGCAGGGGTGTCTATCGGTGACGCGGGAGTACCTGGACAACAATGCCGGGCTCTACCAACCGTTCAGGGACAATCACCATACCCATGTCCACGCCGTGTACACGGCGGCCTTCATCGAACAGATGGCGGACCTGTTGCCGGCGGTCTGCAACCGGCCGGGCTGGGGGGAAGGGGACTCGTTCGTCAACCTGGCGGCCGGGCATCATAAGCCGGAAACGCCCATGCAGTGGATCGTCGCCATGGCCGACCGGATATCGAGCGGCTTGGACCGCGATGTTTTCGAGCATGGCGAAAGAATCGCTTTCCAGGATTTCAAGAAGACCAGGTTGCTGCCCGTGCTGGAAAGCCTCGGCCCCATGCGGTGCGGAGACTTCACCAGCGCCGACCGGTTCCAGCATGTCTATCCCCTGGAACCGCTCACGGCGCAGAGTATCTTCCCGCATCCCCGGCGGGGACTGGAACGCTGCGAGGCGGAGGCCGAGTACCAGCGGCTTTTCGATGGATTTTGCAGCGCCTTGAAAAAGCTGTACCACCGTGAGCAGGATGTTGGGCTATGGAGTCAGCACTTCGACTCTCTGCTCCTGGTGTATACTTCGGCGATTCCCGCCGCCAGGGTGGGGGACGTTGTGCACGATGTGTCCCTCTACGACCATTGCCGGACAACGGCCTCCCTGGCCGCGGCCCTCTACCGCTACCACGTCGCGACCGACACCTTGGAGGCAAGAGCCATTCAAGATGGTGGCGCGGAGAAGTTTCTTCTGGTCGGCGGGGATTTCTACGGTATCCAGTCCTTCATTTTTTCCGGCGGCGGCGAGTCGAGAAAGTTCAGGTCCAAGCTCCTGCGGGGCCGGTCGTTCGCCGTGTCGCTCCTGACCGAGTTGGCCGTGCGGCTCGTTTGCGACCGGCTCGATCTGCCGGTCCTCTCCGTTTTGCTTAACGCGGCCGGCAAGTTCCACCTGCTGGTTCCCAACCTGCCGGAAGTCGTGAAAATCCTCGCCGAGTGCGAGACCACGATCAACGATTGGCTGTTCGAGCGCACCTACGGTGAAAGCAGTCTCGGGCTCACGTGGACGCCGGCACGGCCGGACGACTTCCATGCCGGCGGGTTTCATGGCCTGTGGGAGCGGCACCTCCAGAACCTGGAGATCCGCAAGTACCGGAAAGTCGATCTCGACCGTCATGGCGGTGTGGTGGTTGGATTCCTCGACAGGTTCAACAACGATATCAAAGAGGTTGGCAAGCGCCTTTGTCCTCTGTGCGGCAAGCGACCCTCGGTGATCGAGACCGTGGACGACAAGGTGTTCAAGCCGGACGAAGCGGTGAGCTGCGCCTCGTGCCGGGACCATGTCTATCTCGGCGGCCGGCTGGTCAAGGGCAAGATGGTGGCGGTCTGTTCTGCCGAGACCCCGTTGCGCCAGGCCGAGAGGCTGCTGGAACCGGTTTTCGGACGGTTCCAGGTCACGTTCACCGCCAGCCCATGCGACGACCTGGCCGGGGAAGGTCGGTTGCTGGCGCTCTGGCAGCCCGGCGTGGAAGCGGACGGCTCGCTCGCCTGCCGGGCTACGGTCAAGCTGATCAACGGGCATGTGCCCTTCTACCGTAAGCAGGACAACGAGGACGGCTGTCTTTTGGAAAGCGCCAAGGATGAAGGCCGGATCGAGGAGATGATCGAGCAGATCAACGAAGGGTCGGTCAAGACCTTCGGCCATATCGCCCTGCGGGCAAGACACTGGGACGAAGAAGCAGAAAGGTGCCGCGGTGTGGAGGCCCTGGGAGTCCTCAAGGCCGACGTGGACAACCTGGGAATGCTCTTTGGGTGCGGATTGCCGAAAGAGCGCTTCACCGTATCGCGGCTCGCCACGGTGAGCCGGCAGCTCAACAGCTTTTTCGCCCTCTACTTACCGCACTTGTTATCGGCAACGGAAGAGTTTTTCGACGTCTATACCGTGTTCGCTGGCGGGGACGACCTCTTTCTCATCGGTCCCTGGAACCGGATGGGAGATCTGGCGCGTCATCTGCGGCAACGGTTCGCCGACTTCGTCTGCCGCAACGAGGAGATCACGTTTTCCGCCGGCGTCACGGTCCACAAACCGAACACGCCGGTGGATGCGATGGCTGAGGCGGCTGAAGAGGCCCTGGAGGCCGCCAAACGGGCGGGCCGGAACAAGGTGACCATGTTCGGCCAGACCGTGACCTGGGAAGATTTCGGCAAATTGCTGGACCTGCGGGCCGAAATGGAGGCATGGCTCCAGCGCGGCTACATCAGCGACGTGATGTTCTACCGCCTCAACCGCCTGGTGGACATGGCCGAGGCGGAGAGACTTCTCGGGGAGAGGCGCAGCATCTCGGTGCACGAGATGGCCTGTGTTAAGTGGCCGGCCCTGTTCCGTTACGCACTGGAGCGGAACCTCAACAAGAAGCTCGATAACCGGGATGAGGCCATGGAGGATGTCGGCCGGACTGCGGCCTGGCTCGCCAGCCACCGTGGCGCCATGCGGATTCCGCTGTGGCACGTCCTGTACGAGAAGCGTACATGAACCGCAAGTTTCGAGGAGGAGATTACATGGCAACCATCAACGTCAAGCTTTGGCAGGACAAAAGCAAAGAGCGGCTCGATCCCAAGCTGTTTTCCGATACCGCGGAACGGCTCGCCCGCGAGATCGGCGAGGACGGTGGGCGCAATCGAAACAAGAACAGCCAGATACGCCGGTACTTCGACGAGGTCGTCCGGCTCAACACCCTGGCACAACAAGGGGACGAAGAGCACATGCGGTACAGCGTGCTGCCCCAGGTCCACATGCTCGTGGCTAAGGTGGTGTACGCCCAGGGCCGGAAGCTGGTCACCCAATCTTTCGTCGATATGATGAAGGAGAGTATCAACCAGATTACCGACAGGAAGGACATGCAGGTGTTCACCAACTTCCTGGAGTCCTTCATGGGGTTTTACAAGGTGTACGGTCCCAATTGATCGCCCGAAACACGCAACGTATGGAGACAACGCTATGAAACTCGTCAATATTCGCAAGATCACCGGCAAGATCGTTCTGGAGAGCGGCCTGCACATCGGCGCGGGCGACACCGAGCTGCGCATCGGCGGCACGGACAACCCTGTGGTCAAGCATCCGCATACCAACGAGCCCTACATCCCCGGCTCTTCCTTCAAGGGCAAGGTGCGTTCGCTCCTCGAGATGAAAAGCGGGCTGCTCTCCGTTGCCGGCAGCGGCAAACCCTTGGGGACGGATATCCTGGATAAGGACCTGAGCGAGGACCAACGGGCCGAGGCCAAGCGCATCCTGAAACTGTTCGGAGTGAGCGGTGCGGACAGCCAGGAGAACGTGGAGATCGGCCCATGCCGCGCTTCCTTTGCCGACGCCTTTCTGAGCGACGAGAGCCGTCGTGAGATCGAGGACCGGCAGTTGTCTTATTTCGAGGTCAAGAGCGAGAACGCCATCGACCGTATCCGAGGAGTGGCGGAAAATCCCCGCTTCTTCGAGCGGGTGGTGGCCGGCCTCAAGTTCGACTTCTGCATCAACCTCAAGGAGATGGACGGCGACGAAGATCTGCTCTCCACCCTGCTCGAGGGGATGAAGCTCCTGGAGCACGACGCCCTGGGAGGATCGGGAAGCCGCGGGTACGGCCGGGTGCGGTTCGAGTTCAATGACGAAGCCGTCCAGAAACAGTTTGACGAAGTACGTCTTTTTTCGTGAGGTCCGCCATGGGAATCAGGACCTACGCCATTACCATCAAGCCAGAGTCCGCGTTCGGGACGCCGCTCAAGGGCGACACCATTTTCGGGCAGTTCTGCTGGCAGGCCGCAGAGGACCCTGCGCTCTTGAACGGCGGGCTCGACGAGTGGATCGAGCGGTACTCCGAGCGGCCCTTTGCCGTCTTTTCCAGCGCCTGGCCCGTTTTTCTGGACCGCGGCCGCTGGGTTTTCGCCGTCCGCCGCCCGGAACTGCCGCTCTTCCGGCTTGGCGATCCGGAAGGGGTGTCCGATTGCGCCGAGCGGTTGCGCATGCGCAAGAAGAACAAGGCCAGACGCTGGCTGTTATTGCCGGAAGACCTCTCCGTCCGGGTGGCCTGGGAAAACTTGCTCGACGATCACGCGCTGTTCGACCGGATTATGGCAGGGTTCTCAGAGGAGGAGCAGCGGGCGGCGTCGGCAGGCGGGATACGGCGGTTCGCCTTACAGGCCGAGCAGCAGCACAACACCATCAACCGTCTCACCATGACAACGGGCAAGGGGATGTTTGCTCCCTATGTCATGAAGAATACATGGTACGTTCCGGGCATGGAACTGGTGATCTTCGTGGCCCTGGACGAGGAGGCGATCTCCCTGGAGCAGGTGCGGGAAGGACTCGCCCGCATGGGGCAGTGGGGCTTCGGCCGTGACGCTTCCACCGGACTCGGCCGGTTTTCCCTGGGCGAGGACGAGGAGGTGAGCTGGCCCGAACGCCGAGAGGGGCAGGCGGTATTCACGCTTGCGCCGTGCGTGCCGGAGCAGGGGCGCTTCCATGAGGCGTTCTTCGCCCCGTTTACCCGGTTCGGCCGGCATGGCGCGCAGCTCCTGCACAAGGGCAAGCCTTTCAAGAATCCGGTGGTCATGGCCGACGAGGGGGCGGTGTTCGTGCCAAGGGCGGACCACCGCATTGACCGTCCTTGGATCGGTCGGGCGGTGGATGGGCTCTCCAAGGCCATGGAGCAGACCGTGGCCCAGGGATACGCCCTTGTGCTGCCTTTCACCATGCCGCATTGAAGGAGGTATCATGCAGAGCGAAATCCTGTACGTCAAACTCATCGTGGCGGCCCCCCTGCATGTGGGCTGCGCCGAGGTGTACGAGCCCACCTCCTTTGTCATCGACTCCGAGCAGCAGGAACTCGTCCACTTCGACACCGGCCGGTTCATCGATCTGCTCGACGAAGCGGCGCTCCAGAAGCTCTCGGCCATCTGCCGGGCCGGTACGCCACGGTCGATTGTCGAGTTGATGCGTTTCATCCGTGACCAGGCCCGGGACACGGGGATCGACGGAAACAGGATCCCTGTGTGCAAGGGGCTGGTGGAGCATTATGCCGGCACACTGGGGATGAACCTCAACGATCACCGGAAGGTCAACAACGAAATCAATCGGTTCCAGATCATGCGCACGGCCTTCGATCCGTTGAGCGGCGAGGTGTATATTCCGGGTTCGGCGGTCAAGGGTGCCATCCGGACCGCGGTGCTCAATCTGCGTAAGGACCAGGTTCGCGGTCACCGATACAGGTATTCACGGGATCTCCAGCAGGGCATTTTGCAATATGACTTCCGTCACCTGGAGTCGGATCCCTTCCGCTTGGTCAAGGTCTCGGATTTCTTCCCCGCCGGTCCTGTCCGCCGGCGCGTCGTGTACGCCGTGGACAAGAAGAAGCGGCCGAACAGGTTCGAATCCCGGGCGCCGTACCAGATCATCGAGGTCGTGGAGCAGGGCGCGGCGTTTGTGGGGAGCATCACCGTATTGCAGCCCCTCAAAAGAGGGATCGTGCGCCAGCCCCTTTCAGCAGGGGAGATCACCGAGGCGTTGCGGGTGTTCTATGGCAGGGAGAAGGACCGGGAAGACCGGGAACTCCAGTACATCGGCGTCCCGGCCGTGAAGCTGGAGACGAACGGGAGCCGGTTCCCCTTGCGAATTGGCCGGCATAGCGGGGCCGAATGCGTCACCGTTGAGGGGCACCGCAGTATCAAGATCATGCAAGGTAAGGGGCAAAAGCCGAAATCCGAAGATGCCGCTACCACGATATGGCTTACGGCGGACAGCAGCAAGCCGAACAACAATGCGGCCTTGCGGCCCTTTGGCTGGGTGCTTTGCGAGCTACTCGACGAGGAATCCTGGGTCGCGCTCCGCGAACGGCTTCTGGAGGATCTGCGGCAACGGGAGGCGAAGGCTCGCGAGCGCCTCGCCGGTCGGGAGGCCGAGCAACAGGCCGCCCGCGCCAGGGGAGGGAAGGAAGCGTCCCAGCGTGCGGAGCCACCCAGGGCCGCGGCCGACCCTGCGGCCGTCCGCCGGCGGCAACTGGATGCCTTCGTTCAGGCATTGCCCTCGTCCGCGGCCTTGCCGGGCCAGGCCGCGGGCA
>CAYRGZ010000069.1:0-3463 GCA_964423785.1 uncultured Desulfobulbia bacterium
GCACCCTCCGTATTACCGCGGCTGCTGGCACGGAGTTAGCCGGTGCTTCCTTTGGTGGTACCGTCAATCCCAACAGCTCTTAACCATCGGGAATTTCTTCCCACCTGACAGGGCTTTACGATCCGAAGACCTTCCTCACCCACGCGGCGTCGCTGCGTCAGGCTTTCGCCCATTGCGCAATATTCCTCACTGCTGCCTCCCGTAGGAGTCTGGCCCGTGTTCCAGTGCCAGTGTGGCGGATCATCCTCTCAGACCCGCTACCCATCGTCGCCTAGGTAGGCCGTTACCCCACCTACTAGCTAATGGGACGCAGGCCCATCCCGATGCGGTCCCTTGAATCAGAGGGAACCTTTCCTCCCCAAGTGTCGCCACCCAGGAAGTGTATCCGGTATTAGCTGGCCTTTCGGCCAGTTATCCCAGACACCAGGGTAGGTTACCTACGCGTTACTCACCCGTGCGCCACTCTACTCGCCTTCCGAAGAAGACTTTCGCGTTCGACTTGCATGTGTTAAGCACGCCGCCAGCGTTCGTTCTGAGCCAGGATCAAACTCTCCAGTTGAACCTTCTATCGAGCAACCCGGAACACCACCAGGTCGCCCGTGTCAATCACGTGGCCCGCTCGTCGCTGCCCAGTTCCCAAAGATCATCCGCCCGGCGCCCAAAGCGCCGCGAGGCAAGTTTGTATTTTTATCTCTCCCGCCGCCCTTGTCAAGAGCTTTTTTCCAGCACCCTCTCCGAGCTCATCCGCTCCCCCAAGCGCGGCGAGCCCACGAACCTATACCATCTCCTAAATACTGTCAATACTATTTTCGGCTCCCACTGAAACTATCTTTCCCCGAGGCAGCCTCATCCCATGAAATCCTCGTCGAAATGTCACCGTCAACGCCCCCACAAAAAAACACCTTACTGCTTGCCAGCGCCACAATCCGTCATATTGCCAGCCGGTTGATCGACGAGGCGATGCAGGCCGCCCCGAAGCCATTGTCGATATTCACCGTCGCCACGCCGGGGGCACAGCTGTTCAGCATGCTGAGCAGGGCAGCGATTCCTCCCAAACCGGTTCCATAGCCCACACTGGTCGGCACCGCGATCACCGGCTGGGCAGCGAGACCGCCGATGACACTCGCCAGCGCCCCCTCCATGCCGGCGACGACGATCAGCACCGTAGCCCGTTCCAGGAGCGGCCGGGCCTTTGCCAGCCGGTGCAGACCCGCTACGCCCACATCGGTGACCAGGTCCACTCGGTTGCCGAGACAGCATGCGGTCAACCGCGCCTCCTCGGCCACCGGCAAATCCGAGGTACCGGCGGCGATGATGCCGATGCAGCCAACCCCTTCGTCCGCGGCCGGCACAGGGCCAACGGTGAGCATGCGAGCATGGGCATGATAGACCGCCTCACCGACCGCCTCGCAGATCACCGCCGCCTTGTCAGCCGATATCCGGGTGGCCAATATCGGCCGGTTACCGGCGGCGCACATCCGCTCGATGATGGCGACGATCTGCCCGGCCGCCTTGTTTTCGCCGTAGATCACCTCCGGCAGCCCTGTGCGCAGTTGCCGGTGATGATCGAGACAGGCAAACCCGAGATCATCCATCGGCCAGCGACGCAAGCGGGCCTCGGCTTCCTCCACCGAGCAGTGACCGGCCTGCACCGCCTCGAGAATCTGCCGCAACGTCCTGTCATCGGATGCCATTTCTCCCGCTCCCTCACTGGCCATTACCCATCGTTTCGGGTATCTTGATGGAATTCAAGGTACACGATCATCGATCACGCATTTTCAATGCATCATCCCTTAGCAACCTCATGACCGATACGGAACCATCCCGGAGCCCAGCACCAGGGACGCCACCCACCGGCTGGCTGCGGTATACCGTGCGCGTTCCCGCCGCCAAAGCCGAGGCCTGTGCCGCTTTCCTCGGCACGGTGAGCGGCGCCGGAGTCGAGATTGCGGCGGAATCGGCAGGCGAGACAACGATTATCACGTATGTCGGCCTCGATCAATCCCTGGAGGACAAAAAGGCCCGCATCACCGGTTTCCTGGCCACCCTCGAACCGGCGGTGCACTGGAGCGTGGAATCCATCGCTGACAGCGACTGGAACCGGCTCTGGAAGGAACATTTCAAACCGCAGCGCCTCACCGACCGGCTGGTGGTCAAACCGTCGTGGACCGACTACCGACCCCAGCCGGAGGACCTGGTCATCGAACTCGATCCCGGCATGGCCTTCGGCACCGGCCACCACGCCACCACCCGCCTGGTCCTCCAACTCCTCGAAGAGTATGTCTGCGCCGGCCACCCCTGTGGCACCGTCCTGGACATCGGCACCGGTACCGGTATCCTGGCCATGGCCGCGGCCCTGCTCGGCTGCTCCCGGGTGACCGCGGTGGACAACGATCAGGAGGCGGTGCGGGTGGCGACCGACAATGTCCGCGCCAACCGCCTGTCCGACCGGATCACGGTATCGGACACTCCCCTCGATCAACTGCCGGCCGATTACGACATCGTCATGGCCAACATCATCCACGACACCTTGGTGGAACTTGCCGACAACATCTGTGGCCGTCTGGCCTTGGGCGGCATCCTCATCCTGTCTGGAATTTTACGCGGCGACCAGACGGCGAGCATCCGGAGCCACTACGCCGGCCGGAGACTCGCCTGCATTCGCATCATCGAGGCGGACGAGTGGGCGGCCGTGGTCCTGCAACGAAAAAAGGCCTGAGTCATGCCGCGCCGCTTTCTGCTGCCGGAACCCATAGCTCCGCAGGGATCGATCATGACCATCCGCGGCGGTGAGGCCCATCACCTCAGCCGGGTGATGCGTCACCGGCCGGGCGACACAGTGGAGGTCTTCGACGGCCAGGGCGGCAGCGGTCGCGG
This sequence comes from uncultured Desulfobulbia bacterium, assembly GCA_964423785.1. Taxonomy (GTDB): domain Bacteria; phylum Desulfobacterota; class Desulfobulbia; order Desulfobulbales; family S012-135; genus S012-135. The sequence goes on from CAYRGZ010000069.1 coordinate 2,878, forward strand.
CGTCATCGAAACGATCGGGCCACAAGAAGTCCTAATCCGCATAACGGAACGGGCGGTCGCCCCCCCGCCGACCCTGCGGATCCATCTCGCCCAGGCCTTGCTCAAGGCCGACAAGATGGACCTGGTGATCCAGAAGGCGGTGGAACTGGGGGTCGATTCGATCCTGCCCTTCCGGAGCCAAAACTGCACGGCCGCCACCGCCAGCCCACATCGCCTGCAACGCTGGCGCAAGATCGCCCGCGAGGCGGCCAAGCAATGCGGCCGGACCTGGCTGCCGGCCATCGCCGCCCCCCAGGACCTCACCCGCATTCTGGAACGTTTCGATCATGCAATCCTTTTCTGGGAACGCGCGGAGGCCGCCGCGCCCCCCCCCCTGCCGACGACAGGCGACTGTCTTCTGATCGTCGGCCCGGAAGGAGGGTTCACCGATGGCGAAATCACCCAGGCCCGAGAGCGGGGCGTGGCACTCGCCCACCTCGGCCCCCTGGTCCTGCGCGCCGAGACTGCTGCCATCGCCGCCATCGCCATCACCATGTTCCGGCTCCGGCATGGCGGTTGATTTTTGATGGAATCGCAGAGGCTGCGA
>CAYRGZ010000069.1:3563-13158 GCA_964423785.1 uncultured Desulfobulbia bacterium
CTCCATCAAGCTCACGGGCTGTAACCCTTTGAATTATCGTGTCAGACCTGGACCGACTGCGAATTATTACGCATCCATCATTTTGCCGCCGAAAATATAACCATGGAGCTTGTTGCAAAACGTGGCAAGCGCTGTAAGCTACTGGCAATCGGAACGACGAAATCACACCCTGCTCAACGAGGAGAGACGCCATGAGTGAACATACCCATCACGAACCCGAAGACCCGATGGTATGCATCAAGGTCGGTATTTTTTTCATCTGCGTCATCGTCACCCTGGTCACCCTCGCTCTGTAACCGATGCGGGCCGTGATCCAGCGGGTGACGGCCGGGGAGGTCACCGTCGATGACCGCAGGACAGGCGCCATCGGCACCGGCCTCGTCGTGCTGCTCGGCATCGGCCGCGACGACGACCGCCACGATGCCGACTACCTGGTCGACAAGATCGTAAACTTACGCATCTTCGACGACGAGGCCGGGGTGATGAACCGATCCGCCCTGGATACGGGGGCGGAAATCCTCGTGGTCAGCCAATTCACCCTCTACGGCGATTGCCGCAAGGGCCGCCGCCCCTCGTACGGCCACGCAGCGCCGCCCGCGGAGGCCAAACCCCTCTACGAGTACTTCGTAGAAAAAATGGCCGCCACCGGCCTGCGCACCGCCACCGGCGAATTCCAGGCCATGATGCAGGTCAGCCTCGTCAACCATGGCCCCGTGACCATCCTGCTTGATTCACGCAAACTCTTCTGACGTATGTAATCGTACGCAGATGGGGTGCTGCTGAACGATTAGGGGGCAGGCCAACACCATGACACACGAAAAGTGATGATCTCGTAAAAACTCGCAGTCTGTCCAGGTCTGACACGATAATTCAAGGAGTTACAAAGCGCGAACTCGATGAAATCGCATTTTTTGCGGTTTCATCAAAAGTGATGATCTCGTAAAAACTCGCGGTCGGTGCAGGCCTGACACGGTAATTCAATGGGTTACAGCCCGTGAACTCGATGGAATCGCACTTTTTGCGATTCCATCAAAAGTGATGTCGGTGCCAGACCCAACCAGGAAAACGGTTACTGACGCATGCAAAAGCGCGCGGAACGCGCCTGGATTCTCTACGACGTCGCCAACTCGGCCTTCGTCCTGGTGGTGGTCACCGCGGTCCTGCCCATTTTCTTCAAGCAATACGCGGCGGCCGATTTCGACACCACCGCTTCCACCTCCGCCTGGGCCTTCGCCAACGCCGCCGCCGCGCTGATCGTCGCCCTACTCGCCCCCCTCCTCGGCGCGGCCGCCGACTACGGCAACCGCAAGAAACGTTTCTTCCTCGTCTTCTTTCTCATCGGCGTCGCGGCCACCTTTTTGCTCGCCACCGTCCGGGAGGGCGACTGGCTCCGTTGTCTTATTCTCTTCGTTGGTGCCCGCACCGGCTTTGCGGGCGCCAACGTCTTCTACGACGCCTTTCTGCCCGACATAACCGAACCGGAAAACATGGATCGGCTCTCCAGCCGCGGCTACGCGTGGGGATACATTGGCTCGGTGATCCCCTTCTTGGTCGTCTGCGCCCTCCTCTATACTGGCCTACGCCAAAGCCAACAATTTCCTGCCCTGCACGCGAAGATCGGCTTTGTGGTAATCGGCTGCTGGTGGTTCCTGCTCGCCCTTCCCTTTATCCTGCACGTGCAACCACGGCATGGACTGCCGGCAACCGGCTCCCTGGTACGGGACGCCATCGGCTCGCTCGGACAAACGACGAGGGAACTCCGACGCCACAAGATGATCGTCCTTTTTCTCGCCGCCTACTTCTGCTACATCGATGGGATAAACACGATCATCACCATGGCATCCGCCTACGGGATCGATATCGGCCTCGACCTCGGCTCCCTCATCCTTGTCATGCTGATGATCCAGCTCGTCGCCTTTCCCTGCACCATCGTCTACGGTCGGCTGGCGGACCGCTTCTCCGCCCGGAGCATGCTGCTCTTCGGCATCGGACTCTTCGCCGCCATCACCGTTCTGGCCTTTTTCTTGCCGACACTGCCCTCGCCGGCCGCCATCAAGGGGGCCTTCTGGATCCTCGCCCTTCTGGTCGCCTCTTCCATGGGCGGGGTCCAGGCCCTGAGCCGGAGCGTCTACGGCTGCCTCATCCCACCGGAGCACAGCGCCGCTTTCTTCGGCCTCTACGCCATCTGCGACAAGTTCGCCGCCATCGCCGGCCCCTTGCTGGTCGGCCTGGTGGGCGGCCTTTGCGGCGATTCCCGCTACGGTGTCCTGGCCATCCTCCCCCTGCTCCTTGCCGGCGGTTTTCTCCTCGCCAAAAACCCGGTCCTCCGGCAACGCTGACCAGCCCCCTCCACCAGAAAAACCGTCAACGGTTTTGATGGAATCGCAAAAACTGCGATCGGTCATTCGCTCCGCTCACCACCTCCATCGAGTTCGCGGTCTGTAACCGTTGAATTACCGTGTCAGGCCTGGACCGGCTGCGAGTTTTTACGGCTTCATCAGTTTTCCCGTGGAGAATATTCTGCATTCGCTTGAAGAATATTCTCCAACAAGCCCACATCCTTTCGCAACGAACCTGACAACAACTTGTTTTCACTAAACAAAAAAAATTGGCACGGGACGTGCCTTACAAAAAGCCGACATCGGCAACCAACCCGTAACGAATGTGAAAAAACGGACGGAGCGAACCACGAACATGCGTAACCACACCATCGCCATCCTGATCACCCTGCTCGCCTGGCTGCCTTGCCCGGCCCTGGCGCAAGAACCGTCGTCCCCTCCCCCCCCGACCCTGGACAGTCTGGTGGCCGAGGCACTGGCCAACAACCCCGCTCTTGCGGCGGCCAGGGCCCGCTGGCGCATGGAAGAAGCGACCGTACCCCAGGCGGGCTCCCTGGACGACCCGACGCTTTCCCTCGTCCTCAACAACTATCCCGTGGACACCTTTGCCTCCGACCAGACGGCCATGACCGGCAAGGTGGTGAAACTGAGCCAGAACCTCCCCTATCCAGGCAAGCTTGCCGCCAAGACGGAGGTGGCCCGACAATCGGCCCGCTGGTACCGAGCCGTGTACGAGGACGAACGCCTCCGCCTGGCAAGCCGGGTGAAGGAGGCTTACTTCCGGCTGTACCTGATCGACCGGACCATCGCCATCGTCGAGCGCAATGCGGCGCTGCTCGAGGACGTAATCCGGCTCACCGAGACCAACTACGCCGTGGGCAAGGGGTTGCAACAGGACGTACTCCAGGCCCAGGTCAAGCACTCGCAGCTCACCGATCAGTTGATCGAACTCGCCGCCCAACGGGCCACGGCCCTGGCCCGGTGCAACACTCTGCTCGGCCGGCCGCCGGCCACACCGCTGGCCACCGTGGCCGATCTCGCGCCGCCGGGTCCCGTTCCCGACCCGGACCGTTTGCTGGCGGCGGCCCGCCGTCACCGGCCGCTCTACGTCGGTTACCTGGCAACGGTGGAGAAGTTCGCGGCAAAAAAACGCCTCGCTCGATTGAACGGCAAGCCCAACTTCAAAATCGGTGTCGGCTATACCTTCCGGGAACCGAATCCCGCCGACCAGGGTACCGATTTCGCCAGCATCGAATTCGGTCTGACGTTGCCCATCTATCGGGCGAAGCGCAACGCCGAGGTGGCCGAGGCCGAAACCGGCCTGCAGATGGCAAAGAAACGACTCGCCGCCTTCGAGGACGGTCTCGCCGAGGCCATCGAAATCGCCTGGCGTGACCTCGACCGCAACCGCAGCCAGGCCCTGCTCTACAAGGAAGGCCTCATCCCGCAGGCGAGCATGAGCTTCGAAGCCAGCCTTGGCGCCTACCGGGTTGGCAAGACCAACCTGCTGACCCTGCTCGACAATCTCATGGCCCTCAACCGCCACGAAATCGAGTACCACCGGGCGGTGGCCGGTGCGTACCAGAGCCTGGCCCGCCTGACCGCCGCCGTGGGTATCGAACCGGACAGCCTGACCAACGACGAAAAACCAGCAGCAACCGAATGAGGTTTTGCCATGAACTACACAAAAAAATGCATCGTCATCCTGCTCGCCGCCCTCGGCTTCGGCGCCGGCGCCGCCTACCTGCTGCACCCCGGCGGCACGCCGTCCGCCGGCCCGGTCACTCCGGCCAGAGCCGGCGAACAGACGGAAAAACAGCAGTACACCTGCGGCATGCACCCGTTCATCATCCAGGACGAGCCGGGCGACTGTCCCATCTGCGGCATGGCCCTGACCCCGGTGAAAAACACCTCCGGCGGTCAGGCGGGGGGAACGGAGGCCACCAACGTCATCACCATCGATCCGGTCACCATACAAAACATGGGGGTGCGGACCGAACCGGTGCAGCGGCGGACCATCAGCCATACCATCCGCACCACCGGCCTGGTCTCCTACCAGGAGCCCCTGCAGTATTCGGTGACCACGAAAATCGCCGGCTGGGTGGAACGGCTCCACGTCAACGAAACCGGCCAGATGGTCTCCGAGGGGGCGCCGCTCCTCGATATCTACAGCCCGGAACTGGTGGCGGCCCAGGAAGAATTCCTGCTCGCCCTCGAAAATGAAAAACGGCTGCGCAACAGCCCCTTCGCCGAGGTCCGCGCCGGTGCCGAGCGATTGCTGGCCGCCTCCCGCAACCGGCTGCGGTTCTGGGACATCTCCGAGGCGCAGATCCGCGCCCTGGAAGAGACCGGCACCATCCAGAAGACCCTGACCTTGCACGCGCCCTACAGCGGCATCGTCACCGCCAAGCACGTCAACGACGGCATGTACGTCAAGCCGGGCATGAACCTGTTCACCATCTCGGACATCAGCCGCGTCTGGGTGCTGGCCGACATCTACGAGTACGAATTGCCGTGGCTCGCCGTGGGCCAGAAGGCGGACGTCATCCTGCCCTTTGCCGGCAACCGCACCCTCACCGGCACGGTGACCTACATCTATCCCTTCGTGGAGGCCAAGACCAGGACGGTGAAGGCTCGGCTGGCCTTCGACAATCCCGGTCTGGAACTGAAGCCGGACATGTACGTCAACGTCCGCATCCACGCCCAGCCCCGCACCGACGTGCTGGCCGTGCCCACCGACGCCATCCTCCATTCCGGCGACAGCCGCACGGTATTCGTGGCCCTGGGCGACGGCAAGTTCGAGCCCCGCCGGGTGAAGACCGGCCTCAGCAGCGAAGACGGCTACACTGAGATCATCGATGGACTCTCGCCCGGCGAGCGGGTGGTGACCTCGGCCCAGTTCATGCTCGATTCGGAATCCACCCTGCGGGCTGCTATCCAGAAGATGCTCGAAGCGCGTCCCTCCGCCGCGGCGGCGGATGCCGGAGTGGACGATCTCTTCGACGACGAAGCGCCGGCCAGGCCGGCCGAAGAGAACCTGGAGGAACTCTTTTAACAGTCCATTAACCAGTGATGAACTCGTAACAATTCGCTGTCTGTCCAGGCCTGACACGATAATTCAAAGGGTTGCAACCCGTGAACTCGATGGAAACGCACTTTTTGCAATTCCATCAAAAAGGATGAAGCCGTAAAAACTCGTAGTCGGCGCAGGTCTGACACGATAATTCAACGGGTTACACACCGCGAACTCGATGGAATCGCAGTTTTTGCGATTCCATCAAAAAGCCAGGAATGGCTTTTTCGACAGACTGACAGAAAAACACACGCACGGGATCCGAATCCATGCTCGAAAAAATCATCGCCCTGTCGCTGCGCAACAAATTCCTGGTAATCTTCGCCACCGTCTTCTGCATCGTCGCCGGCGTCTACGCCATGCGCAACACGCCGCTCGACGCCATTCCCGACCTGTCCGACGTCCAGGTGATCATCTTCACCAAGTACCCGGGCCAGGCGCCGCAGGTGGTGGAGGATCAGGTCACCTACCCTCTCACCACCCAAATGCTGGCCGTGCCGTATGCCAAGGTCGTACGGGGCTATTCCTTCTTCGGCCTGTCGTTCGTCTACATCATCTTCGAAGACGGCACAGACCTCTACTGGGCCCGCAGCCGGGTGCTGGAGTACCTCAACTACGCGGCCGGCAAGCTGCCGCCCGGCGTCACGCCGAGTCTCGGCCCGGACGCCACCGGCGTCGGCTGGGTGTACGAGTACGTGCTCGAAAGCGACCGCCACGACCTGCAACAGCTCCGCTCCATCCAGGACTGGTACCTGCGCTACGAGCTGGCGGCGGTGGACGGCGTCGCCGAGGTTGCCTCTATCGGCGGCTACGTCAAGCAGTACCAGGTGGCGGTGGATCCGGACCGGCTACTCGCCTACCACGTCACCATCCCACAGATCAAGCGGGCCATCCAGCGTTCCAACAACGATGTCGGCGGCCGCCTAGTGGAGATGGCCGAGACCGAGTTCATGGTCCGGGGGCTGGGCTACATCAAGTCGAAGGAGGACCTGGAACAGGTGGTGGTGGGCACGGACATGCGCGGCACGCCGATCCTCTTGCGCGACATCGCCCGGATCACCATCGGTCCGGAACTGCGGCGCGGGCTCGCTGACCTGGACGGCAAGGGCGAGACGGTGGGCGGCATCATCGTCATGCGCTCCGGCGAAAACGCGCTGGCCACCATCGACAAGGTCAAGAAGAAACTGACCGAACTCGAGGCCGGCCTGCCGGAAGGGGTACGGATCGTGCCGGTGTACGACCGTTCCGGCCTCATCGAGCGGGCCGTGCACACCCTCAAAGAAAAACTCATCGAGGAATCCATCGTGGTGGCGGTGATCACCGCTCTCTTCCTCTTCCACCTGCCTTCGGCGCTCGTGGCCATCGTCACCCTGCCGGTGGCCATCCTCATCGCCTTCATCATCATGTACGTCCAGGGGATCAACGCCAACATCATGAGCCTCGGCGGCATCGCCATCGCCATCGGAGCCATGATCGATGCCGCCATCATCATGATCGAGAACGCCCACAAGCACCTCGAACACCACCGGGGCGAAAAGCCCCACTGGCAGATCATCTACGAGTCGGCGAAAGAGGTAGGCCCGTCGCTCTTCTATTCCCTGCTGGTCATAACCGTCTCCTTCTTCCCGGTCTTCGTCCTGGGCGAACAATCGGGCCGCATGTTCAAGCCGTTGGCCTATACCAAGACCTATGCCATGGCGGCGGCGGCGGTACTCTCCATCACCCTGATTCCCGTGCTCATGGGCTGGTTCATCCGCGGCCACATCCGGCCGGAGACCGCCAACCCGATCAACCGCCTGCTCGTGCGAGTCTACCTGCCGGTGGTGGACCTGGTCCTCAAGTGGCGCAAGACCACCATCGTTATCGCCCTGCTGGTGACCGCCTCGACCATCATTCCCATCAGGCAGCTCGGCAGCGAATTCATGCCACCCCTCTACGAGGGCGACCTCCTCTATATGCCCACCACCCTGCCCGGTGTCTCCATCACCAAGGCGAAGGAACTGTTGCAGCAAACCGACCGAATCATCGCTTCCTTCCCGGAAGTCGAGCGGGTGTTCGGCAAGATCGGCCGGGCGGAGACCGCCACCGATCCAGCGCCGCTCTCCATGATCGAGACCACCATCATGCTCAAACCCGAGTCCGAGTGGCGCAACATACCGGTAAAACGGTTCTATTCCGATTGGCCGGACGAACTCGAATGGCTCAAGAATGGGCTGCGGCACATCTGGCCCGAGCTGCGACCGATCTCGGTTGCCGAATTGACCGCCCAGCTCAACGAGGCCATCCAGTTTCCCGGCCTCACCAACGCCTGGACCATGCCGATCAAGACCCGGATCGACATGCTGTCCACCGGTATCAAGACGCCGGTGGGTATCAAGATCATGGGCGACGATCTGGCGGTGCTCAACCGCCTGGGAGAGGAAGTGGAGGCGGTGGTACGGGAGATCCCCGGCACCCTGAGCGTCTATTCCGAACGGGTCACCGGCGGCAACTACCTGGATTTCGAAATCGACCGGGCGGCGACGGCCCGTTACGGCCTCACCGTCGGCGACATCCAGGATATCATCCAGACCGCCATCGGCGGCATGAACATCACCCAAACCGTCGAGGGGCTGGAACGCTATCCGGTCAACATCCGCTACCTACGCGACTACCGCACCGACCTGCCGGCCCTCCAGCGCGTCCTGGTGCCACTGCCCAGCGGCAAGCACATCCCCATCTCCCAGGTGGCGAAGATCTCGATCAAGAAGGGCCCGCCGGGGATCAAGAGCGAAAACGCCCGCCGCACCGCCTGGGTATACGTGGACCTCAAGGACATCGACGTGGGCACCTACGTGAAAAAGGCGCGCCAAATCGTGGCCGAGCGGGTCAAGTTGCCGGCCGGCTACTCGCTGGTCTGGAGCGGTCAGTTCGAATACATGGAAAAGGCGCGCCAGCGGTTGCTGGTGGTGGTGCCGCTGACCATCTTCATCATCTTCATCATCATCTACTTCGCCACCAAATCACTCATCAAGACCGGCATCATCTTCGTCGCCCTGCCGCTCTCCCTGGTCGGCTGCTTCTGGTACCTGTACCTGCTCGGCTACAACACCTCGGTGGCAGTCTGGGTGGGCGTGATCGCGCTCGCCGGCATCTCGGCGGAGACCGGCGTGGTCATGCTCCTCTACCTGGACCTCGCTTATGATCTCTGGCGGCAACACGGCCGCATGCGGAGCCACGGTGATCTCGTCCAGGCCATCCACCACGGGGCGGTGAAACGGATCCGGCCCAAGATCATGACCATCGCGGTGATCATCGCCGGTCTGGTGCCGATCATGTGGAGTCACGGCGCCGGCGCCGACGTCATGAAGCGGATCGCGGCGCCGATGATCGGCGGGGTCATCACCTCGGGGGTCATGGAACTGCTCGTCTTTCCGGTCATCTTCTTCTTCTGGCGGCAGATCGGCCTGGAAAAGAACCTCGAACCGACGGGGCACGTCATCCTGGAGGAATGACGACGTCGCTCTCCCAATTTCTGCAACCAACTCTTCACCCCCACAACCAACCACAAGGAGGATTCACCATGAAAAAGACCGTTGCAACCCTTTGGGCCCTTGCCACGTTCGCCATGCTCGCGCCGGCGGTTCCGGCCATGGACATGAACCACGACACGGCGTCCACCATGTCGTCAATGCAGATGCAGGGCGACGAAATCATGCTGCACGGCACCACGGTCGACGGCGTGTCGGCCATGGCCCACCTCAAGGACATCCGCGCGGCCATGGCAAAAATGAACATGCCCCAAACCCACCACTTCATGGTCATGTTCACCGACGCCAAGACCGGCACGCCGGTGGAATCCGGCATGGCGGCGGTCAAGGTCACCGATCCTTCCGGGGCCACCGGCAAGCCTGTCAAGCTGATGGCCATGGCCGGTGGCTTCGGCGCCGATGTCACCCTGGACAAGCCCGGTGCCTACACCTTCGAGGTCGGCACCCGGCTCACCGACGGCAAGAAACGCAAGTTCACCTTCCACTACACCATGCCGTGAACACCGGTCTCCTCTGCGAACGAGACGACCGCGGACACGCGGCCCTCAACGGATCAGCGTGCCAGGTTCATCTGCCAGAGTTTGGCTGCCTGGAGAACGCGGTCGTCTCGTTTCAAAGGGAAGCCCGAGGAAAACCGCGTGACAATTACAACT
>CAYRGZ010000070.1:0-1509 GCA_964423785.1 uncultured Desulfobulbia bacterium
AGGCGTTACCCCGGCTCCTGATCGTCGATGACGACCGGGATATGCTGGAGATGCTGGCCTTGGTCATCGGTCGCAAGTGCTCTTGCGCCATCAAGCTGGCCGAGTCGGGGGAGGAGGCGGCGGCCATCATGGAGGCGTGGCGGCCGGACGTGGTGCTTTCCGACATCAAGATGCCCGGCATGAACGGCCTCGCCCTCCTGGAACGGGCCAAGGCCCTGGATCCCGCCATGGCGGTGATCATGATGACCGGCCACGGCACGGTTGATTTGGCGGTGAGCGCCCTCAAGCAGGGGGCCTACGATTTCTTCGAAAAACCCTTTGACAACGATCTGGTGGTCCGGGCGGTGCAGCGTTCCTTCGAACGGGCTCTCTTGCACCGCGAGAACCGGCGTTTGCAGGCTCGATTGCGGGAGGCGGGTGGCGGTTTTCACGGACTCATCGGCGAGTCGCCCCGGTTGCGGGCGGTGGCCGAATTGATCCAGCGGGTGGCCGACACCGATGTTACGGTGCTCATCCGGGGCGAATCGGGAACTGGCAAGGAGTTGGCCGCGCGGGCCATCCACGAGGCGAGTCCCCGGGCCGACCAGCCTCTGGTGACGGTCAATTGTCCGGCCCTGCCAGAGCCGATCCTGGAAAGTGAATTGTTCGGCTACACCCGCGGCGCCTTCACCGGTGCCGTCCAGGAGAAGAAGGGGCTGTTCCTCGAGGCACAGAAATCCACCATTTTGCTCGATGAAATCGGCGACATGCCCGTGGCCCTGCAGACTAAGCTCTTACGGGTTTTGCAGGAAAAGGAGATCCAGCCCCTGGGGCAGACCCGGACCATCCCCATCGACGTGCGGATCCTGGCCTCGACCAACCAGGATATCGAGGCCAAAATCAAAGAGGGGCTTTTCCGCGAAGACCTGTTTTACCGTCTCAACGTGGTGACCATCACCATGCCGCCGTTGCGGGACCGCCCAGAGGATATTCCGCTGTTGGCGCACCACTTTCTCGAGACCTTTGCCCGTAAGTATCAGCGTGCCGTCACCGGGTTCACCCCCGAGGCCCTTTCGTGCCTGTGCCGCAATCCGTGGCCCGGCAATGTGCGCCAGTTGCAGAACACCATCAAGCGGGCGGTGTTGTTGGCCACGGGTGAGCGAATCGGTCCGGAGGACCTGCGCTGCGACATGGCCCGCAAGGATGTAGGCACGCCGCCGGGGGCCGAGCTGCGTCATCTGCCGTATTACGAGGCCAAGCGCCAACTGGTCACCGATTTTTCCCGTGACTACTTCGACACCCTGCTTCGCCAGCACGATGGCAATGTCTCCGCCGCCGCCCGCGCCGCCGGCCTTGGCCGCCAGGCCCTGCAACGGCTGCTGAAGAATTTCGGCCTGCGGCCCGGCGACTACCGGCACTCCTAACAGAACAGTCCGTCGAAAAAGCCATCTCCGGCTTTTTCGACCACGGTTGGCCAGAACCGAGTTTGACGGAATCGTGTCACGATTCCGCAGGCTCACAGCTTTGATG
>CAYRGZ010000070.1:1609-13016 GCA_964423785.1 uncultured Desulfobulbia bacterium
ATCGGTCGTTATCTCTCTACCGCATCATTTTTGATGCACCCATTGCCCCTTCGTGACTCCCCTTCGGTGGTCATGAGGGCCGCCTCTCCCCATTCCCCCGCTTTTTGTCGCTGACCGCATCTCGGTTGATTCAGGTGCATCATTTTTGATGCACCCGCATGTCGCCCCACCACATTGTGGTACGAGTGGTCCGTCGGGGTCTTGCGAGTTTCTCTCTTTGTAACCTGTTGATTCAAAAGAAATTTTTGCTGTGCTTTCCGTGTCTGGCGAGCAGTGGCATTGCGTTTGCTTTTTATGGTGGCCGCAAAGTGATTGGGCCGTGATTCCGGATGGTCTGGAATGGGGACGGACCCAATCGTCAGGAACTCGGCAACCGGAGGGTGCCGACGGTGCGGGAGGAGGTAGCTATGAAGCAAAAGAGAGGTTTTCTGTTCTGGTTCACCACGTTGAGTGTCTGCTTCTGGGGAGCGGCAGCCTGGCTGTTATTCGTTTTCCAGGGCAACAGCCACGCCCTCGAGGCCCAACTGGCGGCCAAGAATGTCCCCGCCGGCTCACCGATTACCGTGGAGGGAGTCATCGCGCCGGGCGAAGACATCTTCATCGTCGTGGCCACCGAAAAGCTGTTCAGGCCGTCCGACAGCCCAGGCGACAAGGAGCGCAAGAAGCTGAGCAAGAAGTTCAAGACCGACCCCGGCATCCCGCCCAACTACTACGTGATCACCAGCGCGCCGGAATTGCTGGCGGAGCCCAAGACGGTGGACAAGGGCCAGACCTCGGGCCCCTTCGCCTTTTCGCCCTTCAAGTACCAGGTGCGGGTCAACAAGATCAAGAAGTGGAACGAGATCCCGGTCAATGTTCGGAAGATGCTCGGGCCGATCACCAGTGAAGACCAGTGGGATTTTCTCATCTACACCCACGAGGACAAGTTCGGGATCAACACCGTTTCCAAGGAGAAACCGATCGGTGGTGGCAACGCTCGAATGATCATGGCCGACTATGGCCAGCAGCCCGAGGACTGGAATAAGGGGGCGAGCCTCACCCTGGACAAGACCACCGGCCGTTTCAAGATGTCCATGACCCCCTACAAGCACATTCCGCCGGATACCAATCTCGCCATCTTCGTCAACGGCCAGAAGATCGACACGGTGACCATCCAGAAGTCGGGCTTTTTCTTCAAGACCGGTGGGGTGTACATGAATCCGCTGGGAGTCTTCCTCGGCGCCTTCCTCATCGGCGTCCTCTTTGTCATCATGGGCGCGGCCGGTGGGCTCTTCACCGCCGCCTTCCAGGTCACCGTCATCGGCACCAAGGGGCCCATCGGCATCAACGCCGCCAACACCATCAAGCCCACCAACCTGTTTCTTACCCTCTGCTCGCCGATCACCGGCCTCATGAACTACTTCAAGGACCGGCGCTTTGCCTGGCCGGTGGCCATTTTCTTTGCCGCCGGCATCGTTATCGGCGCCTTCTTCCTGGGGCCGAACTTTTCGGCCAAGTATCTGCCGCTGAAAGCCTACAAGTTCTATCTCGGCATCATCTGCCTGGTCATCGGTATCAAGCTGTGGATGGAGAGCCTGCCGTCTTCCATTGAGAAGAAAAAGGCGATGAAGGCCATCGTCCAGAAGTTCAACGAGGCGGTCAAGGAAGCCAAGGCGACCGGCAAGGCGATGGAACTCGGCAAGGTCGAGTTCGAAAAATTCAATCTGATCAAGTTCGATATGCGGTTCTGGGGCGAGACCTTTGTCGCCCGTCCGCTGACCATGTTGTTCGCCGGTATTCTGATGGGCATGATCGCCGCCTCTTTTGGTGTCGGTGGCGGTTTCATGTTCATGCCCTTCATGACCTCGATCATGGGTTACCCCATGTACCTTGCGGTTCCCATCGCCCTGGCCGGCACCTTCGCCACCTCGGTGGGCGGTATCGCCAAGTACACCCTGCTCGGCTACTCCCCTGACTGGATCATGGCGGCCGCCATCGCTGCCGGCGCCATGTGCGGCGGCATGGTGGGGCCGAAGATCCAGAAGAAGCTGCCGGAGATCTTCCTGAAACGGATGCTGGCCCTGGCACTCATCATCGTCTTCATGAAGTACACCCAGCTGTTGGTCTTCCTCCGGTAAGCACCATGATCGAGAGCGTGATCCACATGCTCGATTGGCTGTACAGCGCCCTGGTCGGCCCGTTGTTCTCCCTGCTGGGGCGCTGCCTCGCCTTGCTGTTGTTGGCGCCGATGACCGCCTTGCACCTTCCTGTCCTGATGCAGGTGGTGATTCTCGGTGGTCTCACGGGTCTGCTGTCCCTGTGGTTGCGGCGCCGGTTGAAAATCGCCCAGCGGGACGAGGTCTTCCAGCGCCGTTTCAACCGCCTCAAAGCGATCCAGCAGCCCATCGGCGCCATCGGCGACTGGCGGGCCCGGGATGTGTTGTACCGCACCAGCGATACCCTCTTGGACGAAGAATACAACGCCTACCTGGCCCGCCGGTTTGCCTGGCATGTGATGACCTATCTGTTGCCGATTTTCGGGGTGATGGCCTGGCTCGATGCAATGGCCCCCTGGCCGCCCTCCGCCCTGGCCCTGCCGGTGGCCCCGGTGTTTCTGCTCAGTTATGTGGCGGTGGTCATCGGCGGGCTGTCCTGGTCACGACGCCAACGGTGTGCGGCGTGCTGAAGAGGCTGCCGGCAAGAGGGGGGATGACAATGGCAACGATTGCGGTTCTCGACGACGTGTTGGACGCGGCGGTGTTGGTGCAGCGGATTTTGGAACGGCGGGGCCATCAGGTGGTGGTCTTCACCGACGAGGAGGAAGCCATCGCCCACGTGCGGGACCACCAGGTGGATTGCGTCATCCTGGATATCAAGCTGAAGAAGATCTCGGGTATCGACGTGCTGGTCGAGCTGAAGAAGGTCGACCCGACGATCAAGGCGATCATGCTGACCGGCTATCCGACCTTGGAGACGGCCCGCGAGGCACTGCGGCGCGGGGCAATGGAATACTGCGTCAAACCCATCGACAAGCAGGCGCTCGAGGAGACGGTCACCGAAGTTCTGCAAGCGGACGGCGTGGCAGCCAACGATGCGGGGTCGCCCGCCGTGCCGTCACGGGTATGACCCGCCGGAACCTTTGCATCGAGTTCATCGTTTGTAGCCCGTTGCATTACCGTGTCAGGCCTGGACCGACTGCGAGTTTTTACGGGATCATCAATTTGAAGGAGGAGTATGCATGGCGAAGAAACGAGTGTACAGCATGTGCGGCATGTGTGCCGTCCGCTGTCCGATCACCGTGGAGGTGGAGGACGGCAAGGTGGTGTGGATCGAGGGCAACGCCAACGACGCCGGCATGGGCCGCAGTCTCTGCGCCAAGGGCTCGGCGGGCATCGCCCTGGAGTACGACCATGAACGCCCCAAGTCGCCGATGATCCGTACCGGTGCCCGGGGCAGCGGCGAGTGGAAGACCGTCAGTTGGGACGAGGCCCTCGATTATATCGCCGACAAGCTCAAAGCCATCATGGCTGAGCATGGCGGCCGGGCCATTGCCCTGAGTGATCGCGGCGGGCCGTTCAACGACCTCACCAAGAGTTTTGTCAAGGCGTTGGGGTCTCCCAACTACTTCACCCATGGTGCCACCTGCGAGCGTAACGCCCACCATGCGGTCAAGAATCTCACCGGCTACGGCCGCACGGCGATGAAGTACGATTTCAAGAACTGCAAGCACATCGTTCTCTACGGCCGCAATATTGTGGAATCCATCATGGTCAAGGAGGTGCGGGCGGTGATGGACGCCCTGGCCAACGGGGCAAAGATGACCTACATCGACCCGCGCGCCACGGTAACCGCCGGCAAGGCGACCCGCTACTGGCAGATCCGACCGGGCACCGACTACGCCCTCAACCTGGCCATCGTGCATACACTCATTGAGCGCGATCTGTACGACAAGGATTTCGTCGCCCGTTGGACCGTGGGGTTTGCCGAACTGGCCGAATTTGTCCGGCCGTACACGCCGCAGTGGGCCGAAGAGCAGACCGGCATCCCGGCGGCGGAGATCGTTGCCTTCTGCGAAGAGGTGGCCGAGGCGGCCCCCCAGGTCATCTTCCACGGCGGCTGGATGAACTCCCGTTATCCGGATTCCTTCTACGCCAGCCGCATGGCCTATATCTGTAACGTCCTGCTGGGGGCCGTCGAGACCCCCGGCGCCATGTTCGTCGCCAAGGGGCCGGGGGATTTCGGCCGCAAGGGGCTCAAGTCGCTCGGCGCTGCCATGCCCAAGCCGGAGGACCCGCGCTGCGACCGGGTCGGGTCCGAGATCAAGCATATCGACGCCGGTGCCGGCCTCATCCAACTGCTGTACGAGTGCTTGGAGACCGGCGAACCGTATCCGGTGAAGGCCTACTTTGCCTACCGGCACGATCCTCTTTTGGCCAATCCGGACCCGGAGGCGCAGAAAAAGGCCTTCGAGAATCTGGATCTGCTGGTGGCCATCGACGTCAACTACAGCGAAACCGCCTGGTACGCCGACGTCATCCTGCCGGAGGCCACCTACCTGGAACGGGACAACATCCTCTGCACGGTCAAGGGACCCAAGGCCGCCTTTTACCGGCGCCAGCGGGCGGTGGAGCCCCTGTACGACTCCAAGCCCATGTGGTGGATTGTCAAGGAACTGCTCCACCGGGTGGGCAAGGGAGAGCTCTTTCCCTGGCAGAGTATCGAGGAGATCTGGAACTACCAGTTGGAGGATACCGGGGTCAAGATCGAGGACTTCGACGCCAAGGGCTTTGTCGTCCTGGCGGACGAGCCGCTGTGGTGGGATCGCAAGGACGGTCTCAAGTTCCCCACCCCATCGGGCAAGATTGAACTTGTTTCCTCGGTGATGGAAGAGGCGGGGATTCCCTCCTTCAAGCCGTATGAGGAGCCGAGCACCCCGCCAGAAGGCCGTTACCGGCTGTTGTTCGGCCGGTGCGGCTACCAGGCCCATGGTCAGTCCCTCAACAACCCCATTCTCAACGAACTGTTGGGTGAGAACACCCTGTGGATCAACAGCCAGGAGGCCGCCAAGCTCGGCATCCGCGACGGTCAGCTGGTGGAGGTGAGCAACGAGGGGGCCACCGGCACCATCCGCGCCCACGTCACTGATTGGATCCACCCGCAGGCGGTCTTCATGCTGCACGGTTACGGCCGCACGGTGCCGGCGCAGACCCGGGCCTACAAGAAGGGACTCGCCGACCAGGTGTTCGAAAAGGGGTTGCTGAAACAGTGGGACCCCGCCGGTGGCGGCGTCAATCTGCTGGAATGTTTCGTCGCCGTCAAGCCCGTTGCCTAGGGGAGGTAGAAGAACAATGAGCAAGTATTACGTCACCCAGGATATCAAGCGGTGTATCGGCTGCCGGGCCTGCGAGGTCCATTGCAAGGACAAAAACAAGGTCTCGGTCGGTGCCTTTTTCTGCAAGATGATCCAGGTCGGCCCGCGGCCGGTGAAGGGCATTCCGGTCACCGATTTCGTCTATATGGCCTGTTTCCACTGTGAAAAGCCGTGGTGCGTCGCCGCCTGTCCCTCCGGCGCCATGCAGCGGCGTCAGAAAGACGGCATCGTTTTCGTGGACCAGTCGCTGTGTGTCGGCTGCAAGGCGTGCATGACCGCCTGTCCCTGGGGCGTTCCCCAGTGGGATGCGCGGCTTGGCAAAGTGGCCAAGTGCGACCTGTGCATGGACCGTATCGACCAGGGGCTGGAGCCGGCCTGTGTCACCAAGTGTACCACCGGCAGTCTGCAATTCGTCCGGCCGGATACCGCCTCGGAAAGCAAGCGGCGCCGGTTCGCCGAGGAACTGGTGCGGAACAGGATTTGACGACCGCAGCCGGTCCGTCGCTGGAGAAGCGATCATGCCCGGAGCTTTTTTACCAGCCGAATACCTGGCCATCGCCATCTTGATGCTCATCGGCCTGGCCGTCGGGGCGGTGACCCTGTTCGTCGGCCGTTTCTTGCGGCCCCGGCGACCCTATGCCGAGAAGTTGGCCGCCTACGAATGCGGCAATCCACCCACCGCCGCGCCCCGGCAGCCCTTTTCGGTCAAGTTCTACCTGATCGCCATCCTGTTCGTGGTTTTCGATGTGGAGGCGATTTTCCTCTATCCGTGGGCGGTGGCCTTTGATCGGCTGGGACTGTTCGCCCTGGTGGAGATGGTGATCTTCATCCTGTTGCTGCTGGTCGGCTACGCCTACGCTTGGAAAAAGGAGGCCCTGACGTGGGAGCGATGAAAGGGGCCGATACGGTCCAGGTTGCACCGGGGATTCGGGTGATCCCCGGCGCCAACACTATGCTCGTCGCCCTGAACAAGCTGGTCAACTGGGGGCGGGCCGGCTCCATCTGGCCCGCCACCTTTGGGCTGGCCTGCTGCGCCATCGAGATGATGGATGCCGGCGCCGTGTATCACGATCTGGATCGGTTCGGGATCATCTTCCGGGCCAGTCCCCGGCAGGCGGACGCTATGGTGGTGGCCGGTACCATTGCCAAGAAGATGGCTCCGGTGGTGCGGCGGGTCTACGATCAGATGCCGGAACCCCGTTACGTCATCGCCATGGGCAGTTGTGCCTGCTCCGGCGGCATCTTCAACACCTACTCCGTCGTCCAAGGGGCGGACGAGTTCCTGCCGGTGGATGTCTATGTCCCCGGTTGTCCGCCCCGGCCCGAAGCACTGATGGAAGGATTTTTGAAGTTGCAGGAAAAGATCATGAAGGAGCAATTCCGGTGGAGCCACGGGATATAGTCACCATGCTGCGCCAGGCGTTTCCCGCCGATATCGTCGGCGAGGTGGTCCACCACGGCCAGACCGCGGTGGTGGTGCGCCGTGAGCGGATCAAGGGAATCTGTTTCTGGCTGCGGGACGAGCCCCGGATTGCGATGGACCAGTTGCTCGATCTCTGCGGGGTGGACTACACCGGCATGGGTGAGGAGTACTTCGAGGTGGTCTACAACCTGTACTCGGTGCGCAAACGCCACATGCTGCGGCTTCGCGCCCAGGTGCCGGCTGACGATCTACGGATCGATTCGGTGACCGATGTCTGGGCAGGCGCCAACTGGCCGGAACGGGAGTGTTTCGATCTGCTGGGAATCGTCTTTGATGGCCATCCCGATTTGCGGCGCATCCTGTTGCCCGAGGATTGGCAGGGGCATCCTTTGCGCAAGGATCACCCCCTGCAACTGCCGCCCGAGGCGGAATGGGCGCCCATGACCGAGCTGTGTGCCAAGGCGCAGGATTTACGCCGCTTCGATTTCAAGGTGCCCCTGGCCGGAGAGGAACGTTATGGCCAAGATTGAGCATTGCAGTATGGAGCTGCCGGTCGCCACCGGTGAAGGGGAGCTTTTCTCCATGCAGATGGGGCCCCAGCATCCCGCCACCCACGGGGTCCTCAAGGTCAACCTGGAGTTGGACGGCGAGACCATTGTCCGTTGTCGGCCCGAGGTCGGTTTCCTCCACCGTGGCTTCGAGAAACTGGCGGAGAATCGGTCTTATGCCCAGTTCCTGCCGGTGACCGACCGGCTCGACTACATAAGCTCGATGGCCAACAACGTCGGCTATTGCCTGGCGGTAGAGGCGCTTTTGGGTATCGAGGCGCCACTGCGGGCCCAGTACATCCGCACGATGGTGGCGGAGATGGCCCGGATTTCCAGTCATCTTTTATGGCTGGCCACCCACGCCCTGGACATCGGCGCCATGACCGTCTTCCTCTACTGTTTTCGGGAGCGGGGCAAGATTCTCGATCTGTTCGAAATGCTGTGCGGTGCCCGGCTGACCACCAGTTTTACCCGTCTCGGCGGGGTGCGCCTGGATGTCACCGCCCGGTTCATCGACGAGTTGGCCGCCTTTGTCGAGGAGTTCCCGACTCGGATAGAGGAATACGAAACCCTGATCGACACCAACCGCATCTGGCTCAAACGGACCAAGGGGGTAGGGGTGATCAGTGGCGAGAAGGCCTTGCAGCTGGGATTCACCGGGCCGTCTCTGCGTGGTTCGGGGATCGATTACGACGTGCGCAAGCACCGGCCGTATGCGGTGTACGACCGGGTCGAGTTCGAAGTGCCGGTGGGGCGTAACGGCGATATTTACGACCGGTACCGCTGCCGGATGGAGGAACTGCGTCAGTCGGCGAGCATCATCCGCCAATGCATCGACCAGTTGCCGCCGGGGCCCATTTGCGCCGAGACGGCACCGGATTTGGTTATGCCTTTTGCACCGCCAAAAAAGCCCGTTGCCCGGGCATCGCTGACCACCGGCTACATCGATCTCAGCGACAGCCAAGACCTCTACCCCAAGGGCGATATCTACTTCTCCATCGAGGGGTCCAAGGGGGAACTTGGGTTTTATTTCGTCTCCGACGGCTACGGCCGGCCGTATCGGATGCACATCCGCTCACCATCCTTCATCCACATCGGTGGTTTGCCTGCCCTGTGTGAGGGCGAGCTGGTGGCGGACATCATCGCCGACATCGGCTCCCTGGATGTGGTGTTGGGCGAGTGTGACCGGTGACGGCCTTGGTTTTTCTCGCCGCCCGCTCAAGCGGGTTGCGAAGCGGATACTTGTGACGCGGATAACTCAGAATGGATCTTGTCGGACTTCTCATTCAGATCGCGGTCATCGTTGGCGTGGTTATGCTGCACGTCGCCTATGCCACCTATTTTGAGCGCAAGGTCATCGCCCACATGCAGGTGCGCATGGGACCGACCAGGGTGGGGCCGTGGGGGCTCCTGCAGCCCATCGCCGACGGGATAAAGCTTTTTTTCAAGGAGGATATCGTGCCAACCGGTGCCGATCGGCCGCTTTTCTATCTGGCGCCGATCGTCTGTCTGGTAGCGGTGATGAGCTGCCTGGCGGTGCTGCCTTTTGGCCCCGATATCGTCCTGGCCGACATCAACATCGGCCTGCTGTTCATCTTTGCCATGAGTTCTCTGGCCAGTTACGGGGTTATTCTCGCCGGTTGGGCCTCCAACTCCAAGTATTCCTTTCTCGGCGGCATGCGTTCCATGTCCCAGGTGATCAGCTACGAGATTGCGATGGGGCTGAGCCTGGTGGGGGTGATGATGATGGCCGGCTCCCTCAACATGAACGACATCATCGCTGCCCAGGCACGCAGCCCCTTCGGCATCTACGCCATCCCGCAGATCCTCGGGTTTTTCGTCTTCGTGGTCGCCATGCTGGCCGAAACCAACCGGGCGCCTTTCGACCTGCCCGAGGCGGAGACCGAGTTGGTGGCCGGCTACTGCACCGAGTATTCGGGTATCCGATTTTCCCTGTTCTTCATGGCCGAGTATATCGGCATGATCGTCATGGCCTCGGTGGGGACCGTCTGTTTCCTGGGCGGCTGGCGGGGGCCGTTCGCCGTGCCCGGTGTCCCCTTCTTCTGGTTCATGCTCAAGGTCTACGGCATCATCTTCTTCTACTTTTGGCTGCGCGCCACCCTGCCGCGTTACCGGTACGACCAGCTCATGGATCTGGGCTGGAAGGTGCTCATTCCCCTGGCTCTGGCCAATATCGTCATCACCGGCCTGGTCAAGGTGTTGGTATAGCCCTGGAGACAAAAAATGGCCATGCTCGTCACGGAACGAAAAAAACGAAGCCTAGTTGCGACCGTCTTCCTGGTGGAGATCCTGAAAGGGATGGCGCTCACCCTGCGGCGCCTGTTTTCCAAGCCGGTGACCCGGCAGTATCCCACCGAGAAGCGTCAGCCCTTTCTGGGCTTTCGCGGCCAGCACGCCCTGGCCCGCGATCCTGAAAGCGGCGCCTGCCGCTGCGTGGCGTGTATGCGGTGTGCCACGGTTTGTCCCTCCCAGTGCATCACCATCCGTTTCCGGCAGGAGGAAGAGGGCGGGCCGCGGATCGTCGAACGGTACGAGATTGAGGCGTTCCGCTGTATCTACTGCGGCTACTGCGAAGAGGTCTGCCCGGTGAACGCCATTGTGCTCACCGAGGTGTACGAGTATTCCGCGTATGACCGGCGGGCGAATTTCTTTGACCAGGAGCGGCTGCTGGCCAACTGGGACCGGTTTCTGGCCGAAAGCGGCCACGATCCGGCGCAGTACGTCAACCCCTTCTGGCAGCAGCGGGGAGTGGAGGAACGGATGCTCGCCGCCGGCCGCCGGAAACCGGTGCCGGCCGACTGGCGCCCTGCCGGCCAGGTGGTGGGGATGGCCCACCGCAACAAACCGCTGGAAAAAAGGGAGGAGGCTTCATGCTGACCTTGCCCAAGATACTGTTTGGTTACTTCGCGGTGATGATCCTGGGACTGGCCGGCGCCGCGGTCACCCGCCGGAATCCGGTGCACGCGGTACTCCTGGTGCTGGCGATGTTCCTGCACATGGCGGGCATCTATTTGACCTTGGGGGCCGAGTTTTTGGCCGCGGTCCAGATGATCGTGTACGCGGGCGCCATTCTGGTCCTCTACCTCTTCGTCGTCTTTCTGGTCGATCTCCGGCGGGAGGTGCAAAGCGAGCGGTTTGTCGACTGGCACTCCAACGGTTTTCTCATCGCCCTGCTGGTCTTTCTGGCCCTGGTGTACGGCGTGGGACGGGCGCAGGTCGAGGTTCTTGACTCCAAGGCTCCCGCCGGGGTCTTGAACCTGGGCACTGAGCTGTTCACCACTTATCTGCTGCCCTTCGAGATCACCGGTATCGTTTTGCTGGTCGCCGTGGTAGGCGGCATGGTGCTGGCCCGGCGCGACCGTGCCGCTGCAACGGCCGAAGAGGAGGTACGCTGATGGTGCCGTTGAGCTGGTATCTCCTGTTGGCGGCGGCGCTCTTTGCCATCGGCCTGTATGGCTTTTTGACCCGCCGGAACATGATCGTCATGTTTTTGTGCATCGAGCTGATGCTCAATGGAGCCAACCTCAACCTGGTGGCCCTCAGCCATTATTTTCAAGACCTGCGGGGTCAGATCTTCACCTTCTTCGTCATTGCGGTGGCCGCCGCCGAAGCCGCCATCGGCCTGGGAATCATGCTGGCCCTGTTCCGTAACCGGCGCTCAGTGTACAGCGACTCGATAACCAGTCTGAAGGAGTGATCATGCCGTTGTATCTTGTTTTGCTGCCGCTTGCCCCTCTCCTGTCCTTCATCTTGACGCTCCTCTCCGGCAAGTGGATGGGAAGCCGGGCCCACCGGCTTCCCATCCTGGCAGCTTCCATCTCGTTGGGATGCGCCCTGGCCGCCGGCTGGGACGTGGCGCACGGTATCGTCATCGATGCCGATTTCTATACCTGGATCACCGCCGGCGACTTTCAGGTGAGTTTCGGATTCCTGGTGGACCAGCTCACCGCCGCCATGCTCATCGTTGTCACCAGTATCAGCCTGCTGGTGCACATCTACTCGGTGGGCTACATGCAGGGCGATCCAAGTTGCCCGCGCTTTTTCGCCTATTTGAGCCTTTTTACC
>CAYRGZ010000071.1:0-12738 GCA_964423785.1 uncultured Desulfobulbia bacterium
TCCCGTCCGAAGGAAACGGCAACGTTGCGGATGCGGCCCTGCAACCGAAAAGAGGTTAAAAAGGGCAAGGAGGAAATGATGCAACAGGACACAAGGAGGTCTGCGGGATGAAGATCAACATCGGCCGCTTTCTGAATCGAGAGCGGTTCACTCTGGAGTGCGAGATCGTCACACCGATGTTCCTTGGCAACGCCAGGCAGGAGGCGGAGTTACGGGCCGCGCCGTTCAAGGGGCTCTTGCGTTACTGGTGGCGGGTGGCCGAAGGATTCGGCAAGACGCCGGAGCAGTTGTACCGGGAAGAGTCGCAGCTCTTCGGCATAGCGGGTGAGGGAGAGAACGAGGGCGGCAAGAGCCGGATAGCCGTGTTCGTCTCCGGCTCCCCATCACATTACGCGTCCGGAGAATTTCCCAAGGGGGCATCTCTGCATCACCCCTCGGTGAAAAACTCCAAGGGCAAATTGGTCCCCGTGGATTCCTTCCTGTATCTGGGATACGGACCGATCAAGCGAGGTGGGCGCCTGGAAAAGGAAGGGAAGGGGGCGTTCAAGCCCGGTGGGCGCTTCAAGCTCGAACTCACGGTATCGGGCCGGCAGGCGGTGGACATGATCGGTCGTGTCATGGCTCTCGTGGGACATTTCGGAGCCGTCGGCTCCCGTTCTCGAAACGGTTGGGGCAGCTTCAAGATCGTCGATGCCGGTGGCCTTCCTCTGCCGAGCAACGGCTGGGCCGCGCTGACCAGGAGGTGGACAGACTATTTCGTGCGGGATTATCCGACAGGTTTTGGAGAGGACGATCTGGGAAAACCTCTCGTCTGGCGAACGGATCCACATAAGGATTGGGATTCGGCCATGAATGATCTTGCCCGCCTCTATCTGAAAGTCCGTCTCGCGCTTCCGTTTTCCGGTAAGGGGCCGCATCCGGCTCCAGAGGATCGGCATGTCTTGGGGTATCCGGCAGGGATACGACATGCGGTGGCAGATTGGGGCAACTCCGGCCGCCACGGCTCGGCCCTACGACTTGTGGTCCGAAAGGAGCCAGACGGCCACCGCGGCTATTTTCTGCACCTGCCGCACCGGTTCAGTCACCGGATGTGGCCGGACGATCTGGAGCGGCAGCAACGGATCTGGCGTAAGGTCCACAACAAACTCGACGAACTCGGACTGTCCCGGGTGCGCCCGGAGGAGGTGCCGCTATGAGCCGGTTTCGCGATGACGCCGATTACTGGAACGACAAGGTCAAGTACTTCCTGCACGACCCGCCGGACAAGGCCCTGGCGATTCCCGGCCACCAGGAGCGGGCCAACTTGCTCTTGGACGCCTTTGCCATCTCCTCCACCATCCGCCACAAGGAGTACGCCGAGGCGGACAGGACGGCGGCCGGCATGGATCGGCAGACCTTACCGGGCTATTCCGAGGACGAGCGGCGCAACGGCGCCGTTGACTTCCAGGCCCGGCCTCGCCTCACGCACCCGACGGGCGGCAACGATCCGCTGGAGATCGGCCTGCCCGGCAAACAGGAGGAGACGGCGGTTGCCGAGGCGATGCGCCGCCTGGTGCAGTCCGATCTGGGCGTGGAGGCCGGCTCCGGAGAGGGAATATCCGAGGACCGGCAGGTGCGCGGCAAGGAGGCGGCCTTTGCGCCGCGTCGCTTCCTCTACCTCTATTTCCTTTTCCGGCGGCGGCTCAACCAGGAGAACATCGGCGGGCTCGGCGCGCTCTGGGAGCGGTTGCCGGCCGATACCAGGATGCCCGACCATTCGATCTGGCAGCACAACGGCCTGGTCAGCGCCCTGGCCTCCTGCCGGGATCTCTCGGGAGGGGGCAGCGCGTCCATCCTGGTGTACGCGCTGACCCCGGTGCAGGACTTCATCGGCCGGGCCCGCAAGTTGCGCGACTTTTGGGCCGGTTCGCTCATCCTGTCCTGGCTTGCGTTCGAGGGGATCAAGGCGGTGATGTGCGGGTTGGGACCGGACCATCTGCTCTATCCCAGCCTGCACAAC
Organism: uncultured Desulfobulbia bacterium; assembly: GCA_964423785.1. GTDB lineage: Bacteria > Desulfobacterota > Desulfobulbia > Desulfobulbales > S012-135 > S012-135. The sequence goes on from CAYRGZ010000071.1 coordinate 2,000, forward strand.
CAGCCCCTGGTGGACGACTGGCTGCGGCGCAACGGCTTGGCCGAGCCGCTCGGCAAGCTGGAGAGCGCCGGACTCGTTGTCCGTTCCCGCGAGGTGGCCTCGTTGCCCAACAAGTTCGTCTGTCTGGTGCCGGCCGGCATGGAGTCCGAGATCGCCGGGGCGATCACCGCGGCGATCACCGCGGCCTGGAACGATCTCGGCGAGCGCACCCTGGCTCTGGTGCGTGACGGGCTGAGGGGCGTTCCGCCCGAAAGATTCCGCGACGTGGAACGCATCTTCCGCCGCCAGATGGCGAGCTACTGGGAACCGCAGTGGGGGGCCGCGCCCCTGGCCGCCGCGGCGCACAGGGATATCCTGGAGGAACTGCTCCACCCGGAAATCTTTACCCGCTGCCTGGAGGATTTCGATGATACCAGCCGGTTGCTCGGCAGGTACGGCGTGGACATCGGCGATGGCCGCGGCCAGTTGTACGCCGCCAGCCACGCCCTGGCCCAGGCCATGCTCGCGGCCAGCAAGTCGGCGCGGCGTGACCGGCGCGACCCGGAGCCTGGCATCAAGTGCGACATGTTCGGCGAATTCGAGATCCTGCACTACGACGACCCTCCGGACCCGAACCCGCGGCCGTCCGAGGACCCATTCTGGCGTGACCTTCGGGCCGCCTTCGAGGGCGAGTTCAAGGAGACCGAGCGCCTCTGCGCCATCGGCCTCGTGAAACGGCTGGCCGGGCGGGTTTGCGGCAGGGACAAAGAGCATCCGCTACGACCGTTTTTCAAGAATGCCGAAAGTTTTCCGTCCACCACGTTGGTAGCCCTGAGCGGCTGGTTCGCCGGTCTGTCCAGCGCGGCCAAGGAAAACCGGAAGTTGGCCGAGGCCCTGGCTGATCTGGGCTGGACCGATGCAGGATGCCAGGCCAAGGCGAAGGTTCTCGCCCAGTGCCTGCACGAGCAGGAGGACTCTCGGATCGAGGACACCACCATCTCCGACGAAGAGCGCCGGGCGGCGGCTCGAGTCTTCAGGCACGCCAAACCGGACGACGCCTGGAAGTACTATGCCGTGCTCCTCATGGACGGTGACAGGATGGGCGATCTCCTCAACGGTCTCACCCTGGGGGCGCGGTGGGAGACGGTTCTGCATCCGGACGTGCGCGCACGGCTGGAACGGCCGAATTTCGATGCCGGCTACCGAGGATATTGGCAGGATCGTCTCGGCAGGCGGCGTCTGATCTCACCGGCGCTCCACGCCGCCGTATCCGAGGCCCTGGGTGACTTTTCCCTGCTCGCCGTGCCCGAGGTCGTGGAACGTCATCAAGGCCGGCTCATCTATGCCGGCGGCGACGACGTGTGCGCCGTGCTGCCGGTTGGCACCGTGCTGCCGGCGGCGCGGGAAATCGCCCGGCTCTACACGGCGGGTTTCCTGTTCTACGGACGGGACCGAAGCCGGCAGATCCTGGACGGCTGCGGGACGTGGCGACCGGAACCGGGACGCTTGGTCTGTCACCTGGGAGCAGGAGAGGGGATCTCCATTTCCGCCGGCATCGTGATCGCCCACCACAAGCGGCCGTTGGGCCGGGTCCTGTCCCGGGCCCACGAACTGCTCGACCTTGCCAAGGAGGAGGGCGGGCGCAACGCCCTGGCCGTGGAGCTCGACAAGCGCAGTGGCGGCGGCCGGATCTTCCTGTGCAACTGGAGCCAGCAGCCACTGCCGGTCTTTCGTGCCGGGGACGGGCCCGGAGAGGATGGCTCCCTGGTGGATCTCTTCTTGGCGGCTGGCCATGCCATCGCCGGCCAGGAGGAGGGCGGCATGAGTTCCTCGCTCGCCTATCGTCTGGACAGGTTCCGCCCCGGCATCGCAGCGATCCTGGAGCAGGATCCGGCCATGCTGCCCGCGTTCCTCGCCAAGCAGATCGCCCGCGCCACGGGGGAGGAGACCGAAATCGGGGCAGAGGAACGGACGGCTGCCAGAAACGAGTTGGCGCGTACGATCGCCGGACTTGTCGCCCCCAGGGTTGGGCTCGCGGCCGACGAGCTGCCGGTGGAGACGCTCGTGGTGGCCAAGTTCGTTGGGTGGCACCAGCGGCAATGGCTGCAACATGGGAAGAACGGAGGCGTATCATGACCCCGCAAGCACATTACTGGTACCGCATCGAACCGGTTGACACCCTCTTCTTCCGGGGAGCGGAGGGCATGGAGGCCGGCGAGCATCACGAGGTGGACACCTTGTTCCCCCCGCTCCCCGAGACCATCTGTGGCGCGGTGCGCACCGCGGTACTCGCCCAGAACGGGGTGGAGCCCGGATCGTTCCTGGACCGGCCGGAGGAGTATGCCCACCTTCCCCTTCTGGGCAAGCCGGACGCCCCGGGCTTCACGGTGACCGGGCCGCTCTTCGCCGTTGCGGGCCAGGCGCTTCTTCCCGCGCCGGCCCACTGGTTCGTGGACAAGCGGGCGCTCAAGGCGGCGGCCGACGGCGACCGTGTGCTCGTAGAGCCGGCCCGGCCCCTGGCGGCGGCCGATTTTGGCCTGGCCGGCGGCGCGGTTCGTCCTTTTTGGGTGCATCGTCCGCGAGGACGGGATCTCGTGCCGCTCGCCGGACGCTGGATCACCGGCGCGGCGCTCGCTTCGGCCCGGGACGGCGGGAAGTTCGAACTCGTGGTGCGGCGGCTGGCGGAGGACCTGTCCCCGGACGAGCCGGCCGTATTGGATGCTGCGGCCCTGTTCCGGCGTGAGCCCCGTACGGGCATCGCGTTGACCGGCCAGCGTGTCGTCCGGCAGGGGCACCTGTACAGCACCACACATATCCGGTTGCAGGACGGGGTGGCGTTGCTCTTCGCCATCGACCGCAACCCCGAAGGATGCCTCGCGGCCTCCGGCATTCTGCAGCTCGGCGGCGAACAGCGGATATGCCGCTACGAACGGATGCCGGACGTCATCTTACCGGCCACCGGCGGATCGTGCCGCCTGGCCCTCTGTCCCGTGCCCACGGAGCTGGTCCCAGACGATGTGCCGCGCGCCGTGGGTCGTATCTTCCGGGTCGGCGGATGGAACATGCAGACGCGGTTCCACAAGCCCATGCGGGGCTATTTCCCGGCCGGCTCGGTTTTTGCCGCCGAACTCGAGGATCAGCGGTTCATCGCCATCTGAACGACAAAGGAGGAGCTTCATGTACTTGCAGGAAAACACGAGGGTCTGTGTGTTGCACGCCATCAGCCCGGTCCATGCCGGCTCCGGCTCGGCCACCGGGGCCGTGGATCTGCCCATCCAGCGGGAACGGCATACCGGCTGGCCCATGATCCAGAGTTCCGGGGTCAAGGGCGCGTTCCGGGACCATTGCTTCCGCACCTGGGCGCACCGGGACGACACGTTCAAACCGTTCAGCGACAAGGTCAAGGAGGCGAGGGATGCGGTCCGGGCCGTGTTCGGCGCCGAGAAGGGGGAGAGTGAGGCCCAGGCCGGGGCCGTGGCCTTTTCCGACGCCCGTCTGCTGGCCTTCCCCGTGCGGGCGAACCAGGCCCCCTTCGTCTGGGTGACCTGTCCCCGCCTCCTCAAGCGCTTGGCGCGGGACCTGGCCCTAGCCGGCATCCCGGCCGACGCGACCGATGTTTCGGTGCGCGGGGGCCACTGCCTGGCAGTGACCGGCGAATTGAGAGGCCGTCTCATCCTGGAGGACCTCTGCCTGCAGGCAACGGACGGGGATGTGTCCGGCCTGAACGACCTGTTCGCCACGCTCGCGCCGGACATCGACCGGCTGGTCCTGGTACCGGACGATCATTTCTCCTTCCTGGTGGAGACCGCCACCGAGGTGCAGGCCCAGATCGCCATCAACCCGAAGACCGGCGTCACTTCGAAAGGCTCCCTGCGCTACCAGGAACTGTTGCCCGCCGACTCGGTGCTCTACACCCTGGTCTTCTTCGGTGACGAGCGGGTGGAGAAAGACGATCCCATCAAGATGGCCGCCATTCGTGACGGGGTTATGGCCGCGGTTTCCAGCCATATCCAGATGGGCGGGGACATGACCCTGGGCCGCGGCATCTTTGCCGTCAATTGGATCGGGAAAAACGGGGCGCAGTAAACAAGGAGGAGAGTCATGCCGCACACACTCGGACAGGAGAGGGCTGCGTTTTCGCTCCAGGAGCTTCGTAACGCGTTGCAAGGACCTGGAGACGCCAAGAAAAAGCTACGGGACGAATTTCCGTCCTTTTCCGCTGGGCTGCCGGCCATGATCCTGCAGAACGGATTCGGCCAGACGCTGGCATTTCTTTTGGCCAAGGCGACGGACAGCAACGGGCACCGATTCAAAAGGGACGACAAGCATTATGTCGCCTATAGCATCATTACCTCCTGGTTGCGCCGGCAAGGACACTTGCAGGGCGACGGGGAAGCCGATGTCATTGCATACATAAGCCGGGAGATGACCCAGGCCGACTATCTCCAGGCCCAGCGGGAGACCCTGGCCCTGCTGGAATGGGTGAAGCGGTTCGCCAACGCGGCGTTGTTCGACGAGGGAGGCGCGTGATGCGGCCGGTGAGTTCCGAGATCAACGAGGCATTGCGGGACGGCCTGCGGAACGCCAATTTTGGTCTTGTGTTCAACAAGTGGCTAGAGATCGAGGAGAGCGGCCGTAAACGCTTCAAGACCACAGTTCACGAGGATCGGGCGCCGCTGGTGCGGCAGTATGGAGAGTGCGCGCCGTGGAACGGTTTGGCCGCCGAGACACTTCGGTACCGGCATGTGCAGCAGCGGGATTTCTGTGACACCATGCGCCGGGCGGGTTGGACGGCGCTGGTCGCAGAGGCCAAACTCGTTTCGCCGTTCGTCAGCGGCCTGGGCATGACCCATCCCACGGAGACCGGCATGGTGCTCGACTGGAACACCGGCCTGCCCTACATTCCGGCATCGAGCCAGAAGGGCGTGCTGCGCCTGGCCTATGTGCTCGACGCCATCGAGCGTGATCCGGGGAAGATCGGTCCGGATGCCTGCTGGGAGGCCGACGGCGAGTTCCTTACCTTGTTCGGGCACGCCGCCGACCGGGGGCAGGAGGAGGGTCTGCAAGCGCGCCTCGTGGTGCTCGACGCCTATCCGCTGTCCGTGCCGTCCTTGGGGGAGGATATCCTGAACCCGCACTATCCCGACTATTATCGGAGTAGCGGCGCGGATCGCGGCCCAACCGAGGACCAGAATCCAAATCCGGTCAGATTTCTGGTTGTCCAGCCGGGCGTCAGGTTCGTGTTCCGGCTGCTGTTGCGGCATCCTCTGGCCGGCGATCCGGTCCAGAATGCCGAGCGTCTTGTCGAACTGGCACGGGACGCCTTGCAAAAAAGCTTGGAGTACGAGGGGTTGGGAGCCAAGACCTCTCTCGGCTACGGGCGGTTCAAGATCAATGACTATGCGGAGCCGGCAGAGGTCGAGCAGTGGCGTCAGAAGTGTTTTGAGAAGAAGTTTCCCTGGTTGCCTCTGTTGACCCGTATCAAAGAGGTCGAGGACTGGGGCCAACTGAAGCAGCAGGTGCTGGAGAGCGACGATGCCAGGCAATGGCAGGAGCGCCGCGACGTGGCTGAAACGGTCAAGAAGGCAGCCCTGCGGGTCAGGGAGCGATCGCAAAAGAAATGGACGGCCGAGCGGGACGAGCTGATCGCCGCCTGGCTGGCCCCGGCCGGACTGGACTGGCCGGCCCTCGCCCCGGCTGACGATGCCGATAGCGGCGGGGAGCTGGATGATGGGCAGGTGTCGCCGTTGCTGGCAAAGATTCGTGCCTATGCCGACTGGGGAACCTACAAGAACGATCCCGTGGAGATGAAAGCGCTCGATCGGCCCTGCTCCCTGGCCCTGCAGCTGCGGTTCAGGGAATGGGGCTGTAACGCCAAAAGAGCGAGGCGAGAAAAGTCCGCGGCCTGGAAGGCGCTGCAGAAACACTTGCGCAGCCTGTAAAGACTAGTCTGAATGGAGGAGCGGACATGGATAGCTTTGGACTGGCAGCGTGAGGCACTGCGCCATACGGCTTGGGAGAATTGCCATGCGTACCCTCATAACCTTTCTCGGTAAAGGCAGGCGGGACGAAGGCGGCTACCGCCCCGCGAACTATCTTTTTTCCGGCGGCACGGTCAGAACCACGCCGTATTTCGGCCTCGCCCTGCTGGATGAATTGCGGGACACCGGCCGTCCGGTCGATCATCTCGTGGTGCTCGGCACGTCCTCGTCCATCTGGGGCGCGCTGCTCGGCGGCGAGATGAGGGATGCGGAATTGTGGTGCGAGCTGTCGGAACGGGAGGATCGCGACGCTGTGGACGAAGACCTGCTCGCCCGCGTTGCCGATGACGTGGGCGAGGCCATGAAGCCCCGTGGCGTATCCAAAGTGTCGCTGCGGCTGATTCCCTTCGGCCGTGACGAGGAGGAACAGATGGACATACTCGAGACCATGTCGTCCTCGGTCTCGCCCGGCGACTCGCTCGTCATGGACGTGAGCCATGGTTTCCGCCACCTGCCCATGCTCGGAATCCTGAGCGGATTGTTCCTGAAACTGCAACGGGACGTCCGGGTCGGGGAGGTGTACTACGCCGCCCTCGACATGACCACCCCGCCGCCGGAGAGTTACACCCCGGTGCTGCGGCTCGACGGCCTGTTGCGGCTCGGGGAATGGCTCGCAGCCCTTGGCGGCTACCGCCGCAGCGGAGACTACGGCGTGTTCGCCCCCCTCGTCGAGCAGGCCGATCCGGAGACGGCCGACCTGTTGTGTCAGACTTCGTTCAGCGAGAAGATCCTCGATACGGCCAGGGCGCGCAAGAAACTCAAGAAGGCCCGCAGCCGCTTTGCCGCCATTGCCGCGAAGGACAGGGTGTTTCGCCTCGTCGCCCCGGAACTCGACAAGATGTGCGCCTGGGCCGAGCAACCGCGCCATTATCTCCGCCAGCTCGCAGCGGCCCGGGCCGCTCTTGAGATCGGCAATTACGTCCGCGCCGCCTCCCTTGGCATCGAGGCCATCATATCGGCGCGTCTTGCCGCCCATGGCGGCAATGCGCAAGGTCGCGCCGGGCGTGAGGAGATGCGTAAACGCCTGAACGAAGAGAGTCGAGGGGATGTCACCAGGCTCGACGGTCCGCAACGGCTGTACGTCGCCTTGCGGGAGGTGCGCAACGCCCTGGCCCATGGGAGCAGGCCGTCGCGGAACGATCTCGGAGAGCAGACGGCCCTGGCCTCGGAAAAAAACCTGCGGCGCTATCTCCGCGATAGGCTCGACGAAGCCTGGCGCCTGATGTCTTCCTGATGGCCGGTCGGCAATGGTTGGCCTGGCAAATTCCAAGGTTGGGTAGCACTGCAGGAATTCGTCGGGTCAGGATCTCGGGCATTTCGGCGGTAGCCGCCGCCTCGAGAGAGACATAGGGGAAGAACCAAAACAGGTATATGAGGGCGCCTGGCGCCGGTGTGTACGTTTTTTGTGAATTTCTTTCTGCTTGGGAGCTCCTGGACCAGTTCGAGAAAGCGGAGGAGCGATCTTCATGATGCGGGTTGGAGCATACGAGGCCACCCCCCCCTGTCCGAATTTCTCAGGCGGGTGGCCGGGGGCGGGAGCATGGCCATCGCCAGGCACGGGGTGGACGTGGCTGTCTTGGTCCCTTCGGAATCTCGCAGGCGGCGGCCGGTGCGGCAGGTTGTCGCGGAGCTCCGCGCCCTTCGCGCCGGCATCACCAGGGGTGACATGTCGTTACGGGAGATGATCGAGACGGGCGGCGCTGAACATGGCCGGGGATTTCGTCATCGACGATTATTCCGTGCGCCTTCCTGAGCGGCCGCCGAAGCGAAGCAGACACGATGAACCTCATTGTCCTCTTCAACCATACCCTGACCCCGGCCCAGGAGGCCGATGCCCGGTCGGGGCTCGGCGTGGCGCGGATCATCGAGCCGCCGACGGAAATACGAAGGCTCTGGGCCCAGGTGCCGCCGGAGCCTGACGATCTCGCCGAGTACCTGGCCCCGGTGCGCGAGTGGCTCGACGCCACGGCCGCGGCGGGTGATTTTGTCCTGGTCCAAGGCGAGTTCGGAGCCACCTTCCTGCTCGTCCGTTTCTGCCTGGAGAGCGGCTTCGTGCCCGTTTACTCCACCACCCGGCGGGAGGCACAGGAGGAACGGCTCCCCGACGGCTCGGTGGCGGTGCACCACGTTTTCTCCCACGTCCGTTTCCGAATATACGGCCGGTAGCCAAAGGTGTTGCAGATCCCATGACCATCCACGTTTGTCTCGTTTCCAATCAACCCATTCCCAACCTGGTGCCCCTGCTCCTGGAACAGCCGGATCGGGCCGTGCTGCTCGTCTCGCCCCAGATGCGGCTCCAGGCCGAACGCCTGGAGCGGGTGCTCCGGCCGCGCGCCGTTGCCTGCCGGCAAGAGGAGATCGATCCGTACGATTTCGCCGCCGTGGCCGAGGTCTGCAAACGGCTCATCCGGGAGACGGACGACGAGCTGGTCCTGAATGTCACCGGCGGTACCAAGGTGAGCGCCCTGGCCGCCTTCCAGGCATTCTATTTCAACGACAAGCGTATCATCTATCTCGACACGGCCAACAACCGCCTGCTTGACCTGGCGCCGACGGATATCTCGCGCCCCATCGGCGACAACCTGGTGCCGGTGCGTGACTATCTGGCCTGTTACGGCTTGGTCATGTCTTCGACCGGCCGTCCGCCGGCGGGCCACGAGCGGCGGGCACCGCATCTCGACGCCCTGGCCCGTCTTTTCGAGGAGAACGACCGCCTCCTCGGCCGCTGGAACAGCGCCCTGGAAGCGGCCTGGAACGGGCGGGCCGGGTTCGCCAACGTGTCCCTCAACCAGTTGGGAGAGGGAGCGGGTGAACTGGCAGAGCTCCTGGAGATCTGCGGTGTGGCCAGCCGCGGCCACGGGGTCATCAACGTTCACACCGAGGAGCACCGGTTCTTTTGCCAGGGCGGCTGGCTGGAGGAACTTGTTTTCCGGGAGGTGGGCCGCCTTGGGTTGCCGAGCTGCCGGCCGGCGATCAACGTCGACCTTCGCTGGGACGAGGCCGGTCGGCGGCCCACGTTCAACGAACTGGACGTGGTTTTCACCCACGCCAATCGTCTCTATATCGTTTCGTGCAAAACCAGCCGGTTGGACCGTGACCAAGACGGTCCCGGCAAGAAGGCCCTCTACGAACTCGATAGCCTTGCCGACAAGGCCGGCGGCCTTTTCGGCCGTGCCATGCTGGTTTCGGCCCGCCGGCTGTCGGAGGCGGATCGCAACCGTGCCCGACGGATGCAAATAGAAGTGTGCGACGGACGAGATCTGTTGCGCTTGCGCGACCGGCTGCGCCAGTGGGTGCGTGGCGGCGCCTGAACCTTCTCCCGGCAGCGCGCCGACCTGGCCGGGTAGTTGAGGCATGTTTGTAACTGAGTGAAAATATTGCTTTTTTTATGGATTGGGGCGAGCTGGTCTGCGCTGTGGAGAAAATAGCAGTAAAAACAACAGGTTAATGATGAAAAGAGCTGTTGATGCACGCCCTGTTTCCCAAAATGTTTCTCTCTCCCTTGACGGTTTGCGGATCGTTGCGCTACAACCATTGACAGCCAAGGGTGGAAACGCCCCGCAGTCTGAACCGACCTGATTGAAGAAGGGATTACGACACCGGAGAAGATGCGGGTATAAAGTGTCCTTCGCCCCGGTCTGAACCGACCTGATTGAAGAAGGGATTACGACTTTTGTTTCGAGCGCCGCTTTTTCCTTCGCGGCCGCTTGTCTGAACCGACCTGATTGAAGAAGGGATTACGACCCGATTCTACGGCAGCGCCGAATTGCCGTTGCCGCCGCGTCTGAACCGACCTGATTGAAGAAGGGATTACGACTTCGTAATAGTCCATGTCTACCCTCGTTTGTCTGTGCCGTCTGTCTGAACCGACCTGATTGAAGAAGGGATTACGACAGTTATGCGGACCGGGCCGGCTTCATTCCGATGGGAAATGTCTGAACCGACCTGATTGAAGAAGGGATTACGACGGTTGACGACCCGCGGCGGCAGGTCGCCAAGGCCAGCTGTCTGAACCGACCTGATTGAAGAAGGGATTACGACCGCGGCGAAGATTGCCCAAACCTTCCAGGTTGCTAAGGGTCTGAACCGACCTGATTGAAGAAGGGATTACGACATAGTGTACCATGCCCAATTGTAACGCTCTCGCCATGCGGTCTGAACCGACCTGATTGAAGAAGGGATTACGACGTCGCTGGCCATCCAGCGGTTGCCAGCGGCCGTGTAGGTCTGAACCGACCTGATTGAAGAAGGGATTACGACTTTCCATCCCTGAGACTTGTAGTATTCGTGATAATTCATGGTCTGAACCGACCTGATTGAAGAAGGGATTACGACCGGTGGCCGCTTTTTCGGCTTCGTGCACCAACGACAGAATGTCTGAACCGACCTGATTGAAGAAGGGATTACGACGACGCACGAGGAAGTATCCTTCTCCGCGCGGCCCTGTGTGTCTGAACCGACCTGATTGAAGAAGGGATTACGACCTATACGTTGCCTTTGCTACATCGGTCTTAACCGTCTGTCTGAACCGACCTGATTGAAGAAGGGATTACGACCCGCACCGCGCGGGAGGCGGCGTAATACATGAGGTTCCGTCTGAACCGACCTGATTGAAGAAGGGATTACGACGAGATCTGTAGAACTCGTAATAGTCCAGCATATCTGTCTGAACCGACCTGATTGAAGAAGGGATTACGACCAGCACCGGGAGCCCATCCC
>CAYRGZ010000072.1:0-12575 GCA_964423785.1 uncultured Desulfobulbia bacterium
TACCAGATATCAGATTACGTCGCCAGCTAAAAATGCACCCTGTGAGGGCTTACCCCTATAGGGTATTGCTTCGGCGGGGATGTTCGGATCGGGGAAACGCCAGGGGAATTATCGGCGTTGGGAGCGGAAGACGCCGGGGAAGGAAGTGGCGACTGGTTGGAACGGCGGTGTGAAATGGTACATGATGGCAGCGGCTTGGGCCGGTTTTCGTGGCAGAGGACGTTCTTGCCCGTTGACCTGCGCCCGGGACGCTGGCCTGGAGTGCATTTGACTATATCCGAGGGCACATGCTGACATTACGGCGGACCTCGCCAGGGACGGCCTGGAACGATACTGTAGAGATAGACGAGGGTTCCGCCGCAGATGCGGCAGGTTGGAGTTGGCGGGGTGGGGAGGGAAGATCGCGGCGGCAACAGCTCGGCAAGAGCGAAGAGCCGGTCCTTGGCAGCAGCCCAGGATGAGCAGCTTGATCCGGGAGAGGGAAACGGCAAGGAGGTTAGTTGTACAATCGGCGTTTGTGGCGGCGCAGGCCGGGGAAGGAGATCGTGTCAGATCAAGAAAGGGCGTGATCGGCGACGTACCGTTGCACCACCTCCACCTCGGCGGGCAGAATCTCGCAGCGGCGCGGCCGCGTCTCGAGATCGCGTAAGCTCGGCGGCAATTCCGGCGGCCGGCCGATGGCCCGCTCCACCGCAGCCTGGAACTTGGCCGGGTGGGCGGTGGCCAGGCAGACCACCGGCACGCCGGGCCGGCGGCAGGCCATGGCCGCGTTCACTCCCACCGCACTATGGGGATCGAGGAGATACCCGGTCTTTTCGTACACCTCGGCAATGGTGGCGATGGTCTCCCCTTCGGACACCGACTTGGAGACGAAGTCCCGTTGCACCCGGGCGACGGCCTCCGGCCCGAAGGAAAGCCGGCCGGTGGCGGCGAAGTTCTCCATCATGGTCCGAGTCCGCTCGGCATCGCAGTCGTTCAGATAGAAGAGATAGCGTTCGAAATTGGAGGCCACCTGGATATCCATCGAGGGGCTCGACGTGGCCACCACGTTGCCCTTGGAGTAGTCCCCCTGGTTGACGAACCGGGTGAGCAAATCGTTGGTGTTGGTGGCGAGGATCAGCCGGCCGATGGCCCCCCGCATGAGCCGCGCCGCCACGTAGCCGGCGAAAATATCGCCGAAGTTGCCGGTGGGTACCGCGAAGTCCACCGGGCCGCGCTCCGTCATCCGCAGGGCGGCGTAGACGTAATAGACCACCTGGGCGACGATCCGCGCCCAGTTGATGGAGTTGATCGCCCCGAGCCGGTACCGCTCCTTGAAGGGAATATCGTTGAAGATCGCCTTGACGATGGCCTGGCCGTCGTCAAAGGTGCCTTGGATGGCGATGTTGAAGACGTTGGCATCCACCACCGTGGTCATCTGCAGTTCCTGGATCGGGCTCACCCGTTTGTGGGGATGCAGGATGAAGATGTTGATATTCGACTTGCCGCGCACGCCGTGGATGGCGGCGCTGCCGGTATCACCGGAGGTGGCGCCGAGGATGTTCATGGTGCCGTTGCGGGCGGCCAGCAAAGACTCGAACAGGTTGCCGAGCAACTGCAGCGCTACGTCCTTGAAGGCGAGCGTCGGGCCGTGGAAGAGTTCGAGAACATGGAGGTCGCCGACCTCCACCACCGGCGTCACCTCGGGATGATCGAAGGTGGCGTAGGCCCGGTCGATGAGTTCGCCAAGGTTCTCCACATCGTCGGCGAACAGGCCGATCACCTCCTTGGCCAGGTCCCGATAGGCGAGGGACCGCCAGCGGTCGAGGGTGGCGTCGTCCACCGTCGGCAATCGTTCCGGCAACAAGAGGCCTCCGTCGGTGGCCAGGCCCATCATCACCGCCTCCTGGAAGGAAACGGGCTCGATCTGTCCGCGGGTGCTGATATAGCGCATCTTTGGTCGCTCGCTTACGGTTGCAGGATGAGATTGTCGCCCTCCATCTCGTCCGGCACCGGCAAGCCGAGGAGATGCAAGATCGTGGGTGCGATGTCCTTGAGGGCGCCGCCGGAGCGCAGCCGACGATCGGCGAGCGCATCATGCACCAGGATGAAGGGCACGGGATTGAGGGAATGGGCGGTATACGGCTCGCCGGTCTCCGGGTCGGTCATGATCTCGGCGTTGCCGTGGTCGGCGGTGATGCAGACGACGCCGCCCTTGGCCTGCACCGCCTCGACGATGCGGCCGAGGCACTGGTCCACCGCCTCGCAGGCCTTGACCGCCGCCTCCAGTTTGCCGGAATGCCCCACCATGTCGCCATTGGCAAAGTTGAGCACGATGAAATCGTACTGATCGGCGGCCAACTTTTCGAGCAGGGCATCAGTCACCGCAAAGGCGCTCATCTCCGGTTTCTGGTCGTAGGTGGCCACCTCCTTGGGCGATGGGATCAGCACACGATCCTCGCCGGCAAAAGGTTCCTCGCGGCCACCGTTGAAGAAATAGGTCACATGGGCGTACTTCTCGGTCTCGGCGATACGTAACTGCGAAAGTCCCGCCCGGCTGACCTCTTCACCGAGGATGCGTTCCAGGGAGAGCGGCGGGAAGGCCACCGGCAGATCGAAATCCTTTTCGTACTCCGTGAAGGTGACGAACCGGGCCAGCTGCGGCCGGCGGGCCATGGCAAACTCGTCGAATCCCTCCTCGGTGAAGGCGCGGGTGAGCTGCCGGGCCCGGTCGGCCCGGAAATTGTAAAAAATGATGCAATCACCGTCGTCGATGGTGGCCAGCGGCCGGCCCTGGGCATCGACGATCACCGTCGGCACGACGAACTCGTCGGTTTCGCCGCGCCGGTAGGCTTCCTCCACCGCGGCCACCGGATCGGTGGCGGTGGGGCCGCGACCGTCCACCATCGCCTCCCAGGCCAACTGCACCCGTTCCCAGCGTTTGTCCCGGTCCATGGCGTAATAGCGGCCGGATACCATGACGATTCGGCCGACGCCGGTCTCGGCGATGATATCCTCCAGCCGCCGCAGATATCCGGCACCGCTTTCCGGCGGCGTATCGCGGCCGTCCAGAAAGGCGTGGACGTACACCCGCTCGATACCGGCCTGGGCGGCCATCCGCAACAGGGCGGCAAGATGGTCGATGTGACTGTGCACCCCGCCGTCGGAGACCAGTCCCAAGAGATGCAGGCCGCCGCCGGAACGGCGTACCGCGGTCATGGTTTCCACCAGCACCGGATTGTCGAAGAAATCCCCTTGCTCGATGGCCAGGTTGATGCGGGTGAAATCCTGGTACACAACCCGGCCGGCGCCGATATTGAGGTGCCCGACCTCGGAGTTGCCCATCTGGCCCTCGGGCAGGCCGACGGCGCCGTTATGGGCGAGCAGGGTGGTGAACGGATACTGCTTGCGCCACCGGTCCATGTTGGGAGTGGCGGCAACGTGGACGGCGTTGGTCGGCGAGGGCTCCCCCTCGCCCCAGCCGTCGAGAATGGCGAGCAGCACTGGTTTCGGTCGAGACATCGGAATCACGCTGTTGTGGTCGTGTCGTCGTCGGGCTCGGTCCCGATCTCGAGCCGCGGGGCGTCGTGCCACAGCCCCTCGAGATCGTAGAACACGCGGGTTTCATGGTAGAAGACGTGGACCACCAGGTCCTCGTAGTCGAGCAGGATCCAGTGGCCCTCGCTCCAGCCCTCGACGGCCGACTCCTTCAACCGTCGGCTGCCGAGGCACTGGTCCACCGCCTCGGCGATGCCCTGGACATGCCGGGTGGAACGACCGCTGACGATGACGAAATAGTCGGTGAAGGAACACAGCCCGCGGACGTCGAGGACGACCACGTTTTCCCCCTTCTTTTCCCGGACGGCCGACACGGCAAGGTCGACAAGGTCGCGGCCCGGCAGATCCCGCAGGTTTTTTTTCAGTTTACGCATGGAATACGGGGAGTTTATTTTAAAAAATTACAGACGATGAACCGACGAAGCCGCGGCGCGGCAGGTTCCGTCAAACAGGAAACTGACTCAAAAGATAGTGAAAACTCGCCGGCCGCGCCACCTTTTTTTGTCCCTCCTCGTCGTCCCGGACGACGATCCGTTCTTGCCGGATCGTTTGACATCTGCCTCTAGTACGGTATAATCACGCCGCCTTTTCATGTCGTTACACCTGGATGGGGGATCCTATGACCAAGACGCTGCGCTGGAAAATCACCTTGATGGTGTTCGTTATCCTGTTTTCGGGCATCGCCCTGTTGCCCTCCTTCGGGGTCAAGGTGCCCGAGTGGTGGACCAAGTATCTGGCCCCCGGCAACCTGAAGCTCGGCCTCGACCTGCAGGGCGGCATGCATCTCGTCTTGCGGGTCGATCTCGACAAGGCGATCGAGAACTCCCTCGAATTCGCGGCCGCCGACCTCGAGGAAACCCTGCGGGAAAAGGGTGTCTCGGTGGTGCGGACGGAAAGCGACGATCCGCACGTCATCCGCTACACCCTCCCCAATACCAGCGCCCTGACCACGGTCCAGCAGATTATCCAAGACGATTTTCCCAATCTCAACATAGAAGTCCAGGCCGAGGAGGGCAGCTTTCCGCGCATCACCGTGCGGCTCTCCGACGACCGGGTGCAGATGATCCGCAAGAACGCGGTCAACCAGGCCCTGGAGATCATCCGTAACCGTATCGACCAGTTCGGCGTCGCAGAGCCGGTCATCGTCCGCCAGGGGACCGACGAGATCGTCGTTCAGCTCCCCGGCGTCAAGGACCCGGACCGGGCCTTGAACCTCATCGGCCGTACCGCCCAGCTCGAATTCAAGATGGTGGCCGATCCCGGCGGGGTCGATATCTGGAGCCTCATCAACGGGGTGCAACAGTCCGGCCAGTGGACCTGGGGCGGCGACCGCAAGGAGCTGAACCGCCTGTTGGCCGACAAGTTACCGCCCGGCACCGAGATCTACTTCGAGACCTCGGTGGACCCGCAGACCGGCATCGAACGCCAATCGCCGCTGTTGGTGAAGAAACAGGTGATGATGACCGGCGACATGGTGAAAGACGCCCAGGTGCGGATCGGCGGTACCTTCAACGAGCCGCTGGTCTCCCTGGAGTTCACCGGCCGGGGCGCCAAGATCTTCGCCAAGGTGACCTCGGAGAACGTCGGCAAGCGATTCGCCATCATCCTCGACGACGTGGTCAAGTCGGCACCGGTGATCCGGGAGAAGATCCTCGGCGGCCGGGCCCAGATCACCGGCAACTTCACGTATGAAGAGGCCAGCGATCTGGCCATCGTGCTGCGGGTCGGTGCCCTGCCCGCGCCGGTCAATGTCATCCAGAACCTTACCGTCGGCGCCTCGCTGGGCCACGACTCCATCAACCGGGGCCTCTACTCCGGCCTCTGGGGCGCGGCTCTGGTCTTCATCTTCATGATCGTCTACTACCGGATGTCGGGGGTGATCGCCGACGTCGCCCTGCTCATCAACATCCTCTTCTTGTTCGCCGGGCTCGCCGCCCTGCAGGCCACCCTGACCCTGCCGGGCATCGCCGGTATCATCCTCTCCATCGGCATGGGGGTGGACTCCAACGTCCTCATCTTCGAGCGCATGCGGGAGGAATTCGCCCTCGGCAAGACGGTGAAGTCCGGAGTGGAGAGCGGCTACGACAAGGCGTTCTGGTCCATCGTCGACTCCCAGGTCACCACCCTGATCACGGCCCTGGCCCTCTTCCTGTTCGGCACCGGCCCCATCAAGGGCTTTGCCGTCACCCTGTCGCTGGGTATCGTCTTCAACCTGTTCACCACCCTGTTCGGCACCCGGCTGGTCTACGACTTCCTCCACCAGCGCGGCGGCCTCAAGCCGCTCCACTTCCTGCGTTTCGTGGAGAAGCCCTCCTTCGACTTCATGAAGATCCGGAACTTCACCTTCGGGTTCTCCGTCATCCTGGTGCTCATCGGCTGCATCGCCTTCATCCAGATCCTGCGGGGGCAGGCCAATCTGGGAGTGGACTTCACCGGCGGCACCATGCTGCAATACCGGGCTGAACAGCCCTTTGCCCTGAAGGACGTCCGCCAGGCCCTGGCCGACTTCGACGGCATCGAGCTGCAGCAGGTGATCAACGAAAACCGCCTCATCGTCAAGATCAAGCAGTCCGAAGACACGATCGGCAGCCGGTCGGACCAGATCACCGCCGCCCTGACCGAAAAGTTGCCCGACGTGAAGTTCACCCTGGACAGCGAGACCGAGATCGGCTCCTCCATCAGCGAGACTCTGCGCAACAAGGCTCTGGAGGCCATCGCCATCTCGCTCATCGGCGTCATCATCTATCTTGCGTTCCGGTTCGACATCCGCTTCGGCGTGGCGGCGGCGGCGGCCACCTTCCACGACGTGCTCGCCGTGCTCGGCATCTGCTGGTTGTTCAACATCGAGATCAACCTGCTTATCGTCACCGCCCTCTTGACCCTGGCCGGCTACTCCCTCAACGACACGGTGGTGGTCTTCGACCGTATCCGGGAACTGGCCAAGAAACATGGTCCGTCCATGCCGCTGACCGACCTCATCAACGCCAGTATCAATCAGGTACTGGGACGCTCCATCGTCACCTCGCTGACCACCCTGCTGGTGGTCGCTTCACTCTTCCTGTTCGGCGGCAGCGTCATCCACGATTTCTCGTTTGCGCTGCTCACCGGTATTATCGTCGGTACCTACTCGTCGATCTTCATCGCCGGGGCGCTGCTCACGGTGTGGAAGAGAAAAGAAGCCCGGTGACCGGTGGTGGCTGCCTCGCCGACCGGCACCGTCGTTCCCCTGGCGGCGGGGGAGCGGTTCACCTTCGCCTGTCATCCTGGCGTACCGTGCTTCACGGAATGCTGCCGGCTTCTCGATCTCGTGCTGTCGCCCTATGACGTCCTGCGTCTGAAACGGGGGCTGCAGCTCACCTCCATGGCCTTCCTCGATCGGTATGCGCTCATCGAACCGGTGGAGGGCGCCACCTTTCCCCTCGTCTACCTCGCCATGGAAGAGGACGACCAGGGACGGTGCCCCTTCGTGAGCGCCGACGGCTGCCGGGTCTATCCCCACCGGCCGGCGGCCTGCCGGCTTTACCCGGTGGCCCGCGGCACTTCCTTGCAAAACGGCCGCGTCCAGCGCCGCCACCTTCTCGTCCGCGAACCCCACTGCCGGGGCTTCGACGAGCCGGTATCCCAGGACCTCGACCGCTGGACCCAAAGTCAGGAACTCGCCCCGTACGAGGAGTACGAGACGGTGGTCCTGCGCATCCTCCAGCACGAGCGATTACGCCAGGGGTGGCGGCCGACCGAAAAGCAACTGGACACCGTGCTCACCGCCCTTTATAATCTCGACCAGTTCCGGATCGACTGGCAGGCCGGCCTCGGCCGCGGCAATCTGCCGGCCACCGACGAGGAGTTGCTCGTTTTCGCCGTCGACTGGCTGGAAGACTACCTCTTCGGCCCGTGACCGTACGTCCTCTTCCATGCGACCGCCGACATCCCCTCGGGGATGCGCTCACGAGCCGCCTGTTCGCCACGGCGGCGGAGTACCTGGCCGGCGAGGACGGCTGCCACGACATGGATCATGTCCGGCGGGTGTACAACACCGCCCTCTATCTCGGCGACCAGACCGGCGGCCGGCTCGATATCATCGCCGCGGCGGCGATCCTGCACGACATCGGCCGACCGGCGGAAACCGCCGCCCGTGGTACGGTCTGCCACGCCGAACGGGGCGCCGCCATGGCCGGGGAGATCCTTGTTGCGCTGGGGTTCGTGCAGGCCGATATCGAAGCGATCCGGCACTGTATCGCAGCGCACCGTTACCGGCGATCGATCCCGCCGCGCACCATCGAGGCCATGGTTCTCTACGACGCCGATAAACTGGACGCCATTGGCGCCACCGGCGTCGGCCGCGCTTTTCACTTCGCCGGCCAGATCGGGGCGCGGCTCCACAACCCGGAGGTGGACATCGCCGCCACCGAGGCCTATTCGCGGGAAGACACCGCCTTCCGGGAATACATGCTCAAGCTCCGGCACATCAAGGATCGGATGCTCACCGAACCCGGCCGGCGGCTGGCATGGGAACGACACCGATTCATGGAAGGATTTTTCGACCGCTTGCAGGCGGAAACGCTTGGCGAATGGCGTATGGGGCGCCACAACGAGACGAGGAGATGACGATGCGCACCCCGATCAAGGCCCTGGTTCTCACCGGCTACGGGACCAACTGCGAGATGGAGATGGCCCAGGCCTGCCGTCTCGGCGGCTTCGACCAGGTGGATATCGTCCACATGGCGGAACTGCTGCACGGCGAATACCGCCTGGACGATTACCACATGCTCAACCTGCCCGGTGGCTTCCTGGACGGCGACGATCTCGGCGCCGGCCAGGCCGGCGCCCACCGCTGGCGCTACGCGGTGGTGGAACCGGGCGGCGAACGGCTCGTGGACCAGCTGGCCCGGTTCATCAACGATGGAAAGCTGGTCATCGGGGTATGCAACGGCTTTCAGCTCATGGTCAAGACCGGCTTGCTCCCCGGCTTCGACGGCCGTTACGACGAACGGCGGGCGAGTCTCACCTACAACGACTCTTCCCGCTTCGAAGACCGCTGGGTAAACCTGAAGGTGGACCCGGATTCACCGTGCGTCTTCACCCGCGGGCTCGATTCCCTCTACTACCCGGTCCGGCACGGGGAGGGGAAGTTCGTCACCGACGACAACGCTGTCCTGCAGCGCATCCTGGACGAACACCTGGCCGTACTCCGCTACGCAGACCCGGAGACCGGGGAACCGACCATGGACTATCCGGCCAATCCCAACGGCTCGCCAGCCGCGGTGGCCGGCATTTGCGATCCCACCGGCCGGCTCTTCGGCCTCATGCCCCATCCTGAGGCCTTCCTGCACCGGACCAACCACCCGCGCTGGACCCGGGAGAAACTGCCGGAAGAGGGGCAGGGAGTGGCCTTGTTCCGGAACGCCGCCGACTACATCCGGCAAAACATCCTCTAGGGCCGCAATCGGCCGGCAGGGGGCGGTGGCGTCGTGGAACTGCACGAGCAACTGGTCCGGTTCTTCAAGGAATTTCGCAGGTCGTTCCTCGTGCTCGCCGGAACCACGGTGGCGGTCACCGTGGCCTTCATCGGCGTATCACCGCAACTGCTGTATCTTCTGCAAGACCATCTCGACCAGCGTCTCGCCTACTACAGTGTGGCCGAGCCCTTTCTGGCCCACGTCAAGCTGGGGCTCTTTGCCGCGATCTTGGTGCTCATGCCGCTCTATCTCACCGTGATCTGGCGGGCCCTGGCCCGGCCGTTCCGGTTGAGCCTCCGGGTACAACTGCTGTTCATCGGCGCCACCTGCCTGTTGTTTTACGGCGGCGCCGTCTTCTGCACCCTGGTCACCCTACCCTACGGCATCAAGTTCCTGCTCGGCTACGGCTCCGCCGACCTCGTACCGCTCATCTCCATCGACCGATTCGTCGGTTTCGTGGCCCTGTTCATCGTCGCCTTCGGGGTCATCTTCCAACTGCCGGTGTTCATGATCTTCTGCGGCAAGGCGGGGCTCTTCTCCCGCCGGCAATTCGCCGCCAGCCGCCGGTACGCCATCCTCATCATCAGCATCCTGGCCGCGGTCCTGACCCCGACCCCGGACGTGGTCAACATGGCCCTCATGGGCGGACCGCTCTACCTGCTCTATGAAATCGGCATCCTCTGTATGGCCGGCATGGGTATTCCATAACCTGATCTGGTTTCCACTGGCACAAAATACGCCGGTCCGCTATAGTTTGATGGAGTTGTGACGCCGGGTCGGCCGGTGTCGGCACAACCATGTCCCGAAGGTACGACCATGCCTGGCTGGGAAAGCATGCCACCCCGAGAACGCCGCAATCTTTGCATCGCCCTGCCGCTCCTGGCCCTGCTCGTCGGCTGGCATGGCATCTCCGACCGGGGGCTGATGCGCCTCCACCGCCTGGAGCAGCAGGTGGCCGCCGTCCGCGCGACAAATGCCGCCCTGGAAAAAGACATCCAGGACCTGACCACGCAAATCGGCCGGCTGGAACACGATGACCGCTACTTCGAGGAGTTCGCCCGCCGTCGCTACGGGCTGATCCGCAAGAACGAGATCATCTTCCAATTCAAGAAACGATGACGGTGCCCGCCGACCGGCACCGACCACCTCATGTTCGACCGCCACTTCACCCGCTTCATTCACTGGCTGGGCTACGACATCGGCCTGACGCCGAACCAGATCACCATCGGCCGGATCCTCTTTTTCATTCCCGGCTGGCTTCTTTGGTTCTTCCGGATGGAAATCGCCGCCGCCACCGGGGTGGATTGGCGGCTCGTCGGCGGGCTCGCCTTTTTCATCGTCACCCTGGTCATCGTCTTCGATGTGGTGGACGGGGCGCTCGCCCGGGAGACGGGCCAGGTGAGTCAGAGCGGCAAGGCCCTGGACCCGGCGGTGGACAAGATCATCACCTACTCGACACTGGCCCTCTTCTGGCCCGCCATCTCCCATCTTGCCTTCGGCATCCTGCTGGCCCTCGACGTCACCTCCACCTTCCTGCGCGGCGTCAGCGTGCACGGGGCCAACGAATTCGGCAAGAAAAAGGCCCTGTCCCAGAATCTGGCCAAACTCTTTTTCGGCGGCGCCGTGCTCACGGATCTGCCAAAACTGATGGTGATCGCCAACCTGCTCCTATGGCTCGCCGTGACGCTGGCAACCATCTCGGTCTGCATCCGCCTGTTGCCGGCCCGCAGCCGCAATCCGGCCCTGGTGCTGGTGCCCCAGCTCTTCACCTTCGGCAATCTGGCCGCCGGGCTCTTCGCCATCCGGGTCGGCCTGGACGGCCACCTGCTCAGCGGGGTGTTCGCCATCTTCTTCGCCATGTCCTGCGATATCGTCGACGGGGCCGTGGCCCGGCGTCTGGCCGTCACCAGCACCTTCGGCAAGTACTTCGATACGGTGGCCGACATGGTGAGCTTCGGGATGGCGCCGGCGGTGCTGGCCGGGGCCGCTACCGACTGGCATCCCAGCGGGGTGATCACCGGCGTTCTCTATGTCATCGCCACCGGGACCCGGCTGTACGATTACAGTAAATCGAAAGCCAAGACCCCGGCGGGCTTCTTTCGCGGCCTGCCGAGCCCGGCCGGCGCCTGGTTGGCGATGGCAGGCATACTCAGCCTACCGCCCGGGTTGGTGCCCGTCGCCATGCTTGCCACCAGCATCCTCATGTGCTGTTTTCCCGTCAACTGGCAGCATTTCAGCGCCGTTCTGCCGTCGCTTTCCGTACTCGAAATCACGGTCAGCTTTGTCCTTGGCCTGATACCCGCCTTCCTGGTCCATCCCACGAGCTTCATCGCCGGGCCCATCCTCCTCTACACCCTGTCTCCCCTGTGGCGCAAGCCGCCGTCACCGACGAAACTTGCCACCGATACGGTCTAGCCGCCATGTCGCCGACACCAGACGCAACGATGGCCAAGATCGACGGGGCCCGTGTCCGCCGCCTGCGCGAAGAAAAGGGCCTCACTCAGCTCTACGTAGCCACGGTGGTGGGTGTCACCACCGACACCGTCTCCCGCTGGGAAAATCGGCGCTACCAGACGATCAAACGCCAGAACGCCGTGAAACTGGCCGAGGCCCTGGAAGTCTCTCTGGAGGAAATCCTCGACAAGGAACCAGAAGAGCCGACGCCGGAAACATCGACGGAAGACTCCGAAGAGGTTCAATCCCCGCCGCCGACGACCGCCGGCCTGCCGCGCCGACAGGTCTTCGCCGCCATGCTGGCGGTCCTCATCGGCATGGCCATCCTGGTCGCCGTCCGCCTGGTACCGCCGGCATCACAGGTGACGGCGCACCGTTTTTTGCCGGCCCACTCGGCACCCGGCTCCCCCTTTCCGGTCAAGATCGTGGTGACCGGCAACACGGAGAAACCGGTATCGGTCATTCTGAAGGAGGACCTGCCGCCCGGCATCCGGGTGCTCGCCAGCATCCCGCCCGCCAAGGACACCGGCACCCGCGAACTGCGCTGGTTGCGTAAGACGACCCTGCCAGCCGAGTTCCTCTATTTCTGCACCATCGATCCATCCGTTCCCATGGAGGGACTGCTCCACTTTACCGGATCCATCACCCAGAAAGGCCGCCGGACTTCGCCTGTGGCCGCCACCTCGGCGGGCATCCAGGTACTGCCCCATCACTGGGCCGACACCAACCGGGACGGCACCATCGACGACGAAGAAATCCTGGCCGTTTTCGACGACTTCGGGGATCTCGAGGGAAAAAGGCCAACCACCCTCGACTTCGACCGCATCGAGGACATCTGGGCCGCCGGCGCCTACCGCTGGGATCCGGCCACCAGCCGGTTCATCCTCCCGGAATAACCGCTCTCAACCGTATCTGGTCACAGGGCACCCCATCTGCGGCGTCATCGGCACGCTTGCGTAGCTCCCAGTACGCGGCGCGTGCCTCTTCCTTGCATCTGGGGCACCCTGCAACCAGATACCCGGTCCGCGAGGTTGCGACTTCGGCAGACGAAGGAGCACCCCCCGTGACCAGTTACTCTCAACCAACCACGGTATCCTTGTTGGGCAGACCGACGATCCCGCGTTCAAA
>CAYRGZ010000073.1:0-12382 GCA_964423785.1 uncultured Desulfobulbia bacterium
TCATGGAATCCGATTTATTTGATAGTCAGCCGGCACCGCCAGCCGGAACTCGGCCGGGCCGTATGGCTGGCCGACCATGATATCGTGCAGGGTGATCTCCACCGTGCCGCGCTCGGTGGAGATCCGCAACCGGGAGGGCAGCCGACATCCCGCGTCGTTTGCCCCCCTTTGTCCAGAAATGTCTGCGTATTCCTCGTAGGTGACCACGATAACCGGTTCCCCGCCGCTGTCGGGCCGCTGGCGATATTCGAGGATCGTCCCGGCCCGCCGGTCGAACCGGTACTCGTGCCACACCCCACCGTTGCCGCACCGGTACCCGATCAGGTACCGGTCACCGCCCGCCTCCGACAGCACGGTTACCCCGCCGGCGTCCGCACCGCACGCCACCGGCCGGCCAGTGAGCACGTCGTACAGATGGGCCGTATCCACCCCGGCGCCTTCCGTCGTGGCCAGACTGGCGATCCGCCCGGTCCAGGCCCGCCTCCGGCCGGTGTCGAGATACTGGAAGGTGCGGCCGTCGGTGGCAAAGAGCGCCAGCGGCTGGCCCAGGGGGGAAAGGATCACCAGTTTGCCGTAGGCCGGTGCCCGGCCGACGACAAAACCGGAAAAGACCTGGCGGCCGAACCAATGGGGCGCTGTGGCCGTCACGTCGGCATCGAAGGAAGCGCAAGCACCGGCCGTATCGGCCAATCGGAAAAAGGCTTCCAATACCCGGGCCCGGCGTTCGCCCTCCAGGGCCGGTCCTACAGACAACCGATAACACCCCGTCAAAAACGCAACGAGGACCAGCACCAGTCCCCGTCCCCGGATCGGGATCGGGATCACGGTTCTTTTCCTCCCCCATCCCCTGATCGGCCGAGCTTCTGCAACAACCGGTTGCGGGCCTCGTCCTCGTCGTCACCGAGCTTGGTAAGCGCCTCATCCCAACATTTCCGGGCCGCCTCCATCTCACCGGTTCGCTCCAGGGCATCGCCAAGGTGCTCGAGGATGGTGGGATCGTCCGGTTCCAGGTCGTGGGCATACTGGAGTTCGCGCACCGCCTCGATGAACCGACCGAGCCGGAAGTAGGCCCAGCCGAGGGAATCGCGGATGAACCCGTCCCGCGGCCGCAGATTGACCGCCCGCTCACAGTACTGCAAGGCCTCCTCCAGCCGGATACCGGCGTCGGCCCAGGTGTAGCCCACGTAGTTGAGGGCGTACGGATCCTCGGGATCGAGTTCCAGCACCCGCTCCATGGAAGCAAGCGCCGCATCCTTCTCTCCCCGCCGGTCGAGAAAAACGCCGTACTCGAAGAGCAGGCGCGGGTTGTCCGGAAAACGATCCACCGCCTCGGCGAACAAATCGCTTGCCGCGTCGGTCTTGCCCCACTGTTCGAGCACCGTCACCCGGGTGACGTACAGCTCGGGCAGGGGGTCCACCGCCTCGGCGATGGCCTGAGCGAGCAGGGTATCGGCGCGGGCGAACCGGTGCAGGTCGGCAAGGATACGGGCCAGGGTCACCACGGCGCGGCCGGCCCGCGGCTGGTCGACGAGCAATTCCTCCAGCACGTCCACCGCGGTGGCGGACTGGCCGAGTTTATACCAACTGACGGCCAGAAGAACGGTGACCTCCTCGTCATCCGGGTCGTCGGCGGCCATGGCCTCGAAAAGGCGCCGCGCCTCCTCGTAGCGCTCGCTGTCGAGCAAAAGACGCCCCCTGGCAAGGGAGTACCGCCGCCGCTCGCCCTCGTCGGTGGCCGCGCCGGCAAGCTCTCCTAGGAGTTCCAGGGCACGATCGGTACGGTGCATACGCAGGGCGAGATCGGTGAGCCGATAACGGATACGATCGTCGTCCACCGAGGTCAGGCCCTCCTCGTACAGGCGGTACGCATCCTCGGCCCGGCCCGCCGCCTCAAGCACCCGCCCCGCTTCCAAAACCCGATCCGGCGACCACTCCAATCGCAACACGGTTTCGTACTGCTCGACGGCCCTGTCGAAGAGTTTCAGTTCCCGGTAGAGACGACCGAGGGCAAGGTGGGCGGCCGGTGAGTCCGGCGCCACGGCCACAGCCCGTTCCAGCACCGCGGCGGCCCGATCGTACTCGCCATTGCGGGCATGGAGGGTCCCGAGGAGGAGCAGGAGCTCCGGATCGTCGGGCCGGAGGGAGAGGGCCTGCTCGTAGACCGCCCGGGCCCGGTCCACCTCGCCCATACTGGCGTACAGGCGGGCGAGGAGCGAAACGTACCGACGATCGTCCGGCCGGCGTTCGACCATCTCCTCCAGGACGGCGGCCGCCTCTTGGCGCCGGCCCATCATGATGAGCAGAAGAACCCGATTCTCCTGGACGTGGTCGGCGCCGGGATCACAGACCAGGGCCTTCTCGTAGGCCTCCAACGCCTCGTCGAAATGGTCCCTCCCCTGAAGTTCGGCCGTCTTTCCCCAGAGATAGTAGAAATAGGAACAGCCGGTATCGACCTCGGCCGGCGGCGGGGGTGCGGACCGGCGGGCCACCGGCCGGAAATCGACGCCGGCGCAGGCAGTAAGCGCCAAGCAAGAGGCAAAGAGACATCCCAGCAGCCGACGGCCGATCATCGTTTCCCCTCCAGATGGGAGAGCACCCGGTCGAGCAGATCGCGGTGGATGACCTCCTTGGGCCGCTCGGCCGATATCCTGACCACGTACGGCCGCTTTATGGCCGCAAAGACCCGGACCACCGCCGCCAGGGACTCACGCCGCTCGAAATCGTTGGGCACTTCTCCCCTCCCCTCGGTGATGCGCCGCAGGGCCTCGTCGAGGCTCACCTCCAGGAGAAAGACCGCGTCCGGTATCGGGGCGAACGCCTCGTTTTGCCGCAGGATCTCCTCGGGATCGTACCCCCGTGCCCCCTGGTAGGCGGCAGTGGAACAGTAGTACCGGTCGGTGAGTACCACCTTGCCGGCGGCAAGTGAAGGCACGATGACCCGGGCGGCGTGTTCCCGCCGGTCGGCATGGAACAGGGCCAGCTCCTCTTCCGGGGTCAAGGCGTGCCGCTGGGACAGCATGCTGCGGATCTTGCGGCCGTAGGGGCCGTCACTGGGTTCATAGGTGGCCACCACCGCAAAGCCGCGCGCGGAGAGCGCCTCGGCCAGCATGGCAAGCTGGGTCGACTTGCCGCAGCCGTCGATACCCTCGAGGGCGAAGAGAAAACCAGCCCGATCGGCGCCGTGCATGGTCAGCTCCTTATCCGGTTGGCTGCGATACCGGCGGCCATGCGGCAGGCGGCGGCCAGCGACCGATGGCTGGCCCGTCCCTGGCCGGCGATGTCGTAGGCGGTGCCGTGGTCCACCGAGGTGCGGACGATGGGCAGGCCGATGGTGACGTTGACCCCGTCGTCGAAATGGAGCAGTTTGAAGGGGATGAGCCCCTGGTCGTGGTACATGGCCACCACCGCGTCGTAGTCGCCCCGCCGGGCGGCGACGAAGACGGTATCCGGCGGTAGGGGGCCGGCTGCCTCGAACCCCGCGGCCCGGGCCGCCTCGATGGCCGGGGTGATGATGTCCTCCTCCTCGGCGCCGAAGAGACCCGCTTCCCCGGCATGGGGATTGAGGCCGGCCACCGCCAACCGCGGCCGGGCGATACCGAAGTCGTCCCGCAGGCTCCGGTGGGTGAGCTCGATGAGACGGACGAGGTCCGGGATCGCAAGCCGGCGCGGCACCTCGGCCAGGGGCACGTGAATGGTGGCCAGGATGACCTTGAGGTCGTCGGCGGCCATCATCATGGCGAACCGGTCGGTGCCACAGCGGGCGGCGAGCAGCTCGGTATGACCCGGAAACGGGTAGCCGGCCGCCTGCAGGGCCCCCTTGGAAATGGGCGCGGTGACGATGCCGGCCACCACCCCGGCCTGGGCAAGCTCGATGGCGGTCTCCACGTAGGCGGCCATGGCCCGGCCGGTATCAGCGGTGGGCCGCCCCCAGACCAGGGTGTCGGCATCGAGAGGCGTGGGGGTCAGCACGTTGACGGCGCCGGCGACCGGTACGGCGCCCGGTTGCCAATCGACGATCTCGACGGTGAGCCCAAGCTTGCGCCGGCACCGTTCGAGAACCCGTCGGTCACCGATCACCACCGCCCACGGCGGCCGCTCGTCGGCAAAGAGCTTCAGGACGATCTCCGGCCCGATGGAGACCGGGCATCCCATGGTAACGGCCAGGGGCGGCAGGGTGTTCTCAGAGACCATAACAGAGGTCGAAGGCGTTGGTGAAAAGCTCGATCTGCGGCGCACCGTCGGCGGGCAGGAAAATGGCGACCACATCGAAACGGGCCGACCGATGGAGCTGGTTACGGGCGGCGAGAAAGGCGAGCGCCGCCTTGCTCAGCCGCCGCTGCTTGGCCGGAGTGACCGCAAGTCCTGGCTCGCCGTACCGCAGGGATCGCCGGGTCTTGACCTCGACGAAGACGATGTCGCCGCCCTCTTCGGCCACCAGGTCGATCTCGCCGGCCCGGGTCCGGAAATTCCGCGCAATGATGGTGTAGCCCCGGCGGCACAGGAAGGTTTCCGCCAGCCGCTCACCACGGCAGCCGGTCGTCCGGCGGTGGTGGCGCATCGCACACCCCCTTGAAGGAGCGCCGGTGAATGGGACAGGGCCCGTGGCGGCGCAGGGCCTCCCGGTGGTCCCGGGTCGGATAGCCCTTGTTGCGGTGGAAGTTGTAGCACGGGTAGGACCGGTGATATTCCTCCATCAACCGGTCACGGGTCACCTTGGCGACGATGGAGGCGGCGGCGATCGCCGCGCTGCGGCCGTCGCCCTTGACCAGCGGCTGCTGGTCGATGGCGACAGGCACCGGATGGCAGCCGTCGACAAGCAGGAAATCGGGCGGCGGATCAATGGCCTCCACCGCCTTGCGCATGGCAAGGAGCGAGGCCTGGAGAATATTGATCGAATCGATCACCGCCTCCTCGACGATGCCGATGCCGATCGGCACCGCCATCTCCCGCAACAACTCGACCAGTTCGGCCCGCCGACCGGCGGACAACTTCTTCGAATCGTCGAAGGGGATCGTCTCGAGGTCGGCGGGCAGCACCACGCAAGCGGCCACCACCGGGCCGGCCAGGGGGCCGCGGCCCACCTCGTCCACCCCGGCCACCCGCCGGTACCCCTGCCGGTACAGCCGCCGCTCATGGGCGAACCGGTCGGCATCGGCCTCGAAGAGGGCCTGGGGCCGCACCACGGCTCAGATGACGCCCTTTTCCCGGATCCGGGCCGCCTTGCCCCGCAGATTACGCAGGTAGTAGAGACGGGAACGCCGCACCCGGCCCTCAGTGACCCGCTCGATCTTCTCGATACGCGGATTGTGCAGCGCGAACGTCTTTTCCACCCCCACGCCGTGGGAGATCTTGCGCACCGTGAGCGTCGCCCCCATGGTGCCACGCCGCCGCCGGATGACCACCCCCTGGAAGACCTGCACCCGCTCCTTGGTGCCCTCGATGATCCGAATATGGACCCGGACCGTGTCCCCCGGCCGGAAATCCGGGTGGTCGAACCGCATCTGTTCCCGCTCGATCTTTTCGATGACGTTCATGGATTTCTCCTTAATTGCTATCGCTCTTCCTTGACTGGGTATTGATATCATCATGTTCGAGCCCAGCCACCGTGTCCCAAAGCCCATGTTGTCGCAACAGGCGAATATCGGCCGGGCTGAACCGGTAATTCCGCAAAAGATCCGGCCGCAGGCGTAGGGTACGACGCACCGATTCGACGAACCGCCACTCGGCCACCGCCCGATGATCGCCGGACAAGAGCACCTCTGGCACCTCCATGCCCTCGAAGACCCGGGGCCGGGTGTACTGAGGGTGCTTCAAGAGACCGCTAGTGAAGGTCTCGCGACTGGCCGACGCCGGGCACCCCAGGACGCCGGGCAACAGCCGCACCACCGAGTCGATGACCACCATGGCCGCCAGCTCGCCGCCGGTCAGGATGTAGTCGCCGATGGAAATCTCCTCGTCGACGAAGTGGCGGCGGATGCGTTCGTCGATCCCCTCGTAGCGGCCGCAGACGAGCACGAGATGGCTTTCGGCGGCCAACTCCTCAGCCAGCCGCTGGTTATAGGTACGACCGTGCGGCCCCATGTAGATCACCCGGGCCGCCGGGTCTCCGCCCCGGGCCGCCCGGATGGCCGCCGCCAGGGGCTCGGGTTTCATCACCATCCCCTCGCCGCCGCCAAAGGGCCGGTCGTCGGTGGTGGCGTGCCGGTCGGTGGCAAAGGCCCGGATGTCGTGAATCTCGATGGCGACCTTGCCGGCGCGCACCGCCCGCCGGATGATTCCCTCGTCGAGTGGCGACGAAAAAAACTCCGGAAAGATGGTCAGGACGTCGAAGCGCATCGGCGCGCCACCCGGCCGACTACTCGTTTATTTCCAAGAGGCCGGGCAACGGCCGCACGACGAGCAACCGCTCGTGCTGGTCGATACGTTCGATGAACTCCTGGCGCGCCGGGATGAGATATTCCCGCCGCTCGTCGCCCACCACCAACACGTCGTGGGCACCGGTCTCGAACAGCCGCCGCACCCGGCCAAGATCCCGTCCTTCACCGGTGACCACCCGCATACCCACCACCTCGTGCCAGTAGAACTCGTCCTCGCCGGCGGCGGGCAGCAGAGACTCGTCCACCCACAGTTCGAGGCCGGCGCAGGTCTCGGCGTCATTGCGCGACCTTACTCCGGCCAGGGCGACGATGGCGAATTTGCCCTGACTGCGACACCGCAGGACCTCGAAACGGCGGAAGGTGGGCGGCACCTCGTCCAGGGCCAGGCAATCGTCGTCGAGCACCGGCCCCAGATAGACGAAACCGTAGGCCGCCAGCGCCTCCGGGTCCCGGGAATAGGGATAGACCTTCACCTCGCCCTTGATACCGTGGGCCTTGGAGATCTTACCAACCCGGACACAGCGTCCCACGCTACTCTCCCGTACCGTGTATGTTCACCGGCCGGCGGTCGCACGCTCACTCGACGATTTCCAGCCGCACCTTGCGGTTCTGGCGGGCGGCCGCCGTGCCGACCAGGGTGCGGATCGCCCGGGCGGTCCGCCCCTGCTTGCCGATGACCTTGCCGAGGTCCTCCTTGGCCACCCGCAGCTCCAGGACCGTACCGTCGGCATCGGCCACCTCGGTGACCGAGATCGCCTCGGGCCGATCCACGAGGGCGGTGGCGATAAAGGTCACCAGGTCCTGCATCGCCCCGCAGCCCGGTTCATTCAGCCTCGGCCGGAGCCGGATGCTTGGCGAGCAGGCTTCGCACCGTGTCGGTGGGCTTGGCGCCGCGGTCCAGCCACTTCTTGAGCCGGTCGTAGTGGAAGGTCACCGCCGCCGGGTCCTGCATGGGATCGTAGGTACCCACGATCTCGAGGAACCTGCCATCCCGCGGCGCCTCGGAATTGGCAACCACGATGCGGTAGAACGGCCGTTTCTTTCTGCCATGTCTGGCCAGTCGAATCCTTACAGCCATGTCGGACGTATCCTCCTTGAAACGCTTGACGTGCTTCTTTTGGTGACCGGCGGCCCGGAGCCGGATTCCACCGGCGGCCCGGCCGCCCGCGTCGGTATCTTTGATCTAGCGCGGCAGCCCCTTCGGCCGCTTGCGCCGCTTGCCCATCGGCCGCCCCATGCCCCGGCCGAGCTTACCCTTGCCTTTCAGGCGCTTCATCATCTTCAGCATCTCGGTGTAGCTCTTGATCACCTTGTTGACGTCCTGCACCGTGGTGCCGGAGCCGCGGGCGATGCGCTGGCGGCGGCTGGCGTTCAGTATCTGGTGCTTGCGCCGTTCCTCCGGGGTCATGGAATTGATGATCGCCTCGATGCGGACAAACTCCCGCTCGTCGGGCGTGGGAATGTTGTGCATCTGCTTGAACCGGTTGAAACCGGGGATCATGGACATGATCTGCTCGAGACTGCCCATCTTGCGGATCTGGCGGATCTGGTCCCGGAAATCCTCCAGGGTGAACTCGTCCCGGTGGATCTTCTTGGCGAGTTTCTCCGCCTTTTTCTTGTCCACCACCGCCTCGGCCTTCTCGATCAGGGTGAGGATGTCACCCATGCCGAGGATACGCGAGGCGATCCGGTCGGGATGGAATATCTCCAGGGCGTCCAGAGACTCGCCGGTACCGACGAACTTGATCGGCCGGCCGGTGACCTTCTTGATGGACAGGGCGGCACCGCCCCGTGCGTCACCCTCCATCTTGGTCAGGACCACGCCGGTGATGGCCAGGTCCTGGTTGAACTTGTCGGCCACGGTCACGGCATCCTGGCCGGTCATGGCGTCGGCGACGAACAGGATCTCCGCCGGCTGCACCGCCTCCTTGATCCGCCGCAATTCCTCCATGAGGGGTTCGTCGACATGCAACCGACCGGCGGTATCGATGAGCACGGTGTCACGGCCCTGATCCCGGGCGGCATGCACCGCCTGGCGGCAGATGGTCACCGGATCCTGGTCGGCCTCGGAGGGGTGCACCGGTACGCCGATGGACTCGCCGAGGACCCGCAACTGTTCGATGGCCGCCGGTCGATAGACGTCGGCGGGCACCAGATACGGCCGCCGTCCCTTGCCAGCCAGCAGCCGGGCGAGCTTGGCGGCGCTGGTGGTCTTGCCCGATCCCTGCAAGCCCACCATCATGAGCACCGCTGGCTGCGGACCGCCGAGTTGCAGCGATTCGGTGGCGCCGCCCAACAGCCCGATAAGTTCCTCGTGGACGACCTTGATGACCTGCTGGCCCGGTGTCAGGCTGCTCACCACCTCCCGGCCGACGGCCCGCGTCTTGACCCGGTCGATGAATTCCTTCACCACCTGGTAGTTGACGTCGGCCTCGAGCAGGGCGAGCCGCACCTCCCGCATCGCGTCGGCGATGTTGTCCTCGGTCAGGGTGCCGTGGCCGCGCAGTTTCTTGAAGACGTCGTGCAGTCTATCGGAAAGGGTGTCGAACATAGGGCGGTATCAACAAACGGTGAACACACCAAAAAAATGCAAGGGGACACAACAAAAAAACCGGCGACGGACGCAACTCTCTTGCCCCACCGCCACAACGTAACAGCTCACAGGGCTGACGAGGGATGATGTACCGTAATCCCTTGTCCCGTAAGAGCTCCCAGGGTGCCGCAGATACGCGAAAGAGGGCTGTTCGCTAGCCCTTGTGGACAGCCCAATGACAAAGTAGATGCGGTGTCACGTGAGCTCTTACGCCGCAACCGCGGAAATTGAGTATCTTACAGGGTGCCGCTGGCCTTGTCAAGAAAATGCCACGAGCCATAAAAAAAGGGAAGAGGATCGCTCCTCTTCCCTTTGGGAATGGCAATCGGTCGAAGCAATCAGACGCAACCGGTCGGCTTCGGCAGGCCGGCCATCTTGCAAGCTCCCTTACCCGGTCCGGAGGGGAACAGCTCGTAGATCCGCTTCAGCGGATAGCCGGTGGTCTTGGACAGAATCCGGACCATCGGAGCGATGCCGTTCTTCTTGTAGTACTCCTGCAGGGAGTTGATGACCTTCCAGTGCTCGTCGGTCAGCTCGGAGATGCCTTCGAGGTTCTTGACGTAGTCAACCCACTCTTGGCACCATTCCTCCATACCCTTGGCGAGGAACCCATCCTCATCGACCTCGAAGGTTTTCCCAGCGTGTTCAATGGTTGCCATAACTCTTCCTCCTTGACAATAGTGATTGGGGTTGGGCACCGTTTCTTGCGAGAGTATGCCCTACTTACCCCAGCCAACCGGCTTTGTCAAGCGCTGAATGAAGATTCATTTTGCATTTTTTCGCCCTTCGCCACTCCCCCCCTCCGCCGCCGCATTCCCCTCAGGACATCGGCATCAGAGGGGATAGAGGACCGACTTGTCGATGACCGTATCATGACACAACGTGGCATCGGTTTCCGGGTACTCCACCATATAATGGAGACCACGGGATTCACGCCGCGACAGGGCGCACCGGACGATGAGGGTCGCCAACAGAGCGATGTTGCGCAGTTCGACCAGATCCGGGGTCAACAGGTAGTCGTGGAAATGCTGGCGCACCTCCTCGACGATGGGGGCGAGCCGTCGTTCCACCAACTCCAGCCGGCGGCGCGTACGGACGATGCCGACGTAGTTCCACATCAGGCGGCGAATCTGGTCCCAGTTGTGGCTGATGAGTACGCATTCCTCGATGCGGGCGGCGCGGCCAGTGGACCAGTCACTGACATCGACAACCGGCCGGCGACGCAGCGCTTCGATGCGTCGTCGGCAGCTTTCCGCCGCCCGGTGAGCATAAACCACCGCCTCCAGAAGCGAGTTGGAGGCCAACCGGTTGGCGCCGTGCAGTCCGGTATGGGCCGTTTCCCCGAGGACGTAGAGATTCTCGAGCGTGCTGTGGCCGTCGAGATCCACCACCACCCCGCCGCACTGGTAATGGGCCGCCGGCACCACCGGGATGGGCTCGCGGGTGATGTCGATACCGAACCGCAGGCAGGTGCTATAGATGTTGGGGAAGCGCTCCTTGATGAACTCGGCCGGCTTGTGGGTGATGTCGAGATAGACGCAGTCGTCGCCGCTCGCCTTCATCTCGGCATCGATGGCCCGGGCCACGGTATCCCGGGTGGCGAGATCGGCGCGCGGATCGTACTTGTGCATGAAGGGAACGCCGCGTTCGTCCACCAGCCGGGCGCCCTCGCCGCGCACCGCCTCGGAAATGAGGAAGTTCTTGGCGCGGGGATGGTACAGGCAGGTGGGATGGAATTGGACGAACTCGAGGTTGGCGATCCGGGCCCCGGCCCGAAAGGCCATGGCCACCCCGTCGCCGGTGGCGATATCCGGGTTGGTGGTATAAAGATACACCTTGCCCGATCCACCGGTGCAGAGCACGGTGACCCGGGCCCGGCACGTCTCCACCGTATCGCGATCCCGGTCGAGGAGATAGGCACCGAGACAGACGTCGGTGCGGCTGGGATCCTCGGGCGCCACTCCGGCCTTGGAGCCGATCAACAGATCGATGGCGATGACGTTCTCCCGCATCGTTATCCGCGGCGAGGCGGCCACCGCCTCCAGCAGGGCGCGCTCGATCTCCCGACCGGTGAGATCGTGGGCGTGGGCGATGCGGCGGGCCGAATGGCCCCCCTCGCGTCCCAGATCGAGACCGCCGTCCCGGCCGCGGGTAAACTGGACGCCGATGGCCTGTAACTCGGCGATCCGGGCGGGGCCGTCCCGCACCACCATCTCGACCACCTCGGGATGCGACAGTCCGGCCCCGGACCGTAGGGTATCATTAATGTGCGCCTCGAACCGATCCTCGTCGGAGAGCACGGCGGCGATCCCGC
Source organism: uncultured Desulfobulbia bacterium (assembly GCA_964423785.1). Taxonomy (GTDB): domain Bacteria; phylum Desulfobacterota; class Desulfobulbia; order Desulfobulbales; family S012-135; genus S012-135. The sequence goes on from CAYRGZ010000073.1 coordinate 11,285, forward strand.
CCTGGGCCAGGTTGGTGGCGGTATCGACGCTCGCCTTCTTGGTGACCAGGAGCACGTCGCCGAACTCGGCCGCCTTCAAGGCGAAGGAGAGCCCCGAAATTCCACTTCCAATGATGAGAAAATCCGGTATCATGGTGCGTCCTCACTGTGGATACGAGATAGTCCCTTATATACCGAAAACCCTTCCGGTACAACATGCAACCACCAAAGATCGTCGTCTTCGACTGTGACGGGGTACTCTTCGACTCCAAGGAGGCAAACCGCCATTACTACAACGCCATCCTGGCCCACTTCGGCCATCCCCCCATGACGGCGGACGAACTCGAGTTCGTCCACATGCACAACGTCATGCAGTCCATCGACCATATCTTCCGCCACTACCCGGACGATCTGCCCCGGGCGCACGCTCTGCGCAAAAACATGGACTACGCTCCCTTCCTGCGCTACATGCGCATGGAACCGGACCTGCCCCGCTTCCTCGATTTTCTCGACGGCCGCTGCCACACCGCCATCAGCACCAACCGGACCACCACCATGCCGGCGGTACTGGCCATGAACGGCCTGGCCCACCGCTTCGAGCTAGTGGTCACCGCCCTGGACGTCCAGCATCCGAAACCCCACCCCGAAGCCCTGGAAAAGATCCTGTACCACTTCAATCTGCGCCCCGAGGACGGCGTCTTTATCGGCGACTCTATCATCGATGAAAAACACGCCCGGGCCGCCGGCATGCCGCTCATCGCCTTCCGCAATCCGGAGCTTGCCGCCGACTACCACGTCGCCAGCTTCAGTGAGGCCATGCAACTTCCCTGCTTCACCGCCCTGGCCTGATTTCCCACCGGGCCGCATCCTTCAAAGCCCAGGCGATTCCAGCGGCTCAAAACTTACGGAAACTTGTACAACTCGTAAAAAGTCGCAGTCGGCCCAGGCCTGACACGATAATTCAAAGGGTTACAAAGCGTGAACTCGATGAAATCGTACTTTTTACGATTTCATCAAACTTGATGGCCTCGTAAAAACTCGCAGTCGGTGCAGGCCTGACACGATAATTCAACGGGTTACACACGGTGAACTCGATGGAATCGCACTTTTTGCGATTCC
>CAYRGZ010000074.1:0-12346 GCA_964423785.1 uncultured Desulfobulbia bacterium
GGTTACAAAGCGCGAACTCGATGGAATCGCAGTTTTTGCGATTCCATCAATCCCTGACGGTCTCGTAAAAACCCGCAGGAGAACCAACCGATGAAACGACCGGAAATCGATTACTGGATCACCTCCATGCTGGAGACGTACGGCCACGTCTCCGATCTCAACGTCACGGTGGGCAAGCCCCTGCAGGTGGAATCCTCCGGTCAGCTTTGTCCGGTACCGGTCCAGCCGCCGGTGGAGGAACTGACCCCGTTCCAGGCCGAGGTCTTCGCCCTCAACGTCATCGGCGGCAACAAGCGACTCCTCGACGACCTGGCCCGCACCGGCTCCTGCGACCTCTCCTACTGGCTTGGCGACAAGGCGCGCTTCCGCGTCAACGTCTTCTCCCAGAAGGGCAACCTGTCTACGGTGCTCCGCAAGCTGGAAACCATCATCCCCACCATCGACAAGCTCAACCTGCCGCCGGTCTTCCACAAGATGGCCCAGGAGATCAACGGCATGATCCTGGTCACCGGCGCCACCGGCTCTGGTAAATCCACCACCCTGGCCGCCTTGCTCGACAAGATCAACCAGGAGAAATCGGTCCACGTCGTCACCCTGGAAGATCCCATCGAGTTCGTCCATCCCCACAAGAAGGCGACCTTCAACCAGCGGGAGCTGGGCAACGACTTCGATACCTTTGCCAACGGTCTGCGCGCCGCCCTGCGCCAGGCCCCCAAGGTCATCCTGGTCGGTGAGATGCGCGACCGGGAGACCATGGAGATCGGACTGACCGCCGCCGAGACCGGGCATCTCGTCCTCAGCACCCTACACACCGTGGACGCCGGCCAAACCATCAACCGTATCCTCGGCATGTTCGATCAGGAAGAACAGGCCCAGGTGCGCAACCGGCTGGTGGACACCCTGCGCTGGGTCGTCTGCCAGCGGTTGTTGCCCAAGGTGGGCGGCGGCCGGGTGGCAGCCATCGAGATCATGGGCATGACCCTGCGGGTCAAGGACCTCATCCTGCACGGTGAGACCGAAGACAAGACCTTCTACGACGTGATCGAAAACGGTGTCGCCCAGTCCATGCAAACCTTCGATCAGCACATCCTGCAACTGTTCGAGGCGGGTCTCATCACCGAAGAAACCGCTTACAGCTACGCCTCACGTCGCAGTTCCATCGTGCGCGGCATGGACCGGATCAAGGCGGCCCGCGGCGAACAAACATCGGACATCACCGGGCTGGCCATGGAACCCGACGAACGCGATCTCTTGTGAGGAGCCCACGACCATGCAGTGTCCCAACTGCCAGGCAGAACTGAAATTTTCCGAGTCCCAACGACAGAAGATCGCCGCCGCCCTCGACAAGCTCGGCCCTGGTAAGACCTTGAAGGTCACCTGCCCCCAGTGCCGACAACCCTTTTCCCTCGACGCCGCACGGTGGAAGGAAGCCATCGCCGATACCGCCGCCGGCCAACCGGCGGCGGCTATGCCCGCCCCGGCCATCGCGCCGCCGCCTCCCCCGGATACCTCCTGGCTCGCCGGTGGCGAGTTCATCCGGGAGGAGGTGATCGAGGACGTGCCTCTCGCCCTCATCCTGGTCGGCGATCCGGAGCAGCGGCACCGGGTGGAGGAGACCTTCACCGAACTCGGCTATCAGCCCTTGGTGATGGAGTCAGCGGCCACGGCCATCGAGCGGATGCGTTTTGCGTCCATCAGCGCCGTGATCTACCACACCGGATTCGAGGGCCGCCCCCTGGCGGCGACCGAATTCCACCGTCACATGTGCCAGATGGGCATGACCCAACGCCGCTACATCTACTATATCCTCGTCGGCCCGGAACTCCGTACCCTCTACGATCTCGAGGCCCTTGCCTACAGCGCCAACCTGGTGGTGAACGAGCGCGATCTCGGCCACCTGGACGTCATCGTCCGCAAGGGTCTGGCCGATTACGAGGATCTGTTCGGCCCCTATCTCGCCGCTCTGCAAGAGTACGGCAAGAAATGACGTGGGGCCGCCCCCTCGCACCTGCGCTAGCCCATGTATCTCGCCTTCTACAAACTCCGGAAAAACCCGTTCCAGATCAGCTCCGATCCCGAATTCCTCTGGCTGGGAGACACACACCGCGAGGCGCTCGCCACCTTGCGGTACGGGGTTGAAGACAACAAGGGTTTCCTGCTGCTCACTGGCGATGTCGGCACCGGCAAGACTACGTTGATCAACAGACTGCTCGCCTCCCTGGGCGACGACGTGCTGGCCGCCAGCGTGCCCGATCCCAGCCTCGAAATCCTCGACTTCTACCGCTATATCGCCGCTGTTTTCGGCATCACCGAACCCTTTGCCAACAAGGGAGAATTCCTGGTCGTCTTCCGCCGTTTCTTGGAGGAGGCCTATGCTGCCGGCAAAAAGGTGGTGCTGATCATCGACGAGGCCCAGCGGCTCACTCCGGAACTTCTGGAAGAGATCCGCCTGCTCTCCAACATCGAGCGGCCGGACTCAAAACTCATCAACATCTTTTTCGTCGGCCAGAACGAGTTCAACGGCATTTTGCTACAGCCGGAAAACCGCGCCATCCGGCAACGAATCACGGTCAACTACGATCTGAAACCTCTCACCATCGAGGAAACCAGCCACTACATCCAGCACCGGCTCCTGGTGGCCGGCGCCAAAGAGCCGATCTTCTCGCCGGCAGCCGTGCAGCGCATCCATGCCTACGCCCGAGGCTATCCGCGACTCATCAACGTCATCGCCGACCGCTGTCTGCTCACCGGCTTCGTGGACGAACGACCGGAGATCGACGCGGCCATCGTCCTCGAATGCGCCCAGGAACTGCAGATTCCGGCACCATCGCTGCCGGCCGCCGAAACGGTGTTGCCCAACCCGCCAGCAGGATCGCCGACCAGTACCGCAGCGCCCAAGCCAGCGACAACCGCCCCTCCCGAGCAAAAATCCACGCCAGCCGAACCACCGCCGCCGGAACCGTCGCCACGCCGCCCGCTCGTCTTGGCGCTCCTTTGCGTTCTCGTTGTCGGCGGCATGGCGAGCGGCTGGTACTTTTTCCCGCAACAGAGCCAAAACATCCTTACCGAGATCCAGGCCACCACCCGGGAGCTAGCCGCCACGATCGTCGGGAAACTCGACCATTGGCGGGGAACCATCCTGGCATCGACGCCCGCCTCGCCGCCAGAAGCCGACACCGGGGGACAACAGGCCGATGATGTTAGCCGACCGGTCGCCGCCGACACCGCGCCGCCACGACCATCATCCCCGCCATCACCATCACGGCCGCACCCCGAACCGGCGACGCCACCGTCACCGCCAACGCCAGCTCCGTCTGGCTCCCCCGCGGGGGACCGACCGCTGCCCGACACCGCAGCCGCAACCACCTCGCCGGCCGGCATCATCGAGCAAGCAGGCCCAGGATCCCAAAACGAGACCAACGAACCGGCTTCTGCCCCGGCGGAGATCGATCCCGCATTTCTCAACCGCACCCACGTGATCTCGTTCCGCCACAACTCCAACACCTTGCCCGAGAGCGGCCGCGCGCTCCTCGACGAACTCTACCGCCACCTCCAGCATCTGCCCTACACGATGGTGGAGATCCACGGCTACACCGATAACCTGGGCACAGAGAGCTACAACCAGCGGCTGTCCCTCTTTCGGGCCAACCTGGTGAAGTACTACCTGCTCGGCAAGGGGGTACCGGAAGAGAAGCTCACCGCCATCGGCGAGGGCAGCGCCAATCCCATCGCCAGTAACGAAACCCGCGTCGGCCGGGGACAAAACCGTCGGGTGGAAATCGTCGTCCGGTAGCCCGGAAGCGGTTTTTCCCTCGCAAACACAGTCGGTGACGCCAAGAAACACGGGAATGATCGGAGGGTTGTTGCTGACGCTGGCGGCCTGCGCTCTGCTGATCGGCTTGCCGCTGGCGGGGATCGTCCTGACCGGAGGCGACGCCGCCTCCTACCTGCATTTTCCGCCGCTTCCCCGCAAGGTAACCCAACCGCCCTTTTCCTGGCCCGTCTTTCTTCTCTTGTCCAGCTTCGTACTCCTGGTCGTCGTGCCGGTGGCCCGCCGGGTTCTCGTCTCCTGCCGGAGGGCCGCCGTCCGGCCGCGGGCCGGTCACCTTCCCGGCTGGGGCTGGGCCGGCATCATCCTCACCGGTCTTTCCTGGTGGCTTGCCTGGACCCGCCAGCCGTGGTTCACCCTCCTGCAGGCCTATACCTTCTTTCCCCTGTGGCTTGGCTACATCATGACGATAAACGGCTTGGCCATGTTCTCGCACGGCCGCTGCCTCCTTGCCGACCGGCCGCGCACCCTCCTGGCCCTGTTCCTGGCCAGCGCCCCGTTCTGGTGGTTCTTTGAGTACCTGAACCGGTTCGTCGCCAACTGGCACTACCACGGTATCGAGGGCTTTTCCTCCCTCGGCTACGTGCTGCACGCCACGCTCTGTTTTTCCACCGTGTTACCGGCCGTGGCGAGCACCGCCGATTTTCTGACCGGCTTTTCCCCGTGCTGGCAAGCGCTTGCCGGCCGCAGGCCGATTGGCTTCTCGCGCCGTGCCGGTGTCGCGATACTCGCCGTCGCCGCCCTCGGCCTCTTCCTTGTCGGCATCCTGCCGACCTACAGCTTTCCCCTCGTCTGGCTGGCGCCGGGGGCGGTGATCGTCGGTCTCCAATGCGCCACCGGCCGGCGCACGGCCCTCCACTGCCTGAAGACGGGCGACTACCGGCCCGTGGTCATCTGGCCGGCGGCGGCGCTTCTTTGCGGATTTTTCTGGGAGATGTGGAACATGGGCAGCCTGGCCCACTGGGAATACGCGATTCCCTTCGTGGACCGCTTCCACCTCTTCTACATGCCGATCCTCGGCTACGCCGGTTACCTGCCCTTCGGCATCGAATGCCTGGTGGCCGTGGATTTGGTGGACCGATGGCTTTCTTGCCCCGGAACGACGAACAACGTTAGGAGGCAAGGGCCTCGGTCAGGGTGCGGACGGGGACGACATCGAGCCCGGCGATCGGCTTGGGCGGCCGGTTGGCCGCCGGGATGACGGCGCGGCCAAAGCCATGTTTCACCGCCTCGGCCAACCGCGGCTGGCCGTTGGGCACCGGTCGTACCTCGCCGGCCAAGCCGATTTCCCCGAAATAGACGGTATCCGGGGGCAAGGGTTTGCCGGTGAGGCCGGAGGCCACCGCCATCACGACCGCGAGATCGGCGGCGGTCTCGCCGACCCGGATCCCCCCGGCCAGGTTGACGAACACGTCGTGGGCATAGGTGGCGAGCCCCCCGTGCTTGTGGAGGACGGCGAGCAGCATCACCAGCCGGTTCTGGTCCATGCCCATGACGATCCGACGGGGATGCTCACCATAGGCCTCGTCCACCAGGGACTGCACCTCCACCAAGAGCGGCCGGCTGCCTTCCCACAACACACCGATACTGCTGCCCGGCAGCGGCTGGTGGTGCCGGGACAGAAAGAGGGCGGACGGATTCTTCACCTCTCGCATGCCCCGGTCGGTCATGGCGAAGACCCCGAGCTCGTTGACCGCGCCGAACCGGTTCTTCACCGCCCGCAACAACCGGTAGCGGTTGTCCGGACTGCTCTCGATGGCGCACACCACGTCGATGATGTGCTCCAGGACCCGCGGGCCAGCGAGATCCCCGGACTTGGTGACGTGGCCGACGAGGAAGACGGCGGTACCGGTGCGCTTGGCGAACTGGGTAAGGCGGGCCGCCGATTCACGCACCTGGGAGACGGAGCCGGGCGGGGCTTGGATATCGCCGGTCTGGCAGGTCTGGATGGAGTCGATGACCAGCACCGCCGGCTTTTCCGCCTCGGCGGTGGCGATGATGTTTTCGACCAGGGTTTCGGCGGCAAAGAGCAGCCGGCCGATATCGAGATCGAGGCGGCGAGCCCGTAGAGCGATCTGCTCCAGGGACTCCTCGCCGGAGACGTAGAGCACCGCTCGGTCGCGGCTCATGTGGCAACCAGCCTGCAACAGGACGGTACTCTTGCCGATACCGGGGTCGCCACCGATGAGGACCACGGAGCCGGACACCAGGCCGCCACCCAGCACCCGGTCGAGTTCACCGATACCTGTCGTCCGGCGCGGCAGACGGTCGGCGGCGATCTCGTCCAGGGACCGCACCGGGCACCGCTGGCCGGCGTAGCCGGCAAAACCGGCACGCTCCGGCGTCGGCGCCTGTTCGGTCACCGTATTCCAGGCGCCGCACTCCGGACACTGGCCGAACCACTTGCTGAATACCGCACCGCAGTCGGTGCACGCATACGTCGTTTTCTGCTTCGCCATAGCCTTTCCCCCTCACACCAATTCGGCCAGCACCCGATTGGCCACCGGCAAAGCGGTGGCGCTCAGGCGCAGCCGGTCGCCGGTCCGCACAAGATACCCTTGGTCCAGGAGCCGCGCCAGGGTATCGCCGTAGAAGACATCGGCGTCGATACCGAACCGCTCCCGCAAGGCGGCGCAATCGATGCCGGCTATCTGCCGCAGGCCCATGACCACTGTCTCCCGGAACCGGGCGGCTAGCGACAACGCCTCGCCCTCGGTATAGACCGGCAGGTCCTCCGTCACCCGGCGGACAAAGGTTGCCGGCGCGGCCACCGCCCGCAGCCGCAGACCACCGAAACAGGACACCGCCGCCGCCCCCAGGCCGAGATAATCGCCGTTGTGCCAGTAATTGACATTGTGCCGACAGGCGAACCCCGGCCGGCAGTAGTTGGATATCTCGTATCGTTCGAAGCCGGCCGCGGCCGTCAGTTCGGCAGTCACCGCATCCATTGCGAGCACCTCTTCCTCGGCCGGCAAGGCGGGCGGCCGGACGTGGAACCGACTGCCGGGCTCGATGCTGAGTTCATACAAAGACAGATGCTCTATTCCGAGATCAAGGGCGGTCTCCAGGGTGCGGCGCCAGTCGGCCACCGTCTGACCCGGCAGGCCGTAGATGAGATCGAGGCTGACGGTATCAAAACCGGCCGCCCGGGCCGCGCTCACCGCCGCCTCCGCCTGGGCCGCAGTATGCCGACGGCCGAGGGCGACGAGCAAGCGGTCGTCGAACGACTGCACGCCGATACTGAGCCGATTCACGCCCGCCTGGCGCAGCAACGCCAGCTTGTCCGCATCCACCGTGTTGGGATTGGCCTCGATACTGATCTCCGGAGCCGGCTCGAACCGGAAGCAACGGAGTACCGTCTCCACGAGGTTGGCCAACCGGTGGCCGGACAGAACGGTCGGCGTGCCGCCGCCGATATACAAGGTACCGAACCGCTGGCGCCGGCACCAGGGGTGGTCGGCCAGCCGCGTTGCCTGTCGGAGCAGGGCGTCGCAATAGCTTTCGACATCCTCGCCCGCCAGCGGCCGGGAATCAAAGGAGCAGTAGTGGCATTTCGCTTCGCAGAAAGGGATGTGGATGTAGATGCCGGCAGGAGCCATCACGTATCTCGTCACAGGATCCCGCCCGTTCCTTATCACCGGAAACCAGCGGCCCTGGGAGCGTCTCCGTCGCGTCACAGCCGGTAGCGGCGGCGGATCTCGTCCATCAGGCCGTGGTCCGCGAAACTGTAGAGGGTCTTTCCGACGATGAAGTGGTCGAGCAGGTTGATACCGAGCACCGAGCAGGCCAAGTGCAGCCGGCCGGTGAGTTCCAGGTCCTGCTGCGACGGGTTGGTGCGACCGGAAGGATGGTTGTGGGCCACGACCACGGCGGCGGCGTTGTGGAGCAGTGCCCGCCTTACGAGTTCGCGGGGATAGACGGTGGAGGCGTTCACCGTGCCTTCGGCCAGTTGCTCACAGGCCAAGATACCGTGGCCGGCGTCGAGGAAGATAGCGTACACGGCCTCGCGCTTCCGGTCGCGCAGATGGTGCAGCAGGTACTCGGCCACCTGGCGGGACGATTGCAGGTAGTCGCGGCCGACCAATCGCTGCTCCACGTAGCGGCGGGCCACCTGCTGGATGAAGTGCAGGGCGAAGGCGTTCTTGGGCCCGATACCCTTGATGCGCTGGAGTTCGGCCGGCGGCGCCTCCAGCACGCCGGCGAGCGTGCCGAACACCCGCATGGCCTCCCGGGCCGCCTGCTTGGTGTCCTTGCGGGGCGTGCCCAGGGCGAGGAGCAGCTCCACCACTTCCTCGTCGGTGAACACATCGAGGCCGTGGGCGAGGAACTTGTCGCGCAACCGCTGCCGGTGGCCAGCGCCCTTGTGCTGCTCCTTGCCCATCCCGCGGCGTATCGTCGGTTACGAAAGCTGATGAACCAGTAAAAACTCGTAGTCGGTCCAGGCCTGACACGGTAATGCAACGGGTTACACACCGTGAACCTGATGGAGGTGGTGAGCGGAGCGAATGACCGATCGCGGTTTTTGCGATTCCATCAAAGCTCCCTGGCAAAGAGTTCGTTGGCCAGTTTCGGGTTGGCCTTGCCCTTGGTCTTCTTCATGAGCTGACCGACGAAGAATCCCATGACCTTGGTCTTGCCCGCCTTGTACTGTTCGACCTGGGCCGGATTCTCGGCCAGGATCTCGCGCACCAGGGCGAGCAGTTCCCCCTCGTCGCTCACCTGGACGAGATTCTTCTCCTTGACGATGGTCTCCGGATCCTTGCCCGTACGCCGCATCTCCTCGAAGACGGTCTTGGCGATCTTGCCGCTGATGGTGCCCTTGTCGATCATGGCGAGCAGGGCGGCGAGCGCGGCCGGGGTGACGGGAAAGTCGGCCAGGTCGATGTCCTCTTCGCGCAAAACCCGCAGGACTTCGGTCATCACCCAGTTGGCGAATTTTTTCGGCTGGCCGTAGTGCTCGATTCCGGCCTCGAAATAGTCGGCGATCTCCTTGTCGGCGGTGAGTACGGCGGCGTCCTCGGCCGGCAGGCCGAATTGGTCGATGAACCGCTGGCGGCGGGCATCGGGCAGTTCGGGCAACTCGCTTTGCACCCGCTCGATCCACGCCTCGTCGATGACCACCGGTACGAGATCCGGGTCGGGGAAGTAGCGGTAATCGTGTGCCTCTTCCTTGTCGCGCATGGACACCGTCATGTTGCGGCCCGCGTCCCAGAGCAGGGTTGCCTGCTCCACCTGGCCGCCGTCGAGCAGGATATCCCGCTGGCGCCGCTCTTCATATTCCAGGGCCCGTTGCACGTTGCGGAAGGAGTTCATGTTCTTGAGTTCGGTCCGAATGCCGAACTCGGTGCTGCCCCGGGGCCGCAGGGAGATGTTGGCGTCGCAGCGGAACGACCCCTCCTGCATGTTGCCGTCGCAGATGTCGAGATAGCGCAGGATGGCGTGTAGTTTTCGCAGGTAGGCCACTGCCTCTTCCGGCGACCGGATGTCCGGCTCGCTGACGATCTCGATGAGCGGCGTGCCGGTACGATTGAGATCGACGTAACTCACCGGCTCCCGCTCGTCGTGAACCAGCTTGCCGGCGTCTTCTTCCATATGGATACGGGTGATACCGATCTTCTTGGTGGTGTCCCCCACCGTGATCTCTACCCAGCCGTGCTCGGCGATGGGCAATTCGAACTGGGAAATCTGGTAACCCTTGGGCAGGTCGGGATAGAAATAATTTTTACGGGCGAACTGATTGCGGCGGTTGATGCGACAGTTGGTGGCCAAGGCCATGCGCATGGCAAACTCCACCACCTGCCGGTTGAGGACCGGCAACACGCCCGGCATACCGAGGCAGACCGGACAGACGTTGGTATTCGGGGCCGCGCCGAACCGGGTCGAACAGCCGCAGAAGATCTTGCTGTCCGTTTTCAGTTGAGCGTGCACCTCGAGACCGATGACGGTTTCGAATTCCATAGGACCAACACCTCCCATGCCTAAGCCACCGTGGCGCCGGCCGCGATCCAGGCGGCAAGCCGTTCGCGTTCTTCGGGCCAACGGTCGCTCAGTCGAACACGAAGAAACATACGAAAGAGCGCATCAATAGTATGGACCAGGGTCTGATAGAGACCGAGCCGGTCCAAAACCATCCCTTCCCGGGCGGCCGGATCGTCGGCCTCCTCCGCCTGGGTCATGGTCTTGGGCAGCCGGACGCTCCGGTACTCGAAGACACTGCCCTTCAAGGTGACATGAAATTCGTACTCACCCACCTGGATCATCAGGCGGGCCTGCTCTAGCTTCTTGCCTAAGCAAAGACCGGTACGCGCCTCTTTAAGCTCGGCCCGCAGCCCCTGGCAAACGACCTTCTCAAAAGATTCCCCCTCGCCGTACTCGAGGAGCAGATGCTTTTCGAACACCACCAGGATGTCGCCGTGCGGTTCGACGGCGATGGCACCGCCGCGCTCGTCGCTCTTGAACCAGAGCCAGGTGAGGAACTCCTGACCGAGAAATCGTTTCTCTGCGATGATATCGACAAGGTCCATGGCTAGACGAGGACCTCGGCCGTGGCTACGGCCAGGTTGGCCCGCTCGGGGGGATCGAGAAGGTGCTCGGCAACGAGATACGGTACTTGTTGGACGAGCGTCAGCCCAAAGGTTTCCTTGAAGTACTGTTCGACGATCTCGATTGCCTTCTTGTTGGTAGAAAAAAACAGGACGGTGGAGGAGGCCAGATCCCAGACGAGGTCGTAGACCGCCGGCGTCGGCACCGCCTGCTTGAGCAGGGCCAGCCGGACGTTCTCCTTGATCTCCTGTCGGTGGGCGCGGGACAGCCGTGGCAACTGCCGCTCCTTCTTGACCCGCTGCTCCTCCTTGAGGCACAGCTTCTTCAAGATCGCCGCCGGCACCTTGCGTTCGTCGATACGCAGGGCCAGAACCACGGCGTCACCGGCCGCATACGAGGCGTAGGCGAACTCGCTGTCGAACATGTCGTGGATGGAGACCCAGCCCACCGAACGTTCCTCGAAGGAATCGTCGATGTCCCGAAAGGAAAAGGCCCGGATGCGCTCGGCGGCGAAATCCCAGAAGTTGTCGGGAAGGTCACCCTCCACCGAGAAGCGAACGAAGTTTGCGGAGCCGGACAAGAAACCCATAAGAAAAAAGATCCACGGTTGAATGCAGGGAGGAACATAACAGACCGGTGGGGGCAGGACAAGTTTTTTCACACCAGCAGGCGCTTTCCCGGTTGACAGCAACGACAGGACCGGATAAATATAGAGTTTCATGCGCGGGTCGTTAACTCAGCCGGTAGAGTATCTGCCTTTTAAGCAGAGAGTCGCAGGTTCGAGCCCTGCACGACCCACCAACTAGTACATACTCGACCCATCCCGTCCCCATCGTCTAGCCAGGTCCAGGACACCGGCCTTTCACGCCGGCAACACCGGTTCAAATCCGGTTGGGGACGCCAAAAAAATATTAAGGGGAATCAGCCAATTACGGTTGATTCCCCTCTCTTTTTTTTGCGAACGCTCCCCCCCCGAACAACGGTAAATTTGTGGTAAATTTTAGGGGAATTTTGACGGCGCGTGGTAAAATTCTGGTAATCCCCCCCTCCACCCAGCCAAACCTTCCATCGCCTGCCGCACACCATTTCGAGCAGCTCGTCGAACCGGTCCTTGATGGCGTCGTAAATGGTGATGTAGCCATACCTCCCTGTCTCCGTCATGGCGACCTTGTTCCTGACCGCCCGTTGCACTTCGCGCTGCTGCTCCGGCGTGAGCCCTTGCCGCCTGCCGCCCGCCTCGTACCGGCCCGTCCGCCGGATCGGAAGAAGGCTGTACAAGAGCGCACTGCTTTCCGCGCCTGCAACCGACCCGGCAAACAGCCAGTTCTTTCGTCCCAGAGCAAAGGGCCGGAGTCATTCTCGACCAGGTTGTTGTCGATGGGTATCCGGCCATCCTCGACGTAGGCAACCAGCCGGGGCCATTGGTCGAGGGTGTAGTTGATGGCCTTGCCGAGGAGGCTCTTGGGCGGCACGACGGCCTTTCGCTGTCGCAGCCAGGCGTGGAACCTCTCGAGGATGGGCCCGCCCGCTCTTGCCGCAGGGCCTTGATCTCCTCTGGGGCAAGGTCGGCCTCCCGGACCTGTTTTTCAATTCGATACAGGCCTTGAATATAGTTGATGGCCTCGTTGGCGCTACCGCGTTTGGCCTGGAGCGCCGCCACCGGGCGGCGCTCTACGCCTCGGACCCGGCCTTCCTCGACGCCGTGATGGCCGACGAGCGCGGGTGGCGGCCGCTCCCGCTGGAGCCCATGACCATGCTCGTGTTCAGGCACGAGAGTCTCATGGAGTTCTCCAGGGAGTCGTTCACCTTCATCGCCCAGGGGAAACGGGGGAAGGCGCCGTGACAGAGAGCCGCATGAACCGAAGAGAATCACCCATGAACCCCGATGACAATTCGGCAGGAGAGCCGAATTGGACGTGCCGAAGGTGCGCCCGGAGGGTGCGAGCCAGGGATGGCGAGCATCAAATCTCTTGA
>CAYRGZ010000075.1:0-5444 GCA_964423785.1 uncultured Desulfobulbia bacterium
CGCAAGACAACTACCACACCCAACCGACCATGCGCAACATCCTTTCCATTCGCCGCAAGACCGTCTTGTTACGGTCCGGCTTACCGGCGCTCCTGCTGCTCCTTCTCTCGCCACAGCCGGTCCAGGCCCTCCAGATCCACGGGCCACCGGAGGGGCTGTACGCTCATCTCATCGCCCACTTCATCTTTTTCGGCGCCCTCGTCTTTTTACTCTACGTTCTGGAAAAACGACCATTGGATAGCAGCCGGGGCTGGCTCCCCTTGAAGCTCTCGCTCATCTTCTTCTTGCTTTGGAACGCCGACACATTTGCCATCCACCTGCTTTCTCTCCACATGCCGGACAGCGCCCTGTTCACTGGCTCGAGCGACTTCTGGGAACACCGGCTCGCTCCACCCATCGACGGGGAACGACTCTTGTACTATATCGGCCGATTCGACCATCTCCTCTGCGTGCCGGCCATGTGGCTCTTCTTGCGCAGCCTGACGATCTTTGCCAGCGAGGCCGAACAGCGACGCGCCAACGGGGAGACGTCATGACCGATACCGGCCTGCCACTTTTCTTCCTTTATCTGCAGGACTTCGTCGGCGCTCTCCTGATGATCGTCCTTTCCCTCGGCGCTCTCTTCTACGCCCGACGGCTCACCCGTTTGGAGCCCCAAAGTGTTCTTTGGACCTATCTGCTCTGGCTCTCGGTGGCCCTGGCTGCCTTCTCGATATCACGATCCATCGGGCATGTGCTCCGCTTCATTCTCATCTGGACCGGTCATCAAGAGGTGTGGACCCGTTTGGCACCTTTCAGCGGCGGCATTAACAGCCTCATCTTCGCGGCCGCCGCCGCCCTCACCTTCTACTACCACGCCATGCACGCAATCATCTCCCGCGTTCGCACCGACGCCGAGGCATTGCGGAACGCCAACGAGAACCTTCTGGCCGCCCACGAGGCCCTCCATCTGCTCAACCACACCCTGGAAGAGCGGGTGGAGGCCAGGAGCCGGGAGCTCTTGCTCTCCGAACAGAAATTCCGCCATCTCTTCGAAGGCTCCAAGGACATGATCTTCTTCTGTGATGCAAACGGCAGGATCAGTGACATCAACGCCGCCGGTGTCGATCTGTTGGGTGCCACTGACAAAAAGGAGATCGTCGGCCGGTACCTGGCCGACTTCTTCACCGCACCAGAACTCTGGCAACGCTACTATGCCGCCCTCTCCAGCCACGGACACGTCAAGGATTTTGAAATCGATATCCGCCGCGCTGACGGCACCATCCGCTCCATCATGCTCACCGCATCGGCGATTCTGGACGAGAACGGCACGGTGCAAGGATGCGAAGGAATCGGCAAGGACCTCACCCACTTCAAGCAGGTGACCAACCAGCTCATCCTGTCAGAAAAGATGGCCTCGGTGGGCCATTTGGCCGCCGGCGTCGCCCACGAGATCAATACCCCGCTGGGCATCATCCTCGGCTACTGCCAGTTGCTGACAGAAGATCTGGCCGACCATAAAGAGGCCCTGCCCATCTTGAAAATCATGGAGAAGCAGACCAAGAGCTGCAAACGGATCGTTGCCGATCTGCTCAAGTTCTCCCGCCACACCGCCGAGGAACACCGCGCCCCCACCGACGTCAATCAGTGCATCCGGGAGGTGGTTTCCATCATGGACCACACCCTGGAGATGGACAACATAACGCTATCGCCGTTCCTGGACGAGAATCTGCCGCCGGTGGTCCTGGACGCGGAAAAGTTCCGTCAGGTGCTGGTCAACCTGATCACCAACGCCCAACACGCCATCAACAAGGATGGCACCATCGCCATCTGGACCAAACGGCGCGGCGACGACACGGTGGAAATCATCGTCGCCGATAACGGCACCGGTATCGCACCGGAGATCATCAACAAGATCTTCGATCCGTTTTTCACCACCAAAGGGGTTGGCAAAGGGACCGGCATGGGGTTGGCGGTTTCCTTCGGTATCGTCAAGGATCATGGCGGCGATCTGCAGGTCTATTCGCCACCTTGCGATCCCCAATGCCGCGAGGCCGGCATGCGAACCTCCTTCCACATCCTGCTGCCGGCGACAGTGCCGGAAGGCTGACACACCAACAACCACGAGCAGGCCCAGGACAAGCGGCGGATCGTCACCTCACTCCCGTCCCCGCCAGATGGCGGCGCCCAGGGACCGCAGTTTCTCCACCAGGTTCTCGTAGCCCCGCTCCAGGTGGTAGATGCGGGAAATCTCGGTCACGCCCTCGGCGGCCAGGCCGGCGATCACCAGGGAAGCGCTGGCCCGCAGGTCAGTGGCCATCACCCGGGCACCGGTGAACCGGCCGGTGCCGCGCACCACGGCGCTGCGGCCGTCGATGGTGATATCGGCCCCCAGGCGCCGCAGTTCGGCCACGTGCATGAAACGGTTTTCGAAGATGGTCTCGACGATGACACTGTGACCATCGGCCAGGTTCATGAGCGCCATCATCTGGGCCTGGAGATCGGTGGGGAAACCCGGGTACGGTAAGGTCTTGATGTCCACCGACCGGACAGGACCGCGGCCGGCCACCTGAATGAAATCCGGGCCCTCCTCGACGTGCACCCCGGCGGCCTGCAGCTTTTCGATCAGGGCGGGCAGGTGGGCGGGATTGCACTTGCGCAGCCGCACCTCGCCGCCGGTGGCGGCGGCGGCGATCATGTAGGTGCCGGTCTCGATCCGATCCGGAATGATGTCCACCGCCTCCGCCGGTTGCAGGCGCTCCACCCCGTGCACCACCAGTCGGTCGGAATCACGGCCCTCGATCCGCGCCCCCATCGCCACCAGCATATCGACCAGGTTCCCCACCTCCGGCTCGCGGGCCGCGTTCTTGATCACCGTGGTCCCTTCGGCGAGACAGGCGGCCATGAGCAGGTTCTCGGTACCGGTCACCGACGGAATGTCGAAATAGATACGGCCGCCACGCAGGCGGTCCGCGACGGTCGCCTCGACATAGCCGTGTTCCAGGGTGTAGCGCGCCCCGAGCTGTTCGAGCCCCCGCAAATGGAAATCGATGGGCCGGGCGCCGATGGCGCAACCGCCGGGCAGCGACACCCGGGCCCGGCCGAGACGGGCAAGCAGCGGTCCGAGGACCAGGACCGAGGCCCGCATGGTCTTGACCAGCTCATAGGGGGCCTCGTAGTCGGCGAGATCGTGCGTGTCAATGGCGAGCGAACCGTCGTCCAGCCGCTGCCAACGGACACCGAACTGCTCGAGTAATGTCAGGATGGTGCGGGTGTCGCGCAGATCCGGGACGTTGCGCAGGATATGGCGGCCCGGCGCCAGCAAGGTGGCGCAGATGAGCGGCAGGGCCGCGTTCTTGGCGCCGCTGATGGTGATCTCGCCGTGCAGGGGATGGCCGCCCTCGATGATGATCTTGTCCATGTATATCGTGGTTGGATTGATGGTTAACGGGTACTGGGCTATCGGCTGCGAGCGGGAGCCGCCTCGCCCACCGTCGATCGGGTAACCACGAGGCGGGAGAGCCCTGCGTAGTCGGCCACGATCTCGGCGGGGCCAAAACCGGTTTCCGGCCGGAAATACTTGCGAAAAAAATCCCCCTGGTCGGCGCCGATCTCGAAAATCAGCCAGCCACCGGGCCGCAGGACGCGGCGGAACTCGGCTAGCGCCGCGAGATACAGTTCGACGCCCCGCCGGCCACCGTCCAGGGCCTGCCGCGGTTCAAAGCAGCGCACCTCGGGCTCCAGGTTGTCGATCTCCGCGCTGGGAACATACGGCAGGTTGGCGGCCAGGCCGTCGAACACCCCGTCGGCAAAGGGGAATCGCCGCGTATCGGCGGCGATGAGCCGCAAGGAAGCGCCGGTACGGCGGCAATTGGCGGCCGCCACCTCCAGGGCAGCCCGGCTGCGGTCGATACCGATCACCGTGGCCCGCGGCCGCTGGCGGGCAAGGACGATACCAATGGCGCCGCTGCCAGTGCCAACATCGAGCCAGCGGGCCGGGACATCCGGGGGCACGAGATCGAGCACGCGCTCCACCAGGAGTTCGGTCTCCGGCCGGGGCACCAGCACGGCCGGCGACACCTGTAAGGTAACGTCGTAGAACGCCACCTCGCCGAGAATGTAAGCCAGCGGTTCACGGGCGGCCCGACGGGCCACCGCCGCCGCCAGCCCAGCGGGTTCCTGGAAATCGTCGTCGCGGTGCAGAACGAGTTCGGTGCGGGAGAGGCCGAGAAAATGGGACAGGAGGAGAGCGGCCTCCAGCCGCGCCTCCGCGATGCCGGCCCGCGCCAGGATGGCGACGATTGCCTCAAAGCGCTCGGCCAGTTTCATGCCCACCGCCTCCAGCCGGCTTGCCGTTCACGGACGCAGGTTTCAGGCCGCCTTCAGCGCCTCGGCCTGGAAATGGGTGATGAGGGGCAGGATGATCTCGTCCAAGTTGCCGAGCAGGATATCTTCGAGCTTGTACAGGGTCAGGTTGATGCGGTGATCGCTGACCCGGCCCTGGGGGAAGTTATAGGTGCGGATCCGTTCGCTGCGGTCGCCGGTGCCCACCTGGGACCGCCGCTCACTGGCGATCTTTTCGTGCTGTTCCCGCTGTTTGAGGTCGAGCAGCCGGGCCCGCAGCACCTTGAGGGCCTTGGCCTTGTTCTTGTGCTGGGATTTTTCGTCCTGGCAGGAGACCACCAGGCCGGTGGGCAGATGGGTGATGCGGATAGCGGAATCAGTGGTATTGACACTCTGGCCGCCCGGTCCGGAGGAACGAAAGACGTCGATCCGGATCTCGTTCGGATCGATCTCCACCTCCACCTCCTCGGCCTCCGGGATGACGGCTACGGTGACCGCCGAGGTGTGGATACGACCCTGGGCCTCAGTCTCCGGCACCCGCTGTACCCGGTGGACGCCGGACTCGTACTTCAGTTTACTGTAGACCCGCTCGCCGCTGACGAGAGCAATGATCTCCTTGAAACCGCCGATGCCGATGGGGTTGCTGCTCATGATCTCCACCTTCCAGCCCTGGCGCTCGGCGTACCGGCTGTACATGCGGAACAGGTCGGCGGCGAACAGAGCCGCTTCGTCGCCGCCGGTACCGGCCCGGATCTCAAGCAGGATGTTCTTTTCGTCGTTGGGGTCTTTGGGCAGGAGCTGGACGCGGATCTCGTGCTCGAGTTCCTCTTTGCGGGCCGTCAGGGTCGCCAGTTCCTGGCGGGCGAGTTCCACCAGTTCCTCGTCATCCTCCTGGAGCAGTTCCCGGTTGCCGGCGATCTCCTCCTCCACCCGCTGGTACTCGGCGTACAACTCGACCAGCCGGCTGACATGGGCGTGTTCGCGGGCTACTTCCCGGAAACGCGCCTGATCGGCGATCAGCGCGGGGTCACTGAGCTGGGCTTCCAGTTCTTCCTTGCGGGCGGCCAGTCCCTCGAGCTTTGCAAACATTCTTCTCGCCTGAAATACGATGAACTCGTAAC
>CAYRGZ010000075.1:5544-12261 GCA_964423785.1 uncultured Desulfobulbia bacterium
TTTTGCGATTTCATCAAATAAAGAACCCCGCCCGGCGTACAAACCGCGGGCGGGGCAAGGATAAAGACAGGAACAAGCTACTTGTTGAGACCGTACTTGCGCATAAACTTCTCCACCCGGCCGGCAGTATCCACGAGCTTCTGCTTGCCGGTGAAGAACGGGTGGCACTTGGCGCAGATTTCGACCTTGATCTCGGGATTCACCGAGCCGGTCTCGATTTCGTTGCCGCAGGCACAGGTGGCGACCACCTTGTGATATTCGGGGTGGATATCCTTTTTCATGGGTGCATCCTCCAAACTCGACGACGGCACCGGCGGGCAGCCGGCCGCGCATGGTTCGTATTCCTTACCGCCGGGGCGGTATCGTTGCCGAAATCGGTAATATACCCCATCTCTTCAACGCTGCAACGATTTTTTTCGATCGCGCAGCCGAAGTGAGAGCCGGGAATCAGGCGTTCATCGACTCGAAGAATTCCTTGTTCGACCGGGTGCCCTTCATCTTGTCGAGCAGAAATTCCATGGCGTCGATGGGGTTGAGGGAGGACAGCAGCTTGCGCAGGATCCACATCCGGTTGAGTTCGTCCTGGCTAAGCAACAGCTCTTCCTTGCGGGTAGCGGACTTGGTGATGTCGATGGCCGGAAAGATGCGGCGCTCGGAGAGTTTGCGGTCGAGGACGATCTCCATGTTGCCGGTGCCCTTGAACTCCTCGAAGATGACCTCGTCCATGCGGCTGCCGGTCTCGATGAGGGCTGAGGCGATGATGGTCAGGCTTCCCCCCTCCTCGATGTTCCGAGCAGCACCGAAAAACCGCTTGGGGCGATGCAGGGCGTTGGAGTCGACACCGCCGGACAGGATCTTGCCGCTCGGCGGCACCACTGTGTTGTAGGCTCGCGCCAGGCGGGTGATGCTGTCGAGCAGGATGACGACGTCGTACTGATGCTCCACGAGGCGTTTGGCCTTTTCGAGCACCATCTCCGCCACCTGGATATGGCGTTGCGGCGGCTCGTCGAAGGTGGAACTGATGACCTCGGCGTTGACCGAGCGGGCCATGTCGGTGACCTCTTCGGGCCGCTCGTCGATGAGCAGCACGATGAGGATGATCTCCTTGTGGTTCTTGGTGATGCTGTTGGCAATGTCCTTGATCAGCACCGTCTTGCCGGTGCGGGGCGGCGCAACGATGAGGCCGCGCTGGCCTTTGCCGATGGGCGAGATGATATCCATGATCCGCATGGAATAGTTGTCCGGCCGGCGCTCGAGGTTGATGCGCTCGTTGGGATGCAAGGGGGTGAGGTTGGAAAAGAGGGTCCGGTCCCGGTTGGCCTCGGGCTTATCGAAATTGACCCGATCGACTTTGAGCAAGGCAAAATATCGCTCCCCCTCCTTGGGCGCCCGCACCGGGCCCTCCACCGTATCGCCGGTGCGCAGGTTGAACCGCCGGATCTGCGAGGGCGACACGTAGATGTCGTCCGGCCCAGGCAGGTAATTGTAATCCGGAGCACGCAGAAAACCGAAACCGTCGGGCAAAATCTCAAGCACGCCGCTGCCCCAGTTGCCGCCGTTCTTGTCAGCGGCCTGGGACATCTGGGCCTGGAAGATGGCGAAAATGAGTTCCTGCTTGCGCATGCTGGAGTAACCTTCGATCTTCAACTCCTTGGCAAGCTTGGTAAGCTCGTGGATCTTTTTTACTTTCAGTTCATTGAGGTTCATCGACTCCGGACTCCTTACAGTGGAACAATACGGCCGCCCGGCGGAATACCTGCCGGCGGTTGCTGGAAAATGTTTGGGAACGATCGGTCTACGCGCAAACGTCAACCGGCTGTTTCGCCGGGATGGCGCTTCGCACTCCCGGGGCACCAGCCCGCTCCGACGGTCGGGCGGTCCCGGCGGCGATCACGGTTCGACGATGGGTAACAGGATATGTGCGCAGGAAACAGTTTATGTAAGAATGTTTTGGATAGTCGCAGGGGTTGATTCAGGATGCGGGATGAGCACCGAATTCGGGCAGGGGCGCCCTTCAGGAGTTTTGCAAATAGGAATGCCTTTATAATAGAGTAGACTTGTCGCAGCTGTCAAGGTTTTTTGCGCGTTTTTTCCGTAGCGCTGACCAGCCCAGCAGCCGACCGAGCCGTTCCAGTTCCAGCATGGTCGCAGGCCAAGGCCCGGAATTGTCGATTACGTGGTCGGCGGCCAGCACCTTGTCGGCCAGGGGAGCCTGGGCGGCGATGGCGGCCCGGGCACCGGCCTCGTCGATCCCGTCCCGCAGTTGCAGGCGCCGCAGACGCTGTTCCAGGGCCGCATAGACCACGACGACCCGCTGGAAATCCTCCTGCCAGCCGACCTCGAAGAGGAGCGGCACCTCCACCAGACATCCCCGGCCCGCCGTTCCGGCCAATCGGTGGATCTCGGCCCGAATGAGGGGATGCAGAATCTCCTCCAGCCGCCGGCGGAAACCGGCATCGGCAAAGATGGCATCCCGCAGGCGGCGACGATTGACAGTGCCGTCGGCGGCAAAGAATTCGGCGGCCAGCACGGTGCGCAACCGCTCGTACCCCGCACCGCCCGGGACGATGAGCGCCCGTCCGACCCCATCGGCATCGATGTGCAACAGACCGAACCGACGGGCCAGGTACCGGGCGCAGCGCGACTTGCCGCTGGCGATCCCGCCGGTGATTGCGACCGGTTTTTCCTGTGTTGCCTTGCCGGTCATGCGGACTGCTCGGCCGGGACCGGCACACCGGCCAGCGACCGTAAAACGGTTATAAAATCAGGCCACAGGGGGGCAATGAACCGCATCGCCTCACCGGTGCGCGGATGGGTGAAGCCGAGTTCCAGGGCATGCAGGCACAGTCGCTCCACCGGGCACGCCACTACTCCACGTTTTTTGCCGTACAGTGGATCGCCGACAATGGGATGGCCCAGGGATGCCAAATGGACCCGAATCTGATGGGTACGGCCGGTGCGCGGCCGGGCCTCGATAAGGCTACAAGAAGAAAAGGAACGCCGTAGCCGCCATTCGGTCACCGCTGGCCGACCGTCGGGCCGGATAGCCATCTTCTTGCGCTGCACCGGATGACGCCCGATGGGCGCTTCGATCACCCCGTGCCGCTGTGCCGGTCGGCCGACCACCAGGGCGAGATAGGTCTTGTCGATCCGGCGGGCCTTGAACTGATCGACCAGATGACGGTGGGCGAAATCGTTCTTCGCCACCACCATTACCCCCGAGGTATCGCGATCGAGCCGGTGGACGATGCCGGGCCGCTCCTCGCCTCCCACACCGGCGAGATCGCCGCAGGCATGGAGCAGGCCGTGCACCAGGGTACCGGTGGCATGGCCGGCGGCCGGGTGGACGACGATACCCGGTGGTTTGGCGATGACCACGATATCGGCGTCCTGGTAGAGGATGTCGAAAGGAACGGGTTCCGGTGCCAGTTCACTGGCGGCGGGAGGGGGGATCGTCACCTGGAGCCGGTCGCCGGGACGCAGGCGGGTGGCGGCCTTCACCGGCCGGTCGTTCACCGTCACGTGACCGTTCCGGATGAGCCCCTGGATGGCCGACCGGCTGTGATCGGCAAGTTGGAGCGCAAGATAGCTGTCCAGTCGCAGGCCGGCACCCTGCGCCTCGACGACGAAACGATGACAGGCAGCCTCGGCGGGCGGAGACATCGAGATGGTCGGTCGATCAGGAGAAGATCTTGTCGATGTCCCGGGCGACGGAGGATTCCTCCACCTGGTTGGCAATGGCCAGTTCGCGGACAAGGAGATTCTTGGCCGTGTCCAGCATCTTGCGTTCGCCGAAGGACAGCGGCTTGTTTTCCTTCAGAACGTGCAGGTCGCGCAACACGGTGGCAATCTTGAACACCGAGCCGGTCTTGATGCGCTCCATGTAGTCCCGGTAGCGCTGATTCCAGGGCTGGCGCGGAATCTTGACATCGTCCTGCCGCAAGATCTGAAAGACCTTCTCCACCTCCCCGGCCTCAATGATCGACCGCAGCCCCACCGATTCGCTCGAGGCCACGGGAATCATGATCACCATGTTGGTGTCAAGGATCCGCATGACGTAAAACGCCTGGGTCCGCTCGCCGATCTTACGTTCCTCGATTGCCTCGATGCGGCCGACACCATGGCCGGGATAGACCGCCATTTCTCCGACCTTGAACACCGCTGCGTCCTTTTTCTTTATTTCATCTGCCTGGCACATTTATCGTTAACTATACCACTACTCGCCATTTTTCGCAAAACCACCATTCGAGTCCGGAACATCCCGATATAAAAACAATAAACGCCCCTCGCTCCAATCGGCGGCAAACGTTTTCTTTGCGCCGGCCACGACGACCACACACACAAAAAAAGGCGGAGCCAGCGGCCCCGCCCTTTTCTCTTCGAACCGGCGGCCGGGGTTGCGGTGCCTCCCCGCCGCCGGAAGCGTGTGATCAGTGTTGCATCAGCCACCCGATCCACGACGGGTCGTGGCTGCGAACGTCAGGATACCCGAGATAGCGCAGGATGAAGAAGGCTGCGCCGGCCTGCTGGCCCGTGTTACAGGTGGTGATGATGGTCTTGTCCGGCGTGATACCGTTTTTGCGCAGCATCCACAACAGCTCCTCCGGACTCTTCAAGTAGCCGTTATCCATGTACAGGGCCCCGAGCGGCAGATTGACCGCCCCCGGAATGTGGCCGGCCCGCTTGGCGGCGCTGTGTTTGGCCATTCCCTTGAATTGCCGCAGGTCGCGGGCGTCGAGGATCACGGTCTGCGGATCGTCCAGCCGGGCGGCGACGAAGGCGTTGTCCGCCTTGAACTGCTTGCGGATGGCGCCGCCGAAGGTGGTGGCCGGCAACTGCCTGGACTCGGTGACCAGGTGATAGCCGGCCTGTTCCCATGCCTCGATGCCGCCGCTCAAGTAGGCGATGTCCTTGGCGCCGGCATAATCGAGAATCCACAGCATGTAGCCGGCCCGGCTTCCGGTCTTGTCATAGACGACGATCCGGGCGTCGGCGCGCAATCCTTCGTTGCCGAGAATCTCGACGAGATCCTCGTCGTCGACGAGCTCGAGGGGACGCTCGTCATCATCGAGGGGACGTCGGGTATCACCGAGCACCGGATCGAAAACGATGGCGCCCTCGATGTGTCCCTTCTCGTAGGCGGCCCGGCCGCGGGCATCGACGACTATCAGGTTGTCGTCTCGCAGGTGCTCATGCAGCCAACGGGCGTCCACCACCATGGATCGCCGCACCTGCGACGTATCGATGTCGAGGGACATGGTCTTGGCCACCGGCTTGGGGATGTCGGCATCGGCGACCACCACCTTGCGGTTGGCTTCCTTTTCGTATGGCAAGAGATCATCCTCGGACAGGAAGAGATCCCGGTTGCCGTGGCAGTGGTTGCAGGTCGCCGTCTGCCAGGTGTTCCGCTGAATGTTGTGGGGCGAAGTCCGCTTCCAGGTCGGGGTGTTGCCGAAGCGGATGAAGGCGTCCTTGACGTAGTAGCCGAACGTCTCGGGATCCGCCGGTGCATGCCGCACCAGCATGTAATTGTAGTCGGCCTCCGGGGCCCGCTTGTCGTAGTTGCGGCCGATCTTCATGGTCTCCACTTCCAGCTTGTTCTGGAAATACTTGAGCCCCTCGGCATCCTTGCCCACGTGACAACTGTAACAGTTGACGTAGGTCTGGGAATGGCATACCTGGCACTGCACCTTGCCGATATGAATGGCGTGCTCCCGCACCGAGCCGTACTGAAGATCGCGGTGGCAATCGGTACAGCGCACCATCTGCGGCAGATGATAGCGCCCGGACAACCCCGGCGCGGCGGCAGCGTGCATCTCCTCGGCCCGGTGACAGCCGACACAGTCCATGTTCGCCCGGGCAACGTGCACATCACCCTGGCCGCGGCTGCCGTAGAACTCGTTGCCGACCCGGCTGCCGTGACAGGCGGTGCACTGGTTGATGGGATCGGCATGCCGCTGAAAGACATGGCCCTTGACAAACCCCTTCTTGGCAAACTTCGGCCGGCTGACATGGCAGCCGCCACAACTCGTGTGACAACCGGCGCAATGTCCACCCCGCGCCTTATCGATGGCCTCCCACTTGGTCATGTCGGAGCGGGTCTTCAAGATGGTGGGAAAGGTCGACAAGGTCGCATGCAGGGAATCCTTGGCCGTGGCGACGATCTCCTCGTGACATTCGCCACATGCCTTTTCCGGCGTCTTGATGGAAGGATGCGGCTCCATGCCGACATGGGCGCCCTTCTTGTCTTTTGCCGCGTCGTTACCACCGTGGCAGGCCGTACAGCCAATCTCACCATGGGTGGAAGACAAGAACTCCCGGGAGACGAGCACCTTTTCCTGTGGTTCCAACTGAACCACGGCGCCGCCTCAGCCAACTCCCGATTGCATGGCCGACTTCTTTCCCTTGACCACGGTGAGGCTCGCAACGAGTTTCGCCTCGTCCAGATGACAGGTCACGCACGACGATTCCCGTGCCTGGACGGGGGCAGCCGCAAGACCGATGCAGGCCGCAGCGGCCCACGCCACCCATCGCGTAAACTTTGCTCTCATACTCATACTCACATCCTCCTTCTCCTGTTTTGCTGGTTTGCCGCCCAGTCACCACGCTGAATGAGCAGCCATTCATTTTCATTCTATCACCGTACAAGAACCAAGAGAAAAAACCTATGTGGCAAAATGTCGCACCCGTTATTCCTAGGTAAAAAGGACTAGCAAA
>CAYRGZ010000076.1:0-12260 GCA_964423785.1 uncultured Desulfobulbia bacterium
GTTCTGGCCAACCGTGGTCGAAAAAGCCAGGGATGGCTTTTTCGACGGACTGATAGAGAACTCCTAATGCTACCATGCGCCGCCGCTCACCGCGGCGCATGGTAGCCGCCTTCCAGGCCCATGGGAGAAAAGACGATCTGCCAAAGCTGATTGAGGCGGCATCGGAACGAGCCGGCACAGGATAGCAAATAGTATTTCCACATCCGGTAAAAGCGGTCGCCGTACCGGTCGCGCAACCGCTCCCAACCGGCGTCGAAGTTGGCGAACCACGCCATGAGGGTCTTGTCGTAGTCGGGGCCGAAGTTGTGCCAGTCCTCAAGGACGAACAACCCTTCGCTGGCCTCCGTGATCTGGCGGGCCGAGGGCAGCATGGAGTTGGGGAAGATGTACTTCTCGATCCACGGATCGATGCAGGTCACCGACCGGTTGCCGCCGATGGTGTGGAGAAGAAAGAGACCGTCGTCCCGGAGCAGACGGCGGCAGACCCGCATGAAGGTGGAATAGTTCTTGTACCCGACGTGCTCGAACATGCCGATGGAGACGATGCGGTCGAACTCGCCCTCCACGTTGCGGTAGTCCTCAAGGAGGATCTCCACCGGCAACCCTCGGCAGATCTCGCTCGCCAGGTTGGCCTGCTGGCGGGAGACAGTGACGCCGACCACGGATACCCCGTACTTCTCCGCCGCATAGGCGGCCAGACCGCCCCAGCCGCAGCCAATGTCGAGCAGCCGCATACCCGGTTCCAGGTGCAGCTTACGGCAGACGAGGTCGAGCTTCGCTTCCTGCGCGGCGTCGAGGTCGTCGGCATTGCGCCAGTAAGCGCAGGAATAGATCATCCGCCGGTCGAGCATGATCCGGTAGAGATCGTTGCCGAGATCGTAATGCCGCTCGCCGACATCGAAGGCCCGCGACGGTTTCTGAAGATTGCAGACCCGAGCCAGCAGACAGGCGCCGAGATTGCGCCAACTCCGCGCCCGGTCGTCCAGACCGGCCCGCAGGATCTTGGCAAAGAACTGATCCAGGGCCTCGCACTCCCACCAGCCATCGACGTACGATTCACCGAGTCCGAGGGAGCCCTCGGCGAGCACCCGGCCGTAGAACTCCTCCCGCCGCACCTGGATGTCCCAGGGCCGGTTGCCGTTCACCCGCACGTCGGCGGTGCCCAGCAGACTCTCGATCTGATCCCGAAGCATTTTCTGTCGCATGGCTCACCTCCCGTGCTGCTCTTCTTCCCTTCTACAACACCACCCCCGGCGAGGGCAACCTCTTCTCTACCCTTGACAACAACCCGGACGTGTTTATTGTTTGGTCGGTTTGTTACCTATCAGTCCGTTGAAAAAGCCGTCCCTGGCTTTTTCAACCGTCGGTTGGCCAAAACAAGCAGTTTGGGCCAACATCACGAATTCCTAGGTTTTTTTCAAAACCGGCGGAATGCGGCGAGAGCCCGTTGCCGCCGCCACCGGCAACGGGCCCCGTGGCCTGTCTTTACGCGCATTCCAGACTGCCATCCACAAAAACACAAAAAAGTGTCATCGGTGCGGGAACCAAAACCCTGAATGCGACATCATTCAGCAAAAAACAGGAGAGAGATGCGATGAGCACCACGGAAACTCACGAATTCCAGGCCGAAGTCAAACAGCTTCTCGACATCGTCATCCACTCCCTCTACACCGAACGCGACATCTTCCTGCGCGAACTCATCTCCAACGCAGCGGACGCCCTGGAAAAATTCCGCCACCTGCAGGTGGTGGAGCGTGAGGTCTTCGATCCTGAGGCGCCGCTGGAGATTGCCATCCAGGTGGACGACAAGGCCCATACGATCACGATCACCGATGCCGGCATCGGCATGACCAAGGAGGAGCTGATCGAAAACCTGGGCACCATCGCCCATTCCGGCTCCCGCTCCTTCCTGGCCGAGCTGGCCGAGGCGGCCAAGAAGGACGTCAATCTCATCGGCCAGTTCGGGGTCGGATTCTACGCCGCCTTTATGGTCGCAAAGAAGGTACGGGTCCAATCCCGCTCCTGGCGGCCCGACGCCGAAGGCTGGGAATGGTCGTCCGCCGCGGCCGGCAGCTACACTCTCACCCCTTGCCCGGGCCTGCACCGAGGAACAAAGATCGTCCTCGAACTCAAGGACGACACCAAGGAGTACGCCGACGCCGACCGGTTGCGCGGCATCGTCAAGAAGTACTCGAGCTTCGTGCCCTTCCCGATCAAAATCGAGGGCGACACGGTGAACACGGTCCAGGCCATCTGGACCCGCAACAAGAACGAGATCACCGACGAGGAGTACACCGAGTTCTACAAGTTCGTGGCCAACTCGGTGGACGAGCCCCTCTACCGGCTCCACTTCACCACCGACGCCCCCCTGGCCATCAAGGCGCTCCTGTTCGTGCCGCGAGACAACTTCGAGCGCTACGGCTTCGGCCGGCTCGATCCCGGCGTCAGCCTCTACTGCCAGCGTATCCTCATCGATCAGCACTCCAAAACCATCCTGCCGGAGTGGCTGCGGTTCGTCAAAGGGGTGATCGACAGCGAGGATCTGCCGCTGAACATCTCGCGCCAGGCGCTGCAGGACAACGCCCTCGTGGCCAAGATCAACAAGGTGGTCACCCGGCGCTTTCTGAAATTCCTGGCCGAAAAGGCCAAAGACGATCCGGAGGGCTACAACGAATTTTTCAAGAAGTTCGGGGTGTTCTTGAAAGAAGGTGTGGTGAGCGACTTTACTCACCGCGACGAGCTGGCGCCGCTTCTGCGCTTCGAGTCGTCGCGCACCAAGCCTGGTGAACTTACTTCGCTTGCCGCCTACTGCGAGCGGATGCCGGAAAACCAGAAGGAGATCTATTACATCAACGCCCCGAACCGGGAGGCGGCGGAAAGCGGCCCCTACGTCGAGACCTTCAAGGAACGCGATCTCGAGATCATCTACACCCTGGACCCGATCGACGACTTCGTCTTCAGCCATCTGGGCGAATTCGAGGGCAAGAAGCTGGTCTCCGCCGACCGGGCAGACCTCGAGCTGCCGGAGACGAAGAAGAAGGACGAGCCGGTCAAGGAGAAGCCGGCCATGAGTTCCTCGGAGGTGAGCGACCTCACCGCCTGGATGAAGGTGGTGCTCGACGACCGGGTCAAGGAGGTGGTGGAGTCGAAACGGCTGGTGGGCAGTCCGGCAATCATCGTCAACCCGGACGGTTTCATGAGCAGCACCATGGAACGCATCATGCGCGCCACCCACGCCGATACGCCGCTGACCAGCAAGAAGAATCTGGAGATCAACACCCGCCACCCGCTGATCCGCGGGCTGGCCGATCTCAAGAAGGACGATGAGTCCTTCGCCCGCCAGATCGTCGAACAGATCTACGACAACGCCATGATCCAGGCGGGTCTTGCGGTGGACCCGCGCGCCATGGTGCAGCGCAACTACGCCATCCTGGAAAAGGCGGTGAGCCACCGGTCGGCCGCGCCCGCCACCGATGCGGACAGCGCGGACGACTCCGGCGAGGCGGCCGGCGGCAAAAGTTGACCCCGCCGCCCCCAGAACCCTGAACAACAACCAGAACCCCGAGACCGCCCATGATTGATGGGATCGCAGCACGTGCGATTCCATCGAGTTCACCGTTTGCAGCCACTTGAATTACCGTGGCAGACCTGGACTGACTACGAAATTATTACGAGTTCGCCATGATTACCGTTCGCGACCTGACCAAGAACTACGGTTCCGTGGCCGCCCTCAAGGGGGTGTCCTTCTCGGTGGCCGAAGGTGAGATCATCGGCCTGCTCGGCCCCAACGGGGCCGGCAAGACCACGCTGATGAAGATCCTCACCGGCTACATCCATCCCTCCGGCGGCACGGCCACGGTGGCCGGCCACGACGTGCTGACCGAGCCCCAGAAGGTGCAGGAGAACATCGGCTACCTGCCGGAGAACGCGCCGCTCTACCCGGAACTCACCGTGCAGGCCTCCCTGCGGATGATGGCCGAGCTGCGCAACATCCCGCGGGAACAGCAGTTCCGGGCCATCTCCGACGCGGTGCGCGCCACCGGCCTCGCCGACCGGCTGACCCGGCCGGTGGGCACCCTCAGCAAGGGATACCGCCAACGGGTGGGGCTCGCCCAAGCCATCCTGCACCGTCCCAAGGTGCTCATCCTCGACGAGCCGACCAACGGTCTCGACCCGCGCCAGATCGTCGAGGTGCGCGAACTCATCAAGGAGCTGGCCAAACACAGCACGGTCATCGTCTCCTCCCACATCCTGTCGGAGATCGAGGCCACCTGCGACCGGGTACTCATTATCATCGACGGTGAACTCAAGACCGACGCCCGGCTCGCCGAGCTGGCCGAGACCGCCAACCTGCTGGTGAGCTTCGCCGACGGCGATCACATCCCCTACGTCGAGGGGCTCAAGGGGCTCGACGGCGTGGCCGGGGTGCTGATCGTCGAACGAGGGCCGGACCGGGTCGTGTTGCGGGTGTCGGCCACAGGCGACCGTGACCTCGGGCCAGCGGTCTTCGCCCTTGCCTGTTCCAACAACTGGCCGCTGGCCGAACTCAGGCGCGAGACCCGCACCCTGGAGACGATCTTCAACGAAGTCACCGCCGGAGCAGGAGGCATCCAATGACACTCTCCATCACCAAGAAGGAACTGCGGGCCTATTTCGGCTCGCCCATGGCGGCGATCTTCATCGGCACCTTCCTGCTCGCCGCCCTGTTCACCTTTTTCTGGATCGAGACCTTCTTCGCCC
Organism: uncultured Desulfobulbia bacterium; assembly: GCA_964423785.1. Taxonomy (GTDB): domain Bacteria; phylum Desulfobacterota; class Desulfobulbia; order Desulfobulbales; family S012-135; genus S012-135. Next base: position 4,741 of record CAYRGZ010000076.1, read on the forward strand.
GCAATACCGCCGACATCCGGCCGCTGTTCCGCTGGATGCCGGTGCTGCTACTCTTCCTCGTCTCGGCGCTCACCATGCGGCAGTGGAGCGAGGAGCAACGCATGGGCACCTTGGAAGTCCTCCTCACCCTGCCGGTGAGCGTCACCCGTCTGGTGATCGGCAAGTTCCTGGCCGTCTTCGTGCTGGTGGCCATCGCCCTGGCCCTCACCCTGGGGCTGCCGATCACCGTTTCCCTCATGGGCCCCCTGGACTGGGGACCGGTGGTCGGCGGCTACCTGGGCGCCCTGTTGATGGCGGCCGCCTACATCGCCATCGGCCTGTTCATCTCGTCGCGCACCGACAACCAGATCATTGCTCTCATCCTGTCGGTGCTGGTGTCCGGCCTCTTTTATCTCGTGGGCTCCAGCGGCGTGACCGATTTCTTCGGCACCTCGGTGGCCAACTTCTTCCGCGCGCTCGGCACCGGCAGCCGGTTCGCCAGCATCGAACGCGGCGTCGTCGACCTGCGCGATCTCGTCTATTACCTCTCCCTCACCGGCTTCTTTCTGGCCTGTAACGTCTTGTCGCTGGAAAGCAAACGGTGGAGCGACGGGGCCAACACCGCACCCTTGCGGCGCAACGCCATCCTCGCCACCGTGCTGATCGCCGCCAACCTGCTGGCCGCCAACCTGTGGATCGACCGGCTTGGCAAGGTACGGATCGACCTGACCGAGAACCGCGAGTACTCGATCTCGGAACCGACCCGCAACCTGCTCTCCACCCTGACCGAACCCCTCATCCTGCGCGGCTACTTCAGCGAGAAGACCCACCCGCTGCTCGCTCCGCTCGTGCCGCGCATCAAGGACATGATGACCGAATACGCCATCGCCAGCAACGGCATGGTGCAAGTCTCCTTCGTCGACCCCAAATACGACCAGGAGGCGGAAATCGAGGCCAACGAGCAGTACGGCATCAAGCCGGTTCCCTTCCAGGTCGCCGGCCGCTACGAGGCCTCGGTGGTCAACTCCTACTTCAACATCCTCGTCAAGTACGGTGACCAGTACACCACTCTGGGCTTCGAGGATCTCATCGAGGTCGAACGCCGCAAGGACGGCCAGCTCGAGGTGCGGCTCCGCAACCTGGAGTACGACCTCACCAAGTCGATCAAAAAGGTGGTGTACGGCTTCCAGAGCCTGGCCTCGGTCTTCGCCAAGCTGGACAGCCCCCTGCGGCTCGTCTTCCTGGTCACGCCGGACGACCTACCCAAAAGCCTGGCCGAGGTGCCGGCCACCGTGCGCGAGGTGGCCGACGAGCTGCGGCGCGAGGCGGGCGGCAAGCTCGAGTTCGTCGAGATCGATCCCACCGCCAAGGGGGCGTCGGCCAAGGAGATCCGGGCCCGCTACGGGGTGCAACCCCTGGCCGCCGGACTGTTCAGTCCCGACACCTTCTACCTGCATCTGCTGGTGGAAAAGGACAACACCTACGACCGCGTCTATCTCGGCGACATGACCAAGGCCACCATCCGCAAGGAGACCGAAGGGGTCCTGAAGCGCAACGCCGCCGGCTTTCTGAAGACCATCGGCTACTGGGTGCCGGAGGCGGGCCCGCCCACCACCCCCTACCAGCCGCGGCCGCGCGACGAGTACACCATCTTCCAGCAGGCCCTGCGGGAGGACTACAACCTGGAGAAGGTCGATCTGTCCACCGGCCATGTACCGGGCAACATCGATGTGCTCCTGCTGGTGGCGCCGCAGGGCCTCGACGACATGGAAAAACTGGCCATCGACCAGTACCTGATGCGCGGCGGCGCGGTGATCGCGCTGGCCGGCAATTACGTCCTCGATCTGGCGCCCTACTCCCAGGTGCTGCAGATCAAAGAGGTGCGGGACGGTATCACCGATCTGCTCGCCCACTACGGCATCGAGGTGGGCAAGCAGCTGGTCATGGACCGCCAGAACGAGCCGTTCCCCATCCCGGTGGAACGGGATCTCGGCGGGTTGGTGGTGCGGGAGATCCGCCAGATGAACTATCCCTTCTTCGTGGACGTGCGGCCGGACGGCATGGACCGGCAGAACCCCATCGTCGCCAATTTGCCTGCCGTCACCCTCAACTGGGTGTCGCCGATCACCATCGACGAAGAGAAGAACAAGGACCGGACCGTGACGATACTGGCCCGCTCTACTTCGGAATCCTGGCTGCGAGCCTCGACCAATATCCAGCCGGACTTCCACCGCTATCCCGATCTCGGCTTCCCGGTGGGTGGCGACCAGCAATCCTACCCCCTGGCCGTGGCCGTGCAGGGTGTCTTCCACAGCTATTTCGACGGCAAGCCGGACCCGCGCGCCGAAAAGAAGGCCAAGGAGGAAAAGGAGAAGCAGGCGACCGACGACGCGACCGACGCCGACGACGCCGCGAAGGACGAGGAAGAACTGCCGCCCGAGCCCATCGTCACCGAGTCGCCGGACAGCGCCCGGCTGGTGGTGGTCGGCAGCTCGGAGTTCATCAACGACACGGTGATCGGTATCTCCCGTTCCCTCGGGCAGGACCGGTTCCTGAACAGCCTCGAATTCCTCCACAACGCCGTCGACTGGGCGGTGGAGGACCAGGAACTTTTGGCCATTCGCTCGCGCGGCAGCCATGCCCGCCTGCTCGCCCCCATGAGCAGGCAAGAGCAACGGTTCTGGGAATGGCTCAACTACGGCATTGCGCTGGCCGCCCTGCTGGTAGTCGCCCTTGTGGGCGGACTGTACGGCCGACGCGAGAAACCGCTGCAACTCGTCTGATCGTCCATCATCCCGGGAGAGGAACCATGAACCGGACCAATATCGTGCTTTCCGCCATCCTGGTCGTCCAGCTCGTTCTCGTGGGCCTGGCCCTGCGGCCGGCCGAAACGACCGCGCCGAAAACCAAAACCTTCTTCGAGGGGATCGGCAAGGACGCAGTCACCGCCCTGGTCATCCACGACCAGGACAAGGAATTGCGGCTCGAAAAGAAGGATGACGCCTGGCTGGTGCAGGCGGACCACGAATACCCGGCCGACGCCACCAAAATCACCGCCCTGCTCGACAAACTCACCGGGCTCTCCTCGAATCGACTGGTGGCCCGGACGCGCGCCAGCCACGTCCGGTTGAAGGTGGCCGACGACCTCTACAACCGGCGGCTCGATCTTGTCGCCGGCGATACCACGATCAGCCTCTACCTCGGCTCATCGCCCACCTACAAGACCCTGCACGTCCGCCTGGCCGACGAAGACGAGGTGTACCTGGTGACAGATCTCTCCATCTGGGAGTTGCAGACCACCAAGGAATCGTGGTGGAAGACCCGCTACCTCGACCTGGCCGCCACCGACCTCACCCGGGTGGAGCTGGAAAACAAGGCCGGCTCCTTTACCATCGAAAAGAAGAAGGACGCCGAAGCCCCCTGGCGCTTGGCCGGCGAGGACGCCGCCCTCGATCCAAAGGCGGTGGACGACTTCCTGGCAGCGGCGAGCCGCATCACCCTGCTCACCTATCTCGGCACGGAAGAAAAACCGGACTACGGCCTCGACAAGCCGGCCGCCACCACCCGCCTGACCACCAAGGACGGCAAGACGATCACGGTCCGCATCGGACCGAAGAACAAAGACGAGAACAACCACGTGGTGAAGCGCGACGACTCCCCCTTCTATGTCAGCGTCGCAGCCTACGCGGTGGAAAAATTGCTCGACAAGACGGCCGATTCCCTGCTGGCCGCCAAGGAGGCTCCTTCGCCGGACGACACCACCGGCCCGGATGACAACGAGGCACCGCCGGAGGACAAGGCGGCTGCGACCCCGACGGCCGACGCCGCCGACCGATAATGCGCCCGGCCCTCTCAATCGCATGGTGGTCGCCTTCCCAGCGGTTTTCCGGTTGACACCGCCGCCCCTCATTGCCTACCCTGTGAAAAAGGATGGCCTCGTAAAAAGTCGCAGCCGGTGCAGGTCTGACACGGTAATTCAAATGGTTACACACCGTGAACTCGATGGGATCGCACTTTTTGCGATTCCATCAAAAAGGATGGCCTCGTAAAAAGCCGCAATCGGTGCAGGTCTGACACGATAATTCAAGGGGTTACACACGGTGAACTCGATGGAATCGTATTTTTTACGATTCCATCAAAAAGGGTAATCCCGTAAAAACTCGGGGTACCCCTTCGAAAAACCACCACCAAACGCAGGAAGGAGCCGTCCATGACCGAGGAAACCACCCCCACCACCACCACCTCCACCAACAACACCGGCAAAATCGCCCTTGTCATCGGCATCGTTGCCTTTATCATCGGCATCGTTGCCGTGCTCTTTTCCAACAGCGCCCGGCACAAGACGGAGACGGCGCTCACCGAGGCGCGTAGCCAGTTGGCCCAGGCCGAAGCACGCCTCACCGAACTGGATGCCGCCAAGCAGGCCCTCGACAAGGAGGTCACCGCCCTGAAAACCGAGCAGGCGATCACCGCCGGCAAACTGGAGACGGCCAACGCCTACTTCAGCCGACTCACCGCCGACAAACAACGGCTGGAGGAGGCACTCTACAACGTCCGGCTGTCCTTGGTCGAGGCCCGCGAACTGATAGCCGCCCTGGCGGCGGGGACCGCACCACCGGACGCCGCCAGCCGCCTGATCGCCACCATCGACGAGGATATCGCCGCCCTGGACGGGGCCTTTGGCCTCGGGAAGGAAACGCCGCCGGCACCCTCGGCCGCCGAGAGTGAAACCACACCGCCGGTACCCACCGCCGAGGTGACGCCGGAAGCAACGGACATGGCCGACGAGGCGGTCACGGAGCCGGCAGGGGAAGAGGCGGCAACCAACGGTGAATCCGAAGTGGTGCAAGAAGAGGGAAGAGAAGCCCTGCCGGCCGGACAGGAAGAACCACAGGAGGCCGCCGAACCGGAACAGAAACCGACCCAGAGCACAACAGCGGCCGAGGAGGCCACCGAGACGGAAACTGCCTCCGAGCCGACCGGGACGCCGAGTGACGAGGAGGCGGCCGCCACCGAACCGGAGAAAACGGACGAGGCCGAAGCGGCACCGCCGGCGGCAACGTCCTCCGAGGCACCCGAACCGGCACCGGCCGACGAGAACGGTACCGGCGCAGAAAACGACGGCGACCAGAAAATCGCCCTGTAACCACGTGCTCCGATGGAAAGAGGCCCGTCACCGACGGGCCTCTTTCATTTTTTTGATTAAATCAGGGCCGCACCATTCAAGTCACCTGGGAAAACGACCGATGAAGAGGATACGGAAAACCAACGTCAACCCGCCGGCTCCGGCCACCCCTCAGAGGAATAGTCTCATACGACCATGCGCACGTTCATCGCCCTCTGTTGCCTGTGTCTGCTGACCGCTGCTCCGGCCGGCGGCGGTCCCCTCTGGCCGCTGGACCAGTGGCCGCAGCCGGTGGCGCCGGCCAGCCGGCCCCCGGATCCTGTCCCCACCCCCACCGACCCGGCCGGCCGACTGATCGACCAGGTTCGAGACCTGGCCACGGCCCTGGTCGACAGCATCGACGAAGGCGGAGCCGGGCGGGCTCTCCTCGACGAGGGACTTGCGGTCACCACCTTCGTGGAACTCAAGAAACTCGACCGCAGTTCCTCCTTCGGCCGCTATCTCGCCGATCAATTGCTCACCGAGTTCCAGCAACGCGGCTTCCGGGTCGTGGAACTGCGCAAGAGCGATGCCATCCTGGTCGCCGCCCGCCACGGCGAACACCTTCTGAGCCGCGATCCCAACCTGTTGCAACCCGCCATCGAGGCCGGCGCCATCGTCACCGGCACCTACACGCCGACCCCGGCCGGCATCCTGGTCAACGCCCGCATCGTCGGCGCCGCCGACGGCGTCCTGCTCGCCAGTGCGGTACGCACCATCCCTCGCAACGAGCTGGTGGACTTTCTTCTCGCCGACCGGTCCTCGGCCAGTCGCGCCAACCGGCAACCCATCTACGTCAAGGAACTGCAATGATACGTCATCATCCTTGTGCCCCGTCGTGGATAGTCCTTGCCATCCTGCTAGCCCTGGCCCTACCGGTCTACGCCGCCAGCGACGGTGAGAAACCGGCCGGGCCGGCCGAAGCGGCTGCGCCGCTTCCCCTTGAGCCGCCCTCCGCCTATCATGCTATCTATACCTATCAACCGGCCAGCGTGCCGCCGGCCACCGCTACCATCCTCTCCAGCCTCTCCCGGCAGGTGGCGGGCAAGATCTTCCTGCAACTCCTGGAACAGCAGGCGGCCGACAAGCGCATTGCCGTGTTGTCGGCGGTGCCGCTCTCCGATTTCAAACGTCAGACCGAGTTCGGCCGGTTGTGGGGCGAATGCCTGCTCACCGATCTCGCCGATCGCGGCCTGCGGGTCAAGGAACTGCGGCTGGGCCGCGAGATCACCATCCTCCCCCAGACCGGTGAGTTCGTGCTGACCCGTAACCCCGGCGAACTGGCGGATACCGAGCCGGCGGTGGACTACGTCGTCGTCTCCACCTACGGCAACACCACCTCCACCCTCATCCTGCAGGGAAGACTGGTGGACTTGAAGAGCGGCGAGACAAGGGCGTCCTGGCGGCACACCCTGCCGCTGTCTAGCGAACTGTTGGCCCTGTTCCGGGAAGCACCGGCCCAGCCGCATACCATCCCCATCAAGGCCATGCCATGAAATGGGAAGTTCCGACAATTCCTGACGAACCCGGAAAAACTCGCAGTCGGTCCAGGTCTGACACGATAATTCAACGGGTGACAAAACGCGAACTCGATGAAATCGCATTTTTTGCGATTTCATCAATTCCTGACGAACCCGGAAAAACTCGCAGTCGGTCCAGGCCTGACACGATACTTCGACGGGTGACAAGGCGTGAACTTGATGGAATCGCAAAAAACGCGATTCCATCAATCTCTTGGCGCATCCTCGGCCGACGGTCAACGGCCATAATCGTTGCCGCTTGCTTGTTGCTGGCTGCCCCCTCAAAAGGGCAGACCGCTACGCAGGCCGCCACCACCGACGCGGTCCCGGTCTTCGCCGCCCGCCACTACACCGATCCGGCCCGGCTCGTGGCCGCGGTTTGTGCCGATGCGCAGAGCCTGTTCGACAACTTCTTCGCACCGCAACGGGTCACCGTCTATCCCTTCATCTTCGTTGATCAGGAGGGCAACAAGCATCTCACCACCCTTGGGCTCACCCTGGCCGACGGCATGATCGGCGCCATCAACAACGCCCATCTCGACCCCGTCCGGCAAGGCGCCACTCCCCAGGAGTTGCGCGGAGTACTCCAGGAGATCGGCACCAGCGTGCGGGTACATATGAAGGGAATCAACGCCGAGGGCAGGCATCGTTCCTATGTGGCAACCATCGAGCTTTCGCCGGCGGTATACCGGATTCTCCACGAGACCGTAGCCTCGGCCTGGCGGCTTCCAGACCCGCCGGCCCCATGATCAATCAATAAAGATGGACCCGTGAAAACTCGCAGTCGGTGCAGGCCTGACATGGTAATTCAACGGGTTACACACGGTGAACTCGATGGAATCGTACTTTTTACGATT
>CAYRGZ010000077.1:0-12176 GCA_964423785.1 uncultured Desulfobulbia bacterium
TGTCGTGGAGCGTCGTTCTCTGGTATGATAAAAAATGATGATCCCGTAAAAACTCGCAGTCGGTTCAGGCCTGACACGATAATTCAACAGGTTGCGAAGCGTGAACTCGATGAAATCGCATTTTTTGCGATTTCATCAAAAATAGGTGTCGCCGGTTCTCCTGGCGTGGAACCGAGGCGATGTCGATGATCGACCGGAACCCCTTATATTAGCCGTTTTTTGGGAAGAGGGCAAATCCGTCGTCGCGTGGCGACGGCCAACTTCGAGCAGGGAGGAAAGAGGCGCGATGGAGAATATGAGTCGCGAGGAGTTACAGCAGACGATCCGGCAAGTACTCCAGGAGGAGATGCGGCGACTGACCCAGGAGCTGGCGCACGGTAAGTTCTACCAGAACCTGGTCCTGGAGATGGAGAACGGCATCGGCGAGATCTACCGGGAGATCAACGAGTTCAAGCAGGCCATCCTGAGCGACGACACCCGGGTGGACGAATCCCAGCAACTCTTAAGCGATGCCTCGGATCAGCTCGAAGGGATCGTCGCCACCACCGAGGAGGCCACCAATCGGATCATGGACGCGGTGGAGGCCTGTCAGCAGCGCAGCAACCGGGCGGCACGGCTGCTGGCCTCGTTTCCGGCCTCGGAGAAACGGGCCGAACTCCAGGAACTGCTCGGGGCCATGAACCAGGATTACATGGAGATCATCACTGCCTGTTCCTTCCAGGATATCACCGGTCAGAAGGTCAAACGGGTGGTGGATCTGATTCGCGTTTTGGAAGAGCAGGTCATCACCCTGCTCGTCCGGGTGACCACCAAGCTGCGGGCCAAGGAATCCGGCGCCGACGAGCTGCAGATCGAGGGCCAGGCCCGTGAGGCGCTCAAGAAGCTGCGCCCCAAGGGCGAAAAAGGCTTCAACCAGGCCCAGGTGGACGCTCTCTTGGCCGAGCTGCGCGGTGAGGGGTGAGGCGACGGCGGTCGGTCCCTGCTCCCTCAATGTTGTGGTGTCCTGTGACCGCACCGCGTATGTGCGGCCGATTACCTCGTCGTCATGAAGGCGGCGAGGAATTTTTTTGCCAGCAGGAAGCCGGCCGCCGTACAGACGAGGCCGACAACCACGGAAAGCGCGAGATACGCGGCGGCGCTCTTCCACTCCCCCACCTTGAGGAGTTGTACCGACTCCCGGGAGAAGGTGGAAAAGGTGGTGAACGAACCGAGAAAACCGGTGAAAATGAAGAGGCGGACCTCCTCGCCGATGTGGGACCGCTCGGTGAGCCCCCAGAGAAGGCCGATCAGGAAGCAGCCGAGCAGGTTCACCACCAGGGTGCCGAACGGAAACACGGGCCCGGCGAGACGCTGCACCACCACGAAGAGCCCGTGCCGGCAGATGGCGCCGATACTGCCGCCGATCATGATCGCAAGCACATTCATCGGATTGTGGGAGCCTGTTGGAGAGTAGGGAACATACTCCGGAACACACGAGTTCGAAGCCATACCACCAATCACGGATGAGGTCAAGATATGGTCCTGCACGGATTCAGGACGGAGGAAGCATTGGCCGAGGCGGTCCTCGTCCAGGTGACGCCGCCGAGCCTGTCCGACAATACCGCCGATGCCGACCGGTTGCGCCGCGCCGTGGCCGGCAAGCGGCCGCTGCGTATCCCGTATTCCCGCCTCGGGCCGGTGGCGGCCGCGTTCCGTGCCGCCGGTTTCTCCGGTTGGGCGGTGGTCAATCGTCTGGTTGATGCAGACGAATTGGTCGATTTCCTCGTCGCCGAACCGGTCGTCGCCGGCATGGCCCTCGATCTCGGCACCACTCACCTGGCCGCCGAATTGGTCGATTGCGCCACCGGCCAGGTGCTGGCCCGGGCCGGCCGGCCCAATGCCCAGATTCGCTTCGGAGCCGATATCCTCTCCCGCATCCATCACGGAGCGACGCCGGAGGGCCGGGCCGAATTGCAGGCGGCGGTGCTGGCCGACGTCAACGCGCTCGCCTCCGAACTGGCCGCGGCCGCCGGCTGCACCCCCACCGATATCCGCGCCCTGGCGGTGGCCGGCAATACCACCATGGTCCACCTCTTTCTCGGTCTTGACCCACGCACCATCTGCCGGGAGCCGTACATTCCGGTCGCCAACCGGTTCGATCCTCTGGCGGCCGACGAGTTGGGGCTCGATATCGGCCCGCATGCCCCGGTGTGGATTCTGCCCAACGTGGGCAGTTACTTCGGCGGCGATCTCATCGCCGGCATCCTTGCCACCGGCATGGCCGGCCGGCCGGGGGTGAGCATGCTCATCGACGTTGGTACCAACGCCGAGGTGGTGATCGGCAACCAGGATTTTCTCGTCGCCTGCGCCGGCGCCGCTGGACCGGCCCTGGAGGGTGGCATTGCCCGCATGGGCATGCGGGCCGCGCCTGGCGCCATCGAGCGGGTGGCCATCGATCCTGAAAGCGGCTCGGTCCGGATACGGACCATCGGCGATGAGCCGGCCCGCGGCCTGTGCGGTTCCGGCATCATCGACCTGGTCGCTGCCCTGTTTCTGGCCGGCATCATCGATATCCGGGGAAAATTGCGGCCCGGCTCCCATCCCGGCGTCGTCGAGATCGACGGCCGGCCGGCCTTCGTGGTGGTGGACGGCGAAGAGAGCGCCACCGGCGAGCCGGTGGTTATCGACCAGGTGGAACTGGACAACGTCATTCGGTCCAAGGCGGCCATGTATTCCATCCTCACCACCCTGGTGGGCGAGGTGGGGCTCTCCTTCGCCGATATCGACCGGATCTACGTGGCCGGCGCCTTCGGGCAGCACATCGATCCGCGCCAGGCGGTGGTCATCGGTATGTTGCCCGACCTGCCGGCCGAGATCTTTGAGCCGGTGGGCAACAGTTCGCTTGCCGGCGCCCGCCGGGTTCTCCTCGACGCCGGCGCCCGGCGGCAAAGTCTGGAACTGCCGGGACGTATCACCTACCTGGAGTTGAACGTCAATCACGCGTTCATGAACCGGTTTTCCGGCGCCCGCTTCATCCCCCATACCGATCCGAGTCTGTTTCCGTCCGTGCCGCGCCCGCAGTAGCGTAAGAACTTACAGGCACCGCATCTTCTTCGGGGGCGAGGTGTTGCGATAAATTGTTTTTGGTCTTTTCAGGGGCGGTTAATCTCTTGCAACCGTGGGCGGCTCTGTGGTAGGTTGGGGCGGATCGCCCTCCGGGCGGCAGAGAATCTCGGCCGTCCCGCCGGGCCATGGCCATGGCGCCGGAGACGGGAGTCTGCCGCCGATCGGCTTCCCGACCAGTATCGTAGTCCGCTCGCAAACGGGCTGCGTGCGGCACAGGGATGTGCCGCCGAATTCCGCTGGTTTTGAAGAAACCAAGGAATTCGTGAGGTTGGCCGATACTCGTTTTGGCCAACCGATGGTCGAAAAAGCCAGGGACGGCTTTTCGACAAACCGATAGAGGCTGGACCTTGAAGGCAACGAAAAACTCCAGGCGCCGGTGCGGGCACCAGGCACGCCGAACGGCCCGCGAGCGCCTGCAGGCCTTTCTGGCCGTCTTCCAGAAGGACGACGACGTCCTCATCGTCATCAACGCCGATCCCGACGCCTTGGCCAGCGCCATGGCGGTGAAGCGGCTGTTGGCCTACCGGGTCAAGAGTATCACCATCGCCTATCCCAACGAGATCCGCCGTCTGTCCAACCAGACGATGGTGGAGCTCTTGAAGATCCCCATCCATCGGCTTCAGCAGGTCAAGCCGCGCGAGTACTCGAAAAAGGTTCTCATCGATTCCCAGCCCACTCATCTACCCTGCTTCGAAAAACTCTCCTTCGACGCGGTCATCGATCACCACCCGCTCACCGAAGGCTGGGACGCCACCTATATCGACATCCGGTCCGACTACGGCGCCACCGCCTCGATGCTGGTCGAGTACCTGCGGGCCGCGGCCATCAAGCCGTCGGTGCCGTTGGCCACCGCCCTGTTTTACGCCATCAAGATCGACACCCAGAACTTCGAGAAGAAGGCCGCCCTGGCCGACGCCATTTCTTTCCGGTATCTCTTCGACCGGGCCAACAAGAACCTGGTCCGCAAGATCGAGCTTTCCGAGCTGCGGTTGTCGGAACTCAACTACTTCCGTATCGCGCTCGCCGAGATGAAGGTCTCCAAGCGGCGGATCTACGTCCACGTCGGCCGGGTGCGTAATCCCGACATCCTGGTGATCATCGCCGACTTCCTGAATCAGGTACACCTCATTTCCTGGGTACTGGTGTCGGGAGTACACGGTGAACGGCTGGTGGTCATCTTCCGGTGTGACGGGTACAAGAAGAACGCCGGTAAGCTGGCCCAGAAGATATTCGCCAAACTGGGCTCCGCCGGCGGTCATCGGGAGATGGCCCGGGCCGAGGTGCCGCTGAAGAACCTCGAGATGACCGCCGAGGAGTTCACCACCCGGAAACTGATGAACCTCGCCACCAAGCATATCTGACCATGCCCCGCGCCCGTCATCTGTATAGGCCCCGCACCCTCGCCCTCATCCTGGCCGGCGGCCGGGTGGACGAACTGGGGGCGCTCACCGCCTTCCGGCCCAAGTCGGCGGTACCCTTCGGCGGCTTTGCCCGGGTGATCGACTTTCCCTTGAGCAACCTCATGCGCTCGGGCCTCGAACGGGTAGCGATTCTGAGTCAGTACCGCTGTTTTTCTCTCATCAACCACATCGGCACTGGCGCGGCCTGGGACATGATCGGCCGCCACCGGGGAATCTCCATCCTGCCACCCTTCCAGGGGTCGGCCTACACGAGTTGGTACAAGGGTTCCGCCGACGCCGTGTACCAGAATCTCGATTTTGTCCGCTTCCACGATCCCGAGGAGATCCTCATCCTGTCCGGGGATCACGTCTATCGGATGGACTACCGACAGATCATCGACTATCATCGGGAAAAACAGGCCGATTGTACCATCGCCTGCCTGAAGGTTGGGCTGGACGAGGCCAGCCGCTTCGGGGTGGCGGACATCGACGACGAAGACGGCGCCACCGGCGGCCGGGTGCTGCGCTACGCAGAGAAGCCGGCCAGCCCCGAGTTTTCCTGGGCGTCGCTCACCGTCTATTGCTTCCGGCCGCAGGTACTCTACGAGGCCCTGGAATACAATGCGCTCCACGACGAATCGCACGAGTTCGGTCGCGACGTTATTCCGCGGCTTTTGGCCGAGGGTCGGCGGGTGTACGGTTTCAAGTTCGAGGGCTATTGGGGCTATACCCGCACCATCGAAGAGTACTGGCGCACCAGCATGGACCTGCTCGGACCGCAGCCAGCCATCGACCTTGCGGCGTGGGGCATCCGGACCAACCTGGAGAATCGCAACATCCGCGACTGCCAGCCAGCGATCTTCCGGAGGGATGCCGTGGTCGAAGACAGCCTGGTGTATAACGGTTGCATCGTGGAAGGGCGGGTGGAGCGCTCGATCCTCTTTCCCGGCGTCCACGTGCGGCCGGGGGCGGTGGTGCAGGACTCGGTGCTCTTTTTCGATACGGTGGTCGGCCGGGGCTGCCGACTCGAACGGTTGATCTGCGACGTCAACAACGTCTTTGACGCCGAGGTCACCGCCGGTCGGAGGGACGGGCCGGTGACCGTCATCGGCTGGAACAACCATCTGCCCGCGGGCCTGCACCTGCCCGCCGGCATCATCGTGCCGCCGGATTGCCGGCAGGACCAGTTGCAGATGGTGATCAGCGCCCATGGAGGACACGATGCCGACCTCTGATCGGGCCCTCGCCCTGCTCCTTGCCGGCGGGGTGGGCAGTCGCCTGAACATCCTCGTCCAGAGCCGGGCCAAGCCGGCAGTGCGCTTTGCCGGCATTTACCGGATCATCGATTTCACCTTGAGCAACGTCATGAACTCCGGCATCACCCGGGTCGGGGTCATGACCCAGTACAAGCCGCTGTCCCTCATGCGCCACATCGGCACCGGTGAGGCCTGGGATTTCACCGGCCGGAGCCGCGGCGCCGAGATCCTGCCGCCGCGGACCGGCTCGAAGGATTCCGACTGGTACAAGGGTACCGCCGACGCAGTGCGCCAGAACATCGACTTCATCACCGCCCATCCGAGCCGCGAAGTGCTGGTCCTGTCCGGCGACCACATCTACCAGATGGACTACGACGCTATGATCCACTTCCACCGCCACAAACGGGCCGACGTCACCGTGGCCATGATGGTGGTGCCCAGGGACCAGATCCATCAGTTCGGGGCCGGTATCACCGACGACGAGGGTCGAATCGTCGATTGGGAGGAAAAGCCCAAGGAGCCCAAGACCAATTTGGCCTCCATGGGTATCTACGTCTTTGATGCCGACTATCTCCTCGACCTCCTGGCAGAGGATCGCAACGAGGTCGATTTCGGAATGCACCTGTTGCCGCGGGCCATCGCCCGGGACCGGGTATACGCCTATCCCTTCTACGGGTACTGGCGGGACGTGGGCACCATCCAGGCGTACTGGGAGGCGAACATGGACGTGCTCGATCCCGCTTCCGGCCTCGATCCTGAGGGCTGGGGGGTGCGGCCGAACCCGTACGCCGATCCCCGGTCCTACGACCAGCCGCCGGCCCGTTACCATGCCGGCTGCCGGGTGCGTGACAGCCTGATCGCCGCTGGCTGCGTCATCGAGGGAACGGTGGAGCGTTCGATCCTCTCGCCCGGGGTGCGGGTGGCCAAGGGCGCTGTGGTCCGGAACAGCATCGTCGGTGACGACACGGTGATCGGGCCAGGAGCGACGGTGGACCTCGCCATCCTCGACAAAGAGGTGCAGGTGGAAAGTGGAGCGCGGATCGGCGCCGGTCCGGCGGAGGCCCCGGCCAACCGCCGCCATCCTACCCATCTCTATACCGGCATCAGCCTGATCGGCAAAGCGGCGGTCATTCCGGCCGGATGCACCATCGGCCGTAACTGTATCGTGCATCCCGGCGTCACCGAGCTTGCCGGTGACGTCGCCAGTGGGGAGACGGTCTGAGGGTGGCGACTTGGCCGTATCGATACCAGCTGAGCCTCAAGCAGCGGTTGCGCCGTTCGCTCTACGAGGTATTGCGCGACCAGCTCGACGCCGTGCTCGTCCGTTACGCGCTTCTCGAGTCGTACCGGAATTTCCTGGCCGCCGGCCAGCCGTATCCGTTCGTCACCAAGCGGGAACTGAAGCCGCGCGCCCGGGTGGTGGAGAAGGAGTACCCCCTGCAGAACCATTTTCTCATCATCTTCTGCGAGGGCACCATCCCGGCCGCCTATAAGAAGTACATCCGGTTCTTCGATTCCAACAAGGTCACCAAGGAGAACCTGCGGGAGATCGTCAACATCCCCCTCTACAAGCGCTACAGTCGCAACCTGCGCTACTTCGACAACACCGATTTCTTCCAGTTTCTCTTCGATCTTTCGCAGGTCGACTACGCTCTGCTCATCCAGCAGGACCCGACGGTGCGGCGGCAGAACCGCTACGCACTCAGCCACTTCCACGTTCGCATCGATTGGCCTCTGGACGAGGCGGCCGAGGATATGGGGCTCTCCCTGCGTTACCTCGCCAAAGATCTCTACGAGCGTGGCGAACGGTACGCCCAACAGGTGCAACACAAACTGTTCGAGAAGTACGGTTTCCACCACGTGGTGGGCGGCCGGCGCACGGCGGCGGTCATCGCCGCCCAGCTTTTGCGGCGCATGGACTTCATCTCCACCGTTTACGTGGCCTCGGCCGAGAGCCGGACGCTGGTGCGGATCAGTGAGCGGGGGGTGAGCAAGTACGTGCTTGTCTCCTTGCCCCTGGAGGATGTCTTCACCCTGGGCGAGAATTCCGGGCTCGGCGTCGATCGGTTTTGCGAGCGCTACCTGGTCGATCTCACCGATGAGATGGGGGTGGGGATACTCCACGTCGTCTACCGCAATTCCATCTATGCCAAGCCGCCGGAAGACGGCCGCCTGCGGCGCTTGCGTCCGGACTACCAGTGGTTGTCCGTCGTCGACCAGCTTTTGGTGCCCCGGTTCACCGAGTATCCCGATGTGGCACCCCTGCCGTATTCCACCATCTATACCTGAGATCGTTTCCTTTTCCCTCCCGATTCAAGAAATTCTTCTTTTCTTTCGATAAGAAAGACAAGAGGCGACTATCAGTCCCTTGGCAGCCCGCTCTCAAACGGGCAGCCTGCGGCACAGGGACGTGCTGCCGGATTCCACCGGTTTGAAAAAACAAGGAATTCGTGAGGTTGGTCGGAACTTCTTGTTTTGGCCAACCGATAGTAGAAAAAGAAAAAAAAGAGGAAAGTGGTATGGAACTCTTGGTCAACAGGACGTTTACTCTCGGTGACGAGCAAAGGCAACGTCGTCGGGCGCCCGGCGCGCGGCCGGCACGGGAGCGGCGGTACCGGCAGCAGCCGGATGCCGCCCCCATCCGCGAGGACAGGGAACCAGTGGTTGATTTCGCTACCCTGCTGGAAAAGAAGGGGTTGCTGCGGGTCGTGGTGTGAGATTCAGCGCAGGCCGGCGAGAAACGGCCCGATGGCCTCCACTCCTTCCTCTTCCAGGAGCCGGATGGTCTTGGTGCCGATGACCGCGATTTCGGCCCTGCCCTCGAGAAAGGCGATGTCCTCCCTGCTGCCGATACCGAAGCCCACGGCGAGCGGCAGGTCAGTAGCGGCCCGGCAGCGGTCCAGGTAGCCGGCCAGGCTGGTGTCCATGTCGGTCTTGGCGCCGGTGACGCCGCGTCGCGCCACGCAGTAGACGAAGCCGTCGCCGGCCGCGGCGAGCGTGCGCATGCGGGCGTCGGTGCTGGTGGGCGCAAAGATCATGATCGGCGCGATGTCGTAGCGGCGGGCCTGGTCGAGAAAGGATTCTCCTTCCTCGGGCGGTAGGTCGGGGACGATGGCGCCGCGGATGCCGATTTCCGCCGCCCGGCGGCAGAACCGTTCCTCCCCGTACCGGAAGATGATGTTGTAGTAGGTCATGAACAGGAAGGGGATGGGGAACTCCCGGCAGATGTCGGCCGCAAAGCGAAAACAGTCCTCCACCCGCGTACCGCGGGCGAGCGCCTCCTGGTTGGCCCGCAGGATCACCGGCCCATCGGCCACCGGCTCGGAGAAGGGAATCTGCATCTCGATGCAATCCACCCCGGCCTCGACCATGGCGGCGATCACCTTCCGGTTGGTTTCGAAGGACGGGTAGCCGAGCACCAGGTGGGTCATCAAGAGAATTTTCTTGTTGGCGAGGGCCGCCTCGATATCAGTCCTGAGCCGCATTGTTCGCATCCTTCCCTACGGCCGGATTATGGCCTGTTCTGCGTCGTACTGGAGGGTTCTTCCTTGTCGGCTTCTTGAGCCGCGTACTCGGCCCCTTTGTCCCGGATGAACCGTTTCCACTTCGGATCGTCGAAGGCTCCCGCGATGGTGAAGATGTCCTTGTCGCCGCGGCCGGACATGTTGATGATGATCGCCTCGCTTGGGTCCAGGCTCGGCGCCTCCTTGAAGGCCTGGACGAAGGCATGGGCCGATTCCAGGGCCGGAATGATGCCCTCCAGCCGCATGGTTCGTTCCAGGGCCTCCATCACCTCGGCGTCGGTGGCGGCCTCGAACCGGACGCGGCCCCGTTCCCACAGGTCGGTGAGGATCGGTGACACGCCGATGTAGTCGAGGCCGGCCGCCACCGAGTGGGTGTCGAGCATCTGGCCGTCGTCGTCCTGGAGGAACATGGTCTTGTATCCCTGCGCCACCCCGGGTGCCGCGTCGGTGGACGCCAGCCGGGCCGCGTGGCGGCCGGTATCGAGGCCGAGGCCGCCGGCCTCCACGCCCACCAGTTCCACTTCCGGATCGTCGAGAAATCCTTGGAAGATACCCATGGCGTTGGAGCCGCCGCCGACGCAGGCGTACACCCGCGACGGCAGCCGGCCGAACTGGTCGAGGATCTGGCGCCGCGCCTCGCTGCCAATGATCGATTGGAACCAGGCGACCATCTCCGGGAACGGATGCGGGCCACATACCGTGCCCAGGACGTAATGGGTGGTGTCCATGTTGGTGACCCAGTCGCGGAAGGCCTCGTTGATGGCGTCCTTCAAGGTGCGGGCGCCGTCGGTCACCGGCACCACGGTGGCCCCGAGTTTTTCCATCCAGAAGACGTTGGGCCGCTGGCGCAGCACGTCCTCCTCGCCCATGTAGATGGTGCATTCGAAGCCGAACTTGGCGGCCATGGTGGCGCATGCCACCCCATGCTGGCCGGCGCCGGTCTCCGCGATCACCCGGGTTTTGCCCATCCGCTTGACGAGCAGCCCCTGGCCCATGACGTTGTTGGCCTTGTGGGCGCCGGTGTGGTTCAGGTCTTCACGCTTGATGAAGATGCGGGCGCCGCCGAGGTGTTCCGACAGCTTGTCGGCATAGGTCAGCGGCGTCGGCCGGCCGGAGTAGTTGGCCATGAGGGCCACGTATTCTTCCCAGAAGGTGGGATCGCGGCGGGCCGCATCAAAGGCCTGCTCCAGCTGCACGAAGGTCTCGTGCAAGACTTCGGGGATGTAGGCGCCGCCCCAGGCACCAAAGTAACCTTTTTTCATCGTTGGTTTCCTGTCGTGGATTCCCGAAAAAGGAGCCGGTACCACCGACTGGTGGTACTGTATACCACAATCGGTGCGTTCTGGCGAGAGGAGGAATGGAGGAGGGGCGCGGTCAGGCGATGGGCACCTCGGCCTGCACCACGGTACCACGGCCCGGCGCGGCGTTTATCCGCAGGACGCCGCCCAAGAGGCCGATACGCTCTTCCATGCTTCGGAGTCCCATTCGTTTTTCCCGTACCGCCCGTTTACGGGCCTCGTTGAGGTCGAACCCCCGGCCGTTGTCCACGATGGCCAGCACCAGCCGGCCGCGCCGTATCCGCATGTCCACCTGCACCCAGGTGGCGTCGGCATGGCGGCAGATGTTGTTCATCGCTTCCTGAACGAATCGGTAGAGATTGATGGCGATCTCGTAGGAGATGTCCGGTTCCCCGGCCGGATCGGTGTGAAAGTCGAGTTTGAAGCCGTGCTGCTCCGCTCGGTCGCGGCAGTACTGTTCCAGGGGGTCGGCGAGGCCGAGATGGGAGAGGGCCGGCGGCCGCAGGGTGGCGGATAGATCACGCACCGCGTCGATGCAGCCCTGGAGCACGTCGAGAATTTGGGGGCGCCACTGGCGGATGGAGGACGAGTCGTTTTTGGCGTCCAGGGTCATGGTCTCGATCATGAGCTTCAGGGACGAGAGATCCTGGGCCACCTTGTCGTGCAGGTCGAGGGCGATACGATGTCGTTCGGCTTCCTGGGCTCGCAATAGTTCGCGGCTCAGATGACGGATGTGCTCGCGGTTGCGGCGCAGGTCTTCCTCTACCCGCCGGCGCCGGTCGAGTTCCCGGAGAAGTTGGCGGTTCTTCTGTTTGAGCTGGCGGGTGAGTTCGCGGTTGCGTTTGTTGAGCCGGTAGACGTTACGGGCCTGGGTGAGGATGGCCCGCAGTTCCTCCTCGCTCCAGGGCTTGGCAACGTAGCTGAAAATATGGCCGGTGTTGATCGCCTCCAGGGTGGTGTCGAGATCGGAGAAGCCGGTGACCAGGATGCGCACCGGGTCCGGATCATAGTCGTAGATGCGGCTCAAGAGCTCGACGCCGGTCATCTGCGGCATACGCTGGTCGGCAAGGACGATACCGATCTCTCGCTCGCGCGTAAAGATATCCAACGCCTCCGGGCCGCTGGCCGCGGTGAGCACATTGAAGTCCCGAGCGAAGCATTTGCGGAATATCCACAAATGGCCGACGTCGTCGTCGGCGTAAAGGAGTTTGATCTTGGCCATGGCAGAAAACGAGCGTCGGCTGGGAAGGTTTATTCAGGCATACTACACTATAACAGAGCCTATTGCAAAACAGGCTCTGTACCCTACATGGATGTGGGGTCGAATTCCACCGGTTTGAAAAAAACAAGGAATTCGTGAGGGTGGGCGAAAGTTGAACCGACGACGCCAATTCGTAGTCAGTCCAGGTCTGCCACGGCAATTCCTCGAGGAAAGCTGACGAAGCCGTAAAAACTCGCAGGCGGTGCAGGCCTGACACGGTAATTCAATAAGTTGCGAAGCGTGAACTCGATGGAATCGCACTTTTTGCGATTCCATCAAAGCTGTGAACCTGCGGAATCGTGACACCGATTCCGTCAAACTCTGTTTTGCCC
>CAYRGZ010000078.1:0-11926 GCA_964423785.1 uncultured Desulfobulbia bacterium
CGTGCAGCAAGCCACCGGATCGGGTGAGGAGGTGCCGAGGGCTCCGGCAGCCTCTCCAACGGCCTTACGGAGCCCGTCCACACCACCACCGACGGTATCACCAGCGGCCCCACCAACGCCACCGGCGCCGGAAGCGGCAAAGCCACCGAGCGAACCGCAATCCACCGGTCAGGTTGCCGGGGAACCTGGGACGATATCGTCACCGGGGGCCACTGTTGTCGCGTCGGCAGCCCTGGACGGCCCACAGGAAACTGTGCCGTTGGAAAGAGCGGCGGTGTCGGCCCCGGTCAACCAGGAGTCGGAGCCCACCGTGGTGTCGGAAGCCAAGGAAACAGAGAGCGTGCCGGCTGGGGAAGACGAGGTATCGTCGTCGCCGGCGGTGCTGTCTCCGGACGGTCCGCCGCCGTCGGCATCGCCTTCGCTGACGACCGATGAGACCCCGGCCGCCGCACCGGAGGCGGCCACCCTCGAACCGGAAGTCGTGGGTGTGGTGCCGGAGTACGAGCAGTTACCCGCCTCGGTGCGCGCCCGTCTGCCCGATATCGATATCGCTCTGCATCTCTACTCCGACGTCGTCGCCCGCCGGCGGGTGAGCATCAACGGCCGCATCCTGCGCCAGGGCGACCACGTCACCCCGGAACTCGTGCTGGAAGAGATCACCCCGGACGGCGTCGTCCTCCGATTCGAGGACGTGCGTTTTCACCGCACCGTATTCCGGCGGTGAGAAGCCGCTGTTACTCTTCTCCACCCGGCGCAGAATGCACTCGCCGGACCGGTAAGGCTCGGGCGATGCCGGGCCGCGAACCCTTCACCTTGCTTGCCTGACCGCTCGAGAAATCGAAGCACCAGGCGCGGCACATCTTCTGTTCGCTGGACCAGAGCATGACATCGGTCAGGGTGAATACGGATGGTATGAAAAGGCCCTGTTCATTGGGCCGGTCCTGCCGGTACAGGGAAGCAAGTTCTTTGACGGTCGGCAGCCGCCAATCCGTATAGCCTCCTCCCGTATACTCTTCGCAGTAGAGAAAGGCGCCGCTCCAGTTGATGTCCTCGCCGTTGTCTTTGGCAGCCCACATCAGCCCGGTTGCCGTGTCCACCACCGTCCCGTCGTCGTAGGCCACGAAGGTGCCGTCACGACCGATGATTTCCGCCGCCGGCGCGATGTGGGGAATACCGATGGTGAGGGCAAGGACGATGGCCAGAAACAAAACGATGGTGGCAGTACGGGTCAATGGCATCTGTTTATCCTCTCTTGTCTTTTCGTTGTCAGCCGACGGTGCGCGCGCAGGAAAAGTGCTGCCGGCGTTGCTCGGCATTGTCGAGCAGAAAGTCGGCCAGGGTGCGGTAGAGGTTGGGAAGACTGCGTTTCGTATGGCTGACGAGATAGAACTGGCGGCGCATGGGGAGCCCGGGGAGTGGAATCTCGAACAGTTCGCCCCGTTCGAGCTCGTCGGCGATGGCGAGGCGCGACAGGATGGAGGCGCCGAGCCCGCTTTTGAGGGCCTCCTTGATCGAGGCGGTGGAGCCGAGAACCGCCACCACCTGCAACTGGTCGATGGAGAGACGAAGCTCTTGCAGGTAGGTCTCCATGTTGCGTCGGGTTCCCGAGCCCGCCTCGCGCAGGAGAAAAGGGATGCCGGTCAGGATGCGGCCGGCCGGCTGATCGCTGAATTGGCTCCGGAGCCGGTCGTTGGCCACCAGGATCAACTCATCGGTGCACAGTTCCCGCCAGTCGATGTTGGCGTCCTCGGTGTGGGTGCCGACGATGCCGAGAAAGATCTCGTGCGTCAGTACCCCATCGATGATCTGCCGGGAGTCTCCGACCCGGATTTCGAAGGAGACGTCGGGATGCTGTTCGCGGAAGCGGGCCATGACCGCCGGCAGGATGTAGGTGCCAGGGATGGTGCTGGCCCCGATGACGATTTGTCCCTTCATTTCCTTCTTGACCAGCGCCAATTCCTCTTCCAGATGACCGAGGGCGTCGAGTACCTGGCAGGCGAGTGGGTAGAGGGCGTTGGCCTCGGTGGTGGGCAGGATTTTCTGGCCGAGCCGGTCGAAGAGCCGGCAGTCCAACTCCTGCTCCAGGGATTTGATGTGGGCGCTGATCGTCGGCTGCGTGACGTTGCAATATTGGGATGCCTGGGAAAAGCTTTGGCGCCGGTAGACTTCGCAGAAAATACGCAGGTGATGGATATCCATGGTTCTATCAAAAAATCTATCGAGCTGATTGACAATTTTTTTCAGATGGTCAAATAGCCGATTTTCCGACGGTTGGCAACCGTTGATCTCTTCGGTGTCGATTGGATAATTATTCCTGATTCTGAATTTTGCCGGTTTTTGGCCATATTTTGTCCTGGGGCCGCCCGGGATCCGTTGGGGGTGGGGGATATGCCCCAGAAAAAAGGAGTTGGTGTATCCTGCTAAATTTCATAGAAAAAAAAATCGAACAGATTTTCGTTGGCGATGGCGGAAAAAGGTAGAGAAATCGGGTTGGACGGGATTTCCGGGGTGAATTTTTGAGAAAAAACGAGAAAAATCGTGAAAAATGGAGATATGAGAAGATGGCGCTTGGTGTTGGGCGATGTTGAAAATGGTCCGGGGTCTTGCTAACTCCTTGCTCTGGCATCGTTTTCCTTTTTTTACGTAAAATATAATGATTTTGAGTGATTATGTGGATGAGAACGCGATAGGGGCCGTCTGATCGGTATTTGGGAATTGTTGAAAACCGCGGCGACCGGCGTGGAAAAATTGGCGGTAAGTCCTTTTGACAACGTTTCGGCCATCTACTAAACAATGGCACCGGAGCGACACGGGGACGGTTCCTCTGTGGTTCTCCGAAAGAGGAAGATCGAGGAAGAAAACGAGGGTGTGAGGGTGCGATGCGCTGGCAAGAGGTCAAAGAACGGTTACGCGACAGGATTCCGGAAGGCAGTTTCAGCATCTGGATCGAGCCGATCACCTGCCTGCGGGAGGAGGATGGAGTCCTGGAACTGGGAGGACACGACGCCTTTTTTTGTTCCTGGGTGCGGGAGCAGTATCTTCCGAAGATCAAGGCGGTCCTGGAGGAGAACGGCCGGGGACGGACCACCGTCCTTCTGAAGGCGGTGGGGAACGACCGGCAAGGGAGCTCGTCGGTATCGGTGGCGAGTCCCCAGCTCAGCCTTCCTGATGTGCCGCGGCGCTCGTGTACCATCCGCACCCTGCATCCCCGCTATACCTTCGACGAGTTCATGGTCGGTAGTTGCAACTACCTTGCCCGGCAGGCATCGGAGGCCATCGCCAACGGCGATGTCTCCTTCGGCAACTGTCTCTATATCGGGGCCGGTACCGGGCTCGGCAAGAGCCATCTCAGCCATGCGGTGGCCCATCACATCATCAATACCCAGCCCCAGACCAGGCTCCATTATCTCACCGCGCAGCAGATGACCGCCGAACTCGTCCGTTCGCTCAAGAACAACGCCATGGAATCCTTCAAGCGGCGTTTCCATAACGAGTGTGACGTGCTGCTCCTTGATGACGTCCATGCCCTGGCCGGCAAGAACAAGACCCAGGAGGAGCTGGCCGCGGCCCTCGACGTGCTCATGGAGACCGGTAAGCGGGTAATCTTCACTGGTGCCATGCCGCCGAAGGATATTCCCAACCTCGATCAGCGGGTGCGGTCCCGGCTCTCTTCAGCCCTGATCACCCGGATCAGCAAGCCCGATCCCCGCACCCGGCTCCTCATCGTCCGCCACAAGGCGGCCCGGCAGAATCTCTCCCTGCCCGAGTCGTTGATCGAGTACCTGGCCGAGCATCTCCAGGGGGACATCCGGCAGATCGAGAGTGCCGTCATCGGCATCAAGGCCAAGTCGACCCTGCTCGGGGTGGAGCCGGACCTGGAGATGGTCCAGGAGGTGCTGGCCGGTATCGTCACCGAGGAACACCTGCTCACCGTCGAGACCATCCGGGATTTTCTGGCCCGCCAGTTCAAGGTGTCGGTGCAGGAACTCACCTCCCGATCCCGTAAACGCCGGGTCGCCTTCCCGCGTCAGGTATCCATGTACCTGGCCCGCAAACTCACCGACCAGCCCCTGGCCGAGATCGGCCGCGCTTTCAACCGGGATCATTCCACCGTGGTCCATGCCATCCGGGTGATCACCGAGGCCATGGCGCGCAACGCCAGTGTCCGCGGCCAGGTGGAGCATCTCGAGCGGCGGCTGCGCGAGGGGCGGTATTAGAACGTATTAGAAATACACGCCTTTCAGTTCCTTGCGGGCCTCCCCAGCCTCGCCGATCAGGGTATCCACCGCTTGGCGGGCCGCCTTGGTCATGTCGTTCATGCCGATGCCGTCCCAGCCAAACCCGCAGATCGCAAGATCGCCGTATTGTTCCACCAGTCGCCGCCGCCAGTCGAGCACTGCCGGATGATCCATCTCCAGTTGCGGGATGGTATTCGCCGTCCGCAGAACCCGGGCGAAGACCGGTTGTTCGTCGATGCCCAGCAAGGGAGTGATGTCGGCCAGTACGCGGTCGATGATTTCTTCGTCGTCGAGTTCGGTGCGTTCGGGATGCCGGCGGCCGCCCACCAGGGCCTCGAGGAGCATCCGGCCCGGCGGACAGCGGCCGGGAAACATCTGGCTCGAGAACATAACTCCCATGGTGAAGCGGCGTTCGCATTCCGGTGCCAGATAACCGAAGGCCTTCGGCACCCGGACCCGGTCGGTGAATCCCAGCACGACGTTGACGATGCGGGCGGTGGGGATGCGGTCCACCGGCGGCGACAGCAGCGGCCGCAGAAGGGCGATGGCGGCATTCACCGGCAGGGCGACGACAAGGCTCCGGCTGGTCAGGGTCTCGGTGCCGTTCGAGACCTGCCACCCCTCGGCGGTCCGGGCGACGGTCGTCACCCGGAAGTGACAGCGGATGGTCTTGCCCGTGGCCAGCACCTCGATGAGCCGTGTCATGCCGCCCGGAAAGTTGACCATGGCCGGCAGGCCGGTGGGACGGGGACCACCGAGTTTCTTTTTGTGTTTCAAGGCGCGCAGCACCGAGCCGTGTTCCTTTTCGAGGCGGCGGAGACCCGGCATCACCGCATCGATGCTGAGCCGGTTGAAGTCACCGGCAAAGGTGCCGCTTACCGCCGCATCCACCAAGTGCAGGATCCCCTTGCCGAAGCGTCGCGCCGCCCAATCGCCGATGGTCTGGTTCTCTTCCAGCGGCCGGACGAAAAGATCGCCGAGGATGCGCACCTTGGCGGTCGGCGTCAAGAGTGGTGTGGTGAGGAGTTGGCGGGGATTCTGGGGCAAGGGCGTGAGCCGGCCTCGGTGACAGAGGTAGCGGACGAATTTGCCGAGCGGTGCCAAGAGCGCCTCGTCCAAGAGGCTGGTGTCGGCGAGGATTTCCATGGTGGCCGTGCCGCTGTTCAAAAAGCCGTGCGGCCCCCATTCGGCCCGAAAGCCTTGTTCATGGAAGGATTCCACCGCTCCGCCGGGCCGGGCGCCGGCCTCCAGGAGAAGGATCGTGGAGCCGGGTCGCCGCTTGGCGAGGAAGTGGGCCGCGGCGAGCCCCGACAGGCCGGCGCCGATGATGATTGTGTCGACGGGATCCATGCTGTGTTTCTTATATGCTTTCGATGGTAGCGGAGACCACGCCCTCGGCGAACCGGATTTCCACCCAGGCACCGTCGCCCAGCATGCCAGGATTCAGCACCGTGCAGGCGCCGATAGTGTCCACGGCCCGGGCTTCGTGGATGTGGCCGGTGAGGCAGACCGGCGGCTGCCATTTTTCGATGAAGGCGCGTACCGAGGTGCTGCCGACGTGCGCTCCGGAGGCGAGCCTGTCGCAGCGGCTGCCGTGGGGTGGGGCATGGGAGACGAGGATGAACGGCCGGTGACCGCGCAACTGGGTGATGCCGCGGTCGAGGATGGAGGCGATCTCCTTTTCGGAGAATTCACTCGGGGTGTCGAAGGGCGTGAAGTTGGAGCCGCCCAAGCCCACGATGCCGAGCCCCTCGATGATCCGGGCTCGGCCGTGCAGGTTACGGTCGGTCCTGACCAGGAATTCCGCCACTTCCGGCCGGTCGAGATTGCCGAACAGGGCGAAAACTCGAGGATTGTGTCGGCTGATGGCGTCGAGGACCATTTCTGCATCGGCCCGACCGCCGAAGTTGGTGAGATCCCCGGAGACGATGACACAATCGGCCTCGGCCAGGTTGGGGATGCGGTCGAGCATCGAGGTCTCCATGTGCAGGTCGCCAAAACCGATGATCCGCATGGCTCATTCCCTCCGGGTGGTGATCCTAACCTTTCAGTGTACTCGATTCCTGCCGGGCGTGAAAGCGGGAAATGGGATGGTTTGTCTTTTCGGACGAGACTCTTTATAATGCTGGCAAATAGGAACTGATACCGTGTCCGTTTCCCGCGTGGACACACCGGCTTGCGAGAACATCATGCCCAAGGCCCTCGTCATACATTACTCCTTCAGCGGCCAGACCCGGGGGCTCTCGCAACGGCTCGCCGCCGGCATGGCCGATGCCGGCGTCACCGTTCATCGCGATCGTATCCAGCCGTGCATCCGACATCGCTTTCCCATTGGCTCCATTCCAGCCACCATCCACAAGATGCTCGTCACCCTCGTCCGTCAGCGGATCGCCATCGAACCGCCGCCGCCGGCGTGGCGCGACGAGTGGGATTGCGTGGTGCTTGGCGGCCCGACCTGGTCGTACAATCCCAGCGGACCGGTACTGTCCCTCATCGACCAGTACGGCGAACAACTCTTTGCTCGCCGGATGGTGGTGCCGCTCATCTCCTGCCGGGGGTATTGGCGGGTCCATTGGCATGGCCTGCGGCGGCTGCTCGTCGCGGTTGGTGCCGAGGTGCCCACCTGCATCGTCTTCAGCCATCCCGTTGCCGAGCCATGGCGTACCCTGGGCGTTTTCTTGAAACTGGCCGGCCGGGTGCCGGAGCGTTCCTTCGGCGGGCGCTATCCCCACTACGGCCATTCCCGCCGTCAGCTGGAGGAGGCGTATCGGTTCGGGGTGCTCCTCGGCCGCGCTCTCGTCGACGGCGCGCCCCTCGCCGATCTCGATTTCCGGACTCCCATCGCCCTGCCGTAGCAGCCCGTCACGGATCTAGGAATCAATACTCTATACCAGGTTGAGCGCCGATACCGGCCTGGAGATGATGCTTGACCGGTACCATTTCCGTGACCAGATCGGCCCGGTCGATGAGCGCCGGGCTTGCCCCCCGACCGGTCAGAACCAGGTGCGGCGGGTCGGTCAGGGCGTCCAGGAAGGCAAGGAGTTCCTCCTCCCCGACGATCCGCCAGCGCAGCAGATAGGTGATCTCGTCGAGGATCACCATGTCGTAGCGCCCGCTTGCGATCTTCTCCTTGGCCAGTTCCCAGCCCTGGCGACCGTAAGCGGCCACGGTCTCCGGCTCGTTTTGCCATGAGAAACCGCAACCGGTGACGTGGATTTCGATCTGTGGCGCCAAGGGACGGAGTGCCGCCACCTCGCCGGTGTCGTCGTTCTCCTTGACGAACTGGATGATGCAGACCTGCATGCCCTGGCCGGCGGCCCGAAGGGCCTGGCCAAAGGCGGCGGTCGTCTTCCCCTTGCCATCGCCGGTATAGAGAAGGATAACCGGCTGGTGCTCCCGCTTTGCCGTTGACACTGGTTCCCTCAATGGTGTGTAATGAACGTTGCAAACCAATCTACACCATTCGTGGCCCCTGACAAGAGGAACACGGCTATCCCCTGCTCTGGAGGTCGTCATGCCTATTCCCATCCTGTTCGTCGACGACGAGATCAATATCCTGCGGACCCTGCGCCGGATGTTTTTCGATTCCGACGAGTACGAGGTCCATACCGCCGAGAGCGGCCCCGAGGCCCTGGCCATGCTGGAAGAGGGGTTGCGGCCGGCGGTGATCGTCAGCGACCAACGCATGCCGGGTATGAGCGGCAGTGAGTTGCTCGCCGAAGTGCGGCAGCGGTATCCGGAGATCGTTCGGATCATCCTCACCGGTTACGCCGATATCGATGCCGCCATCGAGGCGATCAACGTCGGGGCCGTCTTCCGTTATATCGCCAAACCGTGGGAAGGCGACGAACTCAAGCGGGCCATCGACGACGCGGTCCGCCATTGGCGACTCGTCCAGGAAAACCGGGCCTTGACCGAAGAACTCCAACGGACCAATCGGAAGCTGGCCGATCTCAACGAGAGTCTCGAGCGCAAGGTGGCGGAGCGTACGGCCGAACTCCGTCGAGCCTACGAAGCCAATCTGCGGCTGACCACTGAATTGGAGGCCAAGATCCGCGAGTTGGAGGGATGGGACACTCTGCACCAGCATATCTTGACTATCCACCCGGAGGAAGAGACCCTGCGGGTACTGGCCGGCGTGGTCTGCAAGGTGGTCTGTTGCGAGGGGGTGGGGATCTTCCTGCTCGAGGGGGAGGAACTCGTTCCCGGCCTGGTGCAATATGAAGGAGAGCTCGCCTGCCTGCGCGACGACGGAGAACTCGCCGCCCTGCGCAACCGGGTCGTGACGGAGCAGAGCTCTCTTCTCCTAATCGAGGATGCCTTGCCGGCGGCGGCAGCGACGGTGGCGGAGAGTATGGCCATCGTGCCGCTGGGGCGGGAACGCCGGGTACTGGGTGTCGTCGAAGTGGTCACCATCCACCGCTCCCTCACCGAGGAGGAGGTCGGCAAGCTGCATGCCTTGGCGAGCCAGGGGGCCATTGCCATCCTCGACGCCCGTATGGATGAACTGCTGCCGGAACTCGAATCCTCCCTCGACACCATTCTCCAGGAGTTCGACAACGAACCGTAACAGCCTGGAAAACGGTTGTAAGCTTCCCCCTTCCTTGCACTTTCAATCGGAGCCACCATGACGCCGAAGGGAAGAAAACGTCGCTCTCTCGACGAGATCGAAGAGCAATTCTTGAAAATTCTTGAACCTGAGTTCGCCGTCGAAGAGGAGGAGGGGGAAGAAGCGGCCGCTGACCGGACAACGGAGGAAGGGGCACCGGAGGAAGTATCGGTCCTGGAACTCGTGGTCAGCGCCGACGGCATGCGAGCCGAACTCAGGATGAACGGGGAGGGCGTCTATTCCGCCGCCGATCTTTTCGCCTTTCTGCAGGAGCAGGGCATCGTTCATGGCGTCGACCGCGCCGCCGTCGAGGTGGCGGCGGAGCAGATCGCGCAGTACGGCCGGTTACCGAAGCCCATTGTGGTGGCCCGCGGCTCGCAGCCGGTACCGCGGCGCCGGGTGGTCTTTAGTTTCCTGGAACGGGTGGCTGGGGAGGACGGGGCGACCACCGTCTGGATGATCGACGGGGCGCCGCTCTTCGGTGATCTGTCCGGGATCTTCGACCTTGAAAATCTGGATGAGATCGACCGATTGGAGAACGTGGTCGTCAAAGCGGTTACCAAGGGAGAGCTTATCGGTCGGCTGGAGGATGTGGCCGACAGCCGACCGGGCCGGACGGTGCGTGGCGAAGAGGTGGAGGATGACGGCTGGCTGCCGCGGCTCGGCGACAATATCGCCTTCGACGAGGCAAGCGGTGAGTATCGATCCCAGATCTACGGATACGTCCATGCCGAGGAGGATTTCCTCGACGTGGTGGCGCCGGTCTGGATCGCCCCGGACAAGATGTATGCTTGCTATGTCAACCTGCCGCAGCTCGGCGAACCGGTGGTGCCGGAGTATGCCGACATCAGTGGGGCTCTCCTGCGGCGGCATGTCAAACCGAACCTGCTCTTGAGCCAGCGGATCCAGACCTTGTGCGAAAAACTCGCGCGCGGGGAAGCGGTGCCCCAGACCGTCAAGATCGCCAAGGGACGACCACCGGTGCCCGGCAAGGATGCCCGTTTCATTCTGCACGTCGACATCGAGGTGCGGGCCGGCACCCTCCGGGAGGACGACACCATCGATCTGCGGGAGCGCAATATCGTCGCCGCGGTGGCCAAGGACACCCTGGTGGCGGAAAAGATCAAACCCACCAAGGGTAAACCCGGCTCCGACCTGTTCGGCACCGTGCTGCCGGCCCCCGACGGCAAGGACTATCCCTTGACGGTGGGAAAGGGGATTCGGAAAGAGGATGTCGGCGACCGGATCCGATACTGGGCCGAGTACGACGGCAACGTTTCGTATCGATACGATACCCTTTCCGTGGCCAAGGTGTTCAGTATCACCGGCGACGTCGATTACACCACCGGCAACGTGCGGGTCAAAACCGATCTCACCATCAGCGGTTCGGTGCGGCCCGGCTTCCAAGTCAAGGCTGACGGTAACGTCGAGATCAAGGGCATGGTGGAGGCCGGTGCCGTGGTGGAGTGTACCGGTAATCTGAAGGTGGGGGAGGGAATTCTCGGGACCGAGACCCGTATCGTCGTGCGTGGCGATCTTACCGCCCATTTCATCCAGGATGCCGAAGTGCTGGTCGGCGGCGATGTCGTGGTCGGCAGTTATGTTTATAATAGCCTGGTGCGGGCCGGAGGTGCCATCACCGTCCGCAAGACGACGAGTAGCGCCGGCAAGGTGGTGGGCGGCCTGCTGGTAGCCTCACGGGGTATCGAGTGCGCCACCGTCGGTTCTCCCACCAACCGCTCCACCACCGTCGCCCTGCAGCCGTCGGCCGAACACCGGGCCGCCCTGCGCAAGCTCGATGCCCGCATCGCGGAATGCCGGGAGATCATCCTCAAGACCATGCGCACCCTGGGGCTCGATACCGTGGATCCCCTGGCCATCCGGGCCCGTCTCGCCAAGGTGCCGAAGGACAAGCGGGAGATGGTCACCCGCTTGCTCGTCAATCTCAGTGCTCTCATCAAACAGCGGAACGCCCTGGAGCAGGAGAAGAAGGAACTGGAGGAGCGGATCGAGGCCGAACTCGCCAAGGCGGCGATCCGGGTGACGAGCCAGTTTTACCAGGGCAACGAGGTGCAGATCGGCGACTATCGCCTGGTGGCGCCCACCGATTTCGGGCCGTCGATCTTCCAGTTGCGCGACGGCCATATCGTCCGCTGACTTATCCCTGCAACAAGTTCATCACCCTGGTCTGATCGACATTGCCGGCCTGGGTAGCGGCAAAGAGGCGGGCCCGCTCGAGGACTTTCATTCGGGCCAGGGTCATCGCTTCTTCCGCCATGTCCACCTCGGTGACCTGGGAGCGGGCGGCGGCCAGGTTGACTTCGGTGGTGGACAGGGTGCCGATGGTGGCTGCAAGCCCATTCTGCTGGGCGCCGAGATTGGTGCGGGTCTGGTCGATGGCGGCCAATGCTGCGTCGGCGATGCCGACGGCAGCCTCGGCGCCTTCGGCGGTGGTGAGGTCGATGGAGGCGAGGGTGCCGTTTTCGTTGCCCAGCGCACCGGGCGTCATGTCCGGGATCGAAACGGTGACCGTGTCGCCGGCGGCCGGCCCCACCTGGAAGGCCTTGTCGCTGTACGCACCGGTGAGCAGAGGTTGGCCGTTGTAGGTGGTGGATTCGGTCAGCGACTGGAGAGCCGCCACCGACCGCTGTACCTCGGCCTGCAGGGCACGGCGGCTCTCCGCGCCTTGCGCCGCCGAGTTGGCCTGGATCGCCAGCACCCGGATGTTGCCGACGATATCGGCGGCCTGGGAGAGCGCCCCCTCGGCGATGGAGGTGATCGAAATGGCGTCACTGGCGTTGCGCAGGGCGGCGCCCACCCCCCGCGCCTGGGAGCCCAAGAGATCGCCGATCACCATGCCGGCGGCGTCGTCCGCCGCCCGGTTGATGCGGCGTCCCGAGGCGATCCGTTCGAGGGTTTTCGCGAGGATGTTTTCGTTCTTGTTGAGGCCGATGGTAGTAGCGCTGATCTTCGGCATGGCTGACCTCCCGTGGTAAAGGCGGAGTCCGAAAACGTGATGGCCTCGTAAAAAGTCGCAGTCGGTCCAGGCCTGACACGACAATTCAACGAGTTACAAAGC
>CAYRGZ010000079.1:0-11886 GCA_964423785.1 uncultured Desulfobulbia bacterium
AACTCGATGGAATCGCACTTTTTGCGATTCCATCAAAGCTGTGAACCTGCGGAATGTGACACGATTCCGTCAAACTTTGTTTTGGCCGACCGTGGTCGAAAAAGCCAAGGACGGCTTTTTCGACAGACTGCTAGTAGCACTATAGTTTGTATCTTTCGGACCGGTCAAGGTAAAACGAAGGTGGGCGACCGGCGGAAATCGGGAACATTTTTTTCGGGTTCGGCTCGTTTTTCTTTGTGGTTCGCCGGTCGGCACGGTAAGCTGGCCGGCGTGAGACGACAATCCCGCGGGATCAGCCCACACCGAAAGGAGAGATTGCCGATGGTGCTGCGTGTGTTCTTTGTCCTGACCATGGTGTTGTTTTGTTCCACCGTTGCCGAGGCCGCCGGCCTCGGCGTCGATCTCGATGTCAGCGTCGATCCGGCCGGCGGACTGGTGACCGGCACCGCCACGGTGACCGTACCGCCGGCCCGGCCGCTGTCCATCGATCTCGCCGGCCTTGCGGTCGAGGATATCCGGGTGGACGGCGCCGTGCGGAGCGATACCGGTTCCAGCCTCGAACTCGACGGGGCGCCCCGGGGGCACTTGGTGGTGATCTCCTACCAGTACCGCGCCTCCGGTGACGACGGCAATCTGGTATCCGAAGAGGGCGTGGTGCTCCTGGACGGCTGGCATCCGCGGGTCTCCGAACCGGCCCGCTATATGCTCACCGCCCGGCTGCCGGCCGGCTTCGAGGCGGTGGCCGAGGCCGATACCATCGAGGTGCGCGATACCGATGGCGGCCGTGCGTTTTCCTGCCGCCTCGACCAGCCCACCATGGCCATGAGCCTGGTGGCCGGCCCCTACGTGGTCGAACAGGTCCCGTTCGGGGACGGCAAGACCCTCTATACCTACTTTTACCCCGAAGACCGGCAGCTCGCCACCACCTACCGGGACAAGGCCCTGGCCGCCATCGCCCGCTACGAGGCCATGCTCGGCCCGTTTCCGTACCGCCGGTTCAGTATCGTCGAAAATCCGCTGCCCACCGGTTACGCCCTGCCCACCTACACTCTGCTCGGCCGCCAGGTCGTCCGGCTGCCGTTCATCCCGGATACATCCCTGCCGCACGAGATCGTCCACCAGTGGTTCGGCAACGCGGTGGAGACGGCCGACGACGGCAATTGGGCGGAGGGGCTGGCCTCGTATCTCGCCGACGGCCGTCGGGCCGCCGACGAGGGCCGGGCCGCCGAGTGGCGCAAGGAGCAACTGGTGCGCTACCAGAGTTTCGTCAATCCGGACAACGCCCGGTCGCTGCGGGAATTCCAGGGCGCCGATCTTACGGACGATCCCGTCGTGCTCGTAGAACGGGCCATCGGCTACGGCAAGGGCGCCATGTTTTTCCATATGCTGCGCCAGCGGGTGGGGGATGCCGATTTCGAGGCGGCGCTGGCCGACTTTGCCCGGCGCATGCGCTACAAGCGGGCCTCCTGGGAAGACATCCGTACCAGCTTCGAGGAGATCAGCCATACCTCGCTGGCCCCCTTCTTCGACCAGTGGCTGACCCGTTCCGACGTGCCGGAACTCGAGGTGAGGAACCTTACGGTGATCCACGACGAGGGCATTCCGGTGGTCTCCTTCACCCTGCGCCAGAAGACCGACAAGCCGTACCGCCTGGTGGTGCCGGTGAGCTTTTTCCGGGGCGAGGAGGAAATCCGCAAGATCGTCCAGACCGACACCCTGGAAAAAAAGGTCGCCATTCCCCTCGACCAGGTGCCGGAGTTCATGGTGCTCGATCCTCGGTACGATCTCATGCGGCGGTTGCATCCGTCCGAGTTGCCGCCGGTCTGGTCGCGCTTCGTCGGGGCCTCCGTCAAGCTCGCCGTGCTGGGGGAGGGAGCCGACGAGGCGGTGTATGGTCCTTTTCTCGATCTCGCGGCGCGGCTTGGCTGCGAGATCAAACGCGAGGCCGAGGCCACCGACGACGATGTCGCCCGCGGCTCGGTCCTCTTTGTCGGCACCGGCGGGCCGCTCGTTCATTCTCTGTTCGCCGATCCGGGCCATGCCGAAGGCGGCGTCACGGTGGACGTGCGCAACAATCCCCTCAACCGGGACGGCGTGGCGGTGCTGGTCACCGCCGCCACCGCCGACGAGGCGGGGATGGCGGCCGCCCGGCTGCGGCGGTACGGCAAGTATTCGTACCTGCGGTTCGTTGCCGGCCGGGTGCAGGAGAAGCGGGTCGCCGACAGTGCCACCGGCATGGTCTATCGGGTGGACACGCCGCCCCCTGGCCTGGCGGTGGGCGCGGCGCGTTCTTTCGACCAGGTGATGGAACAACTCGCCGCCAACCGGGTGGTGTACGTTGGCGAATCGCACACCGCCATGGAGGATCATGATCTGCAGCTGCGGATCATCAAGGCCCTCTACGAGCGCAACCAGGATCTCGCCATCGGCATGGAGATGTTCAGCCGGACCGCCCAGCCGGTCCTGGACGACTACATCGCCGGCCGCATCGATGAGCGTACCTTCCTGAAACAGTCCAACTACTTCCGCCAGTGGGGGTACGACTACCGGTACTACCGCGACATCCTGCGCTACGCCCGCCGGCATCGCATCCCGGTCCTCGGCCTCAACGCCGAGAAACGGGTGGTGAGCGCGGTGTTCAAACAGGGCGGTCCGAGCGCCCTGTCGGAGGAGGATCGGGCCGGCCTGCCGGCGGACCGCGATCTCGACGTGCCCGGCTATCGGGAGCGGATCGCCGCCGTCTACACCATGCACGGTCGCCATGGCCAAAAGGGCCGATTCAAGGATTTCTTCCAGGCGCAAGGGTTGTGGGACGAGACCATGGCCGAGACCGCAGCCGAATACTTGCGCGCCAATCCCGGCCACCAGCTCGTGATCCTGGCCGGCCGCGGCCACGTGGTCCGCGATACGGCCATTCCGCCGCGACTGGCGCGGCGGTTGCCGGTCAGTCAGGCGGTGGTGGTGAACGTCGCCGCCGGTGAACTGGACGAGGCCGGGGTCGATTACGTCTTCTTCTCGCCACCCCGACGGTTGCCGAAACCGCCGCTGCTTGGCATCGAGGTGCGGGAGACCGACGGTGGACTTACCATCGTCGGCCTGATGGACAAGGGGCCGGCGGCCCGGGCCGGTATCCGCAAGGGTGACCGGTTGGTGGCCCTGGACGGTGCGTCCATCGAAGGTCTGGACGACCTGAAGATTCTCATGCTGGGCCGTAAGCGCGGCGACCAGGTGTCCGTGACCGTGCTCCGGCCCCGTTTCCTGTTCGGGGACCTGCGCCTGGAGATTCCCGTTCGTTTGTGATTTCTATGGACGAAGCAAGGGCGGCGATAGTACGGGAACTGGCCGGGGTGTTGCGGCGCTACCGCGATCTCGGCATCGACTGGTTGCCGTTTGCGGCGCCGGCGCTGCGGCCCCCGACCCCGGCGCCGGCCCGGCCGCGGCCAGCGGTCTCCGCCGGCGGCCGGCGGTCGGCCCGGTCGGCGGCCGGCACCGGCCGGCGGCTCCTCCCCCCCGGCGTGGAGGGGGCGGCAAACCTTGCGGAACTGGCGCGGGAGATCGGGGACTGCCGCTGTTGCCCCCTTGCCGAGGGGCGGCGGCAGCGTATCCTGTTCGGCGAGGGGGACGAAGGCGCCGATGTCCTCTTCGTCAACGGCTGGCCCGGCGAGGAAGAGGAGGCGGCCGGCGTCGTCTGGGCCGGTGCCGACCGCGACCTGCTCGCCCGTATGCTGGCCGCTATTCATCTCGATATCGGCGCGGTCTATTCCACCTTCGTGGTGAAGTGCCGGCCAGCCGGCATGCCGACGCCGGAACAGATCCACGCCTGTCTTCCGTGCCTGCACCGGCAGATAGCGACCCTGCGACCGCGGCTCATGGTCGCCGTCGGCTCGGATGCGGCCAGAACCCTGCTCGCCACCCGGCAACCCATTTTCCAGTTGCGGGGCAAGGTGCACGAATGTTGCGGTGTTCCCCTCCATGTCCTCTATCACCCTGCCTTCCTGCGCCGGCACGAGGAGTTCAAGCGTCAGGCCTGGCAGGATCTGCAACGGATCCGGTTCCATCTCGATCGGCTCCGCAAGCGGACGGGAGAGAAACAGGGGGAAGCTGAGCGATCAGATCGATAGGGAGGTGCATGTATGGATGTCGTCTTGTCGGCGCCGGCGGTGCGGGTGCTCGGCTGCCTGATGGAAAAGGAGATGGCCACCCCGGATTACTATCCCCTTTCCCTGAACGCCCTGGTGACGGCGTGCAACCAGAAGACCAACCGAGACCCGGTGGTGGAGTACGACGAGGCCACCGTGCTGGCGGCCATCGACGAACTCAAGGTACACCAGCTCGCCTTCCGGAGCGATAGCGGCCGGGTGCCGAAGTACGGCGAGAACTTCATCGGCCGCCACAAGTTCATCGCCCAGGAGGCGGCGGTACTCACCATGCTGTTCTTGCGTGGCCCGCAGACCGCCGGCGAGTTGCGCAACCGTACCGAGCGGTTGTATGCTTTTTCCTCGGTGGACGAGGTGACCGACACCCTGGACAACCTGGCGGAACTAGGCCTGGTCCGGCGCCTGCCCCGCCGGCCCGGTCAGAAGGAAAGCCGCTATTGCCATCTGCTGGCCGGCGAACCGGCCGATGTCGCCGATCAGCCGCCGACCGCCGGGGCGGCGCCTCCCACCCTGCAGGAGATTCTCGGCCGCCAGGAGCAACTGGCCGCCGAGGTGGCCCGCCTGCGGGAAGAATTGGCCTCTTTGGCCCAGGCCTTTGCCGAGTTCAAGGCGCAGTTCGAATGAAGGAACCCTGGATCTGGCGCACGCACGAACACCCACGGATCCAGAGGAGCGATTCCGGGACGACCGCTGAACCGTGACCATCCTTGCCCGACTTCTCGACCGGCTCGCGCCCCGTGAGGGGGTGCTGCTCCTCGTCCTGCCCGTGGCGGTGGGCGCGGCCACCGGCTACGCCGCGGTGCTCTTCATCCGCCTGATCGCCGCCATCCACAATCTTGCCTACGGCGTGCTCGCGCCCCTGGCGGGCGGTCTCGGCCGGGGATGGTTCGTCGTCGTCCCGGTGCTCGGCGCCCTTTGCGGCGGGCCGATCATCGCCTGGTTCGCGGCCGAGGCCAAGGGGCACGGGGTGCCCGAGGTCATGCAGGCCCTCATCCTGCGCGGCGGTCGCATCCGACCGCGGGTGGCGGTGGCCAAGATCTTCGCCTCGGCGCTCTGCATCGGCACCGGCGGCTCAGCCGGCCGTGAGGGCCCCATCGTGCAGGTGGGCTCCACCTTGGGGTCCACCCTCGGCCAGTGGCTGAAGCTGTCCGACGATCGGATCAAGAATCTCGTCGCCTGCGGCGCCGCCGCCGGTATCGCCGCCACCTTCAACGCGCCGCTGGCCGGGATCATCTTCAGCCTCGAGGTGCTGCTCTGCGAACTCCAGGTGGCGGTGTTCGGCAACGTGGTCATCGCCGCCGTGGCGGCGAGTATCGTCAGCCGCATCTTCCTGGGTGCCCGTCCCGCCTTTCATGTGCCCACCTACAGCCTGCACGCGCCGGGCGAGATCTTTCTGTACGCCTTCCTTGGCCTGTTCGCCGCCCTGACCGGCATCTTCTTCATTCGGCTGCTCGATTTCCTGGAGACTACCTTCGACCGGCTCGCCGTCCACCGGGCCCTGCGGCCCGCCGTCGGCGCTCTGTGTCTCGGGATACTCGCCTGGTTTTATCCCCACATTCTCTCCTTCATGTCGGTCTTTCCCGAGGATTCCCGCCTCGGCATGCCGCTGCTCGCCAACGTGCCCCATATCTACGGCTCGGGGTTCGACTTCATCGACCAGGTGTTGCAGGGGAACGCCCCGTTTTTGCTCCTTTTCGCCCTCGTCTTCTTAAAACCGCTCGCCACCGCCCTGACTCTGGGTTCCGGCAATTCGGGCGGCGTCTTCGCCCCCAGCCTTTTTACCGGCGCCATGCTGGGCGGCGCCTACGGTCATTTTCTGCGCTTTTTCTTTCCCGACCTGCCCGTGGAGGTGGGGGCCTACGCCCTGGTGGGTATGGCCTCGGTATTCGCCGCCGCCGCCCACGCGCCGCTCACCGCCATGCTCATCGTCTTCGAGATGAGCAACGACTACCAGCTCATCCTGCCGCTCATGGCCGCCGGCATGACCGCATCGTACGTCTCCAAGGCCCTGCATCCGGAGTCGATCTATACCATCAAGCTGGCCCGGCGCGGCATCCGGTTCGAGCAGGGCCACGACATGGACATCATGCAGGGGGTGGCGGTGGAGGAGGTGATGAACCGGCAGCCGGTGACCATCCGCAGCGACCAGACCCTGGCCGACCTGTTCATCCTATTCCAGGAGACCCATCACCAGGGATTCCCGGTCCTCGATCCGGACGGACGCCTCTACGGCATGGTCTCCATGCAGGACATCCATCGCGCCCTGCAGCGGTTCCACGACGAGGAAGGGGAAGAGCGATCGCTCAAGACCATCACGGTAAAGGAGGTGGCCACCGCCGAGCCGGTGGTCGCCTATCCCGACGAGCCCATCTGGGCGGCGATCCGCAAGATGGCCCCCCGCGATCTGGCCCGGTTGCCGGTGGTGGCCCGCGACGATTCCGGCCGACTTCTCGGCATGATCAGTCGCAGCGACATCCTGCGCGCCTACCAGGTGGGCCTCATGCGCAAGCAGCAGGACCAGGTGTTGCGCCAGCGTATGCGGTTGCGCGACACCGCCGAGGTCGGCTTCATCGAGGTGCTGGTGGGGCCGAAGAGCAGTTGCGTCGGCAAGCGCATCCGGGATCTCCCCCTGCACCAGTCCACGTCCGTCGTGTCCATCAACCGGGCCGGTAACGTGCTGGTCCCCACCAGCAGTACTGTTTTCGAAGTCGGGGACCGGGTGACGATCTTCTGCCGCACCGCTCACCGCCAGGAACTCCACGACCTGTTCACCGGCCCGATCTGATTGGTCGTCGGCTCAAGTCGTCTCGGGCGGAAAGGCCACCACTTCGTCGATGGCCGGCCGGTCGAGAAGTACCAGCAGCAATCGGTCGATGCCGAGCGCGATACCCGCCGCCGTTCCCATGGCCGGCAGGGCGTCGAGGAACCGTTCCGGCATGGGGCCGGGATCGATGTTTTGCTCGCGCAGCCGGCGGCGTGCTTCGGTGAAGCGGTGGCGTTGCTCGGTGGCGTCGGCCAGTTCGGAGAAGCCGTTGGCGAGTTCGATGCCGGCCATGTAGAGTTCGAACCGCTCGGCCAGGTGAGGGGCGTCCGGCCGGCGGCGGGCGAGGGAGGCGAGGGTGGCGGGATAGTCGTGCACGAAGACCGGCTGCTCGGTACCCAGGTGCGGTTCCACCTGGGCTGTGAGGATCTCCTCGAAACGGTCGTCGGCCAGGGCGGCGTCGAGCGTCGTGTCGGCGTAGCGCTGGAAGGCCTCGTATACGGGGAGCCGCGGCCACGGGCCGGTGAGATCGATCCGGTGTCCGCGGCAGGGGAAGGGAAAGGCGAGGTCGAGGCAGGCGGCGATGTGCCGGACGAGTTCTTCGCACTCGGTCATCAGGTCCCGATAATCGGCGCCGGCCCGGTACCATTCCAGGATGGTGAATTCGGGAAGATGCAGCCGGCCACGTTCGCCGCGGCGAAAGCTCTTGCAGATCTGGTAGATGCGCGGCTCGCCAGCGGCGAGCAGCCGTTTCATGTACTGTTCGGGCGAGGACTGGAGAAAGCCCCCGCCGCACGCCATAGGCAGGATGTGCTCCTCGGGGATGATGGTCGGCGCCAAAAGCGGCGTTTCCACCTCGAGATAGCCCCGCCGGTCGAAGAAATCGCGCACCGCCTGCAAGAGGCGGTGCCGGTAGCGGAGCACACCCGTTGGCCCCGACATTACTCCTTGACCCGAGTGATGTACTCGCCGGTGCGGGTGTCGATCTGGATGCGGTCCCCTTCCTCGATGAACGGCGGCACCTGGAGCACGTAGCCGGTCTCCACGGTCACCGGCTTGGTGTCGCTGCCAGAGGTGTCGCCTTTGGCCCACGGATCGGCCTTGGTGACGGTGAGCACCACCGAGTTGGGCAGGGTGACGCCGATGGGGCGGTCGCTGAACAGGAGCACCTGGACTTCCATATTGTCGATCAGGAAGTTGATCGCGTCGCCGAGGGTGTCGCGGTCGATGGTCACCTGCTCGTAGTTCTTGACGTCCATGAAGACGAATTCGTCCCCCTGGGCGTAGAGGTACTGCATGGTGCGTTCGACGAGATCGGGCTTTTCGAACTTGTCGTTGGACCGGAAGGTCTTTTCGAAGCCGTTGCCGGTGAGCAGGTTACGTAGCTTGGTCTTGTAGAGGGCCTGTCCCTTGCCCGGCTTCAGGAATTCGAACTCGGTGACGATGTACGGTTCGCCGTCGAGCATGATTTTGAGGCCCTTACGCAGGTCGGATGCAGAATACATGAGAACTCCTCGTTTGGGTTGTCGGCAGCCGCTGAAGAATTACCGCGCGTTCTTGCGTTCGTCGGTGAGGTGTTGGGGAGCGGCTGCTCGTGGTGCGGATATGCGAAGGAGGACTATTTACCCGGAATCGGGTGTTTGTGCAAGTCCTCCGTCTCGTCGGCCGGTGCCGGCGGTGCGGGGGCCAGCAGGCCGTAAGCAGTGCCGATGGTGCGCACGAGATGGACGAACTTGGCCGGCATCGGTACCTCGCGGTCGCGCAGCAGAATGCCCAGGCGGTCGGCCTGCCGGAGTACGTCGGCGGAATCGGTCTTCTCGATCCGGTCGCAGACGTACTGGACGCGTAGGGCGTCGGTAACCGGAATGCGCAGCTCTTCGAGATTGTGGGAAAATTCTTGTAGTTCCGCGTCGATGTGCAGTCGGTGCTCGGTGACGAACCGCTGGAATCGGCCCTCGGGGTTCGGGGTGCCGAAGAGTTCGTTGATTACCGCGCCGGCGAGCAGGCCGCGCTGGTCGGCTGCCAGCTCGGGGTGGCGCAGGTCGAGTTGCGGCCGCAGGCGGGCGTAGCAGATGAGCTTGACCATCTCCACTGCCTCGCGCAGGATGGGGATCAAGCGGCTTTCGAATTCTTTGGGGATGTCGGTGTCGGCGGTATGACTCATGGTGCAGGTTCGCAGGCCCGCCCCTTGGTGCTGAAGAAGAAGGACAGGGCCTTTTTTACCTTGGAAGAGAAGAGTTTCTCGGCCAGGACGTCGCCGGCCACCCGTTTGTTGATCTCGGCCAGGGTCGGGTAGGGGTGGACGGCGGCCGCCAGGGTGGCGAGCTTGACCTTGCCGTTTAAGACCGTCACCCAGGGAGCCAGCAGGTCGCCGGCGTGCGGCCCGAGGATCTGGACGCCGAGGGGCCGCCCCTTGCGGTCCAAAAGAAGTTTTATCCGGCCGCGGATCTCCCCCTCGGCCACGGCCCGGTCGTTGGCAGCGAACTCCTCGGTCCACACCCGGTAGGCGATGTTCTTTGCCTGCAGTTCCTTTTCCGTCGGCCCGATGCCGGCCAGTTCCGGGTCGGTATAGGTACAGCGGGGCAGCCAGCGGTAGTCGGCCTTGCGCGGCAGCCGGAAGACGGCGTTGCTGATGACGATTCCCCCTTCGTACCCGGCGGCGTGGGTGAATTGATGGGCGCCGGTGACGTCACCGGCTGCGAAGATGTGTTTGCGGCTGGTGCGCAGTCGTTCGTCCACGGTCACGCCCCGCCGGTCGGCGGCCACGCCGATGGCGTCGAGTCCGAGCCCGTCGATGTTGGCACTGCGGCCGAGGGCGACGAGGAGATCGGTGCCGGCGACCGTCTCTTCGGCTCCGGATGCATTGCGGAACACGACGTGCTTGCGGCCGTTTGCGGCATAAGTGCGCAGCAGGGTAGTGCCGGTATGGATCGTGACGCCGTCGGCAGCAAGTGCGGCCCGTACCTCTTCGGCCAGGTCGCTGTCCTCGCGGCTGAGCAGTTGGTCGCTGCGCTGGATGATGTGCACCGTGGAACCCAGTCGCCGGAAGGCCTGCGCCATCTCGACAGCGATGGAGCCGCCGCCGATGACGATGAGGACCTCTGGCAGCCGGTCGAGGAAGAATATCTCCCGGTTGGTGAGGTAGCCGGTTTCGTCGAGACCGGGAATCGGCGGCACGGCCGGCGACGAGCCGGTGGCGATCACCCACTTGGCGGCGGTGAGCCGCCGGCCGTCCACCTCCACCGTATGGTCGTCCGCGAAGCGGGCCGGGCCGAACACCACCCGGGCGCCAAGCCGGCAGAACCGTTCTTCGGAATCATGTTGGCCGATGGTGGCGATCACCGAGCGAATCCGTTCGCGCACGGCGGCGAAATCCACGGGCGGCGGCGCCACCGGCGGCAGGCCGAAAGCCGGCAGGCGGCCGAGCTGATGATAGAGCCGGGCGGTCTTGATGAGCGTCTTGCTCGGCACGCAACCGTAGTGGAGGCAGTCGCCGCCCAGCCGGCTTTCGCGTTCGACGAGCACGGTTTTGACGCCCAATTGGGCGGCGCCGGCGGTGACAGTGAGGCCGGCGGCGCCACCGCCGATGACGCCGAGGTCGTATTCGAACGATGACATGGTGGGTTCCTGAATGAGGTGGTGGCGATTTCCAATTGCAAGGCGGGCACCGGCCAAGTAGTATCGGTACCAGGTGCCAAGGCCTGACCTTGACGCCGGTGAAGAACAGGCTGTGTGCGCCCCGGGGATGCGCCGCCGATGATCGAAGGAGCCTCAGAGGGGGGCTTTTTCGACAGGATTGAGTGTAGCCCATGAACGAGACCGTGCAAAGGGAAAAGAAGATCCCCCGC
This sequence comes from uncultured Desulfobulbia bacterium, assembly GCA_964423785.1. Classification (GTDB taxonomy): domain Bacteria; phylum Desulfobacterota; class Desulfobulbia; order Desulfobulbales; family S012-135; genus S012-135. The sequence goes on from CAYRGZ010000079.1 coordinate 10,767, forward strand.
GAGCATATTCTCACCGAGGCGGTGGAGGCGGCCAACGAGGCCTTCGTCACTATTGATGAGAGCTCGCGGGTCGTCATCTTCAACCGGGCGGCGGAACGGCTCTTCGGTCGGCGGCGGGCCCAGGTCCTGGGACGCGATTTCGCGGAAATCATCGGCGGTACCGACGGCGAGCGCCACCGCCGCGCCCTGGCCGAGTATCTTGCCGGCGGCCGCGGCCGGTTCATGGGGCACCGCAACGTGGTGGTGATCCGTCGACCGGACGGCACGGTGGTTCCCGCCTCCGTGTCTCTCTCCGAGACCACGGTGGACGGCCGTCGGTACTTCACCGGCATCCTGCGCGATCTCACTTCCGAACGGACCATGGAGGAACGGCTCGCCAACGCCGAACGGTTGGCGCTCCTGGGCCGCATGCTGGCCGAGATAAGCCACGAGATCAAGAACCCGCTCGTGACCATCGGCGGTTTCGCCCGCCAAGTGGAAAGCCAGGTGGAAGACGAGGGATTACGACGCAAGCTCGGCCTCATCGTGGCCGAGACGAGCCGGTTGGAGCATCTCTTGGCCGAACTGCGCGACATCTACAGCCCGCCCCGGCTCGAGGTGCAACCGACGGATTTCGCTGGTCTCATCGACGAGGTCTGCGAGCAGCTCGCCGAGGAACTGGCCGCCCACCACATCACCCTGCGGCTCACCCTCGATCGGCGCCCCCTACCGGTCATGGCCGACCGCCGCCGCTTGAAACAGGTCGTTTTGAACATCATGAAGAATGCCATGGAGGCCATGCCGGACGGCGGCACTATTACGGTCAGCGCCCGCCAAGCTGGTGACCGGATCGAGATGGTGGTGCAGGACTCAGGGCCCGGTATTCCGGCCGATACCCGGGACCGTATCTTCGATCCCTTTTTCACCACCAAGAAACGGGGCTCCGGCTTGGGACTCTCTATCAGCAAGCGGATCATCGAGGAACACCGGGGCGGCGCCCTGCTGGTGGAGAGCGGCGAGGGCTGCGGTACCGTGGTGCGTATCTTCCTGGCCGCCAATCCTGATGAACCGTAAAAACTCGCAGTAGGTGCAGGTCTGACACGATAATTCAACGGGTTACACACCGTGAACTCGATGGAAT
>CAYRGZ010000080.1:0-11731 GCA_964423785.1 uncultured Desulfobulbia bacterium
AGCGCTCTACTCTACACGCTTGGGCCACGAACCAGGTGACCATTCCCCGGCAGCGAACCCGGGCGGCGGGACAATCGAGGGTACCGGCCGCGATCCGCCGAACGAGGGCGGCCTTGGTCGGGCCGGCGGCCAGAAAGAGAACGCGACGGCTGGCGGCCACGGCCGGCAGGGTCAAGGTGATGCGGGGCAGGGGCGGCCGCCCTACCGGTTCCGGCTCGGCCACCACCAGGCGTTGCTCCTCGTCCACGGTCGGCCGGCCGGGAAAGAGCGACAGGGTATGGCCGTCCTCGCCCATGCCGAGCAGAACCCAGTCGAAGAGAAAGCCGTGCGCGTCGCGCAGGGCCACGATGGTTTGTTGGTAGCGCTCGGCACACACCTGCGGATCATCCCCTCCCACCGGTATGGGATACACCTGTTCGACGGGCACCGGCACCTCGCCGAGCATGGTCTGGGACGCGAGTCGATAATTGCTGTCAGGATCGTCGTGCGGCACGAACCGTTCGTCGCCCCAGAAGAGCCGTACCCGGTGCCAGGGTAGCCTCGTCGACAGCGGCGGGGTGCCGAGCAACTCGTAGAGCCGCTTGGGAGTGGAGCCGCCGGCCAGCACCAGATGGAACCAGCCGCCGCCGGTCGCCTTGGCCCGGATGGCCGCAGCCAAAGCGGCGGCCGCCGCCCGGCTCATGGCCTCGGTATCGGCAAAAAAGCGGTATTCCGTTTCGCCCATCAGTCGAGGATACGTTCGATCCAGGGCCGCACCATTTCCGGGCCCCAACTGCCGGCCGGGTACGGTTGCAGCCGGCGGGCCCGGTCGGCACAGTCCTCGCAGGCCGAGAGGATCGGATCGAGAAAGGCCCAGCTCGCCTCGATGCCGTCCCGCCGCCAAAAGAGCATGTGGTCGCCGTGCAGGCAATCGAGCAGCACCCGGGCATAGGCATCCAAACTGGTCCTGTCCTGGTACTCGAAATCCATGGCAACCGGCTGCATGCAGACCGTCGGCCCCGGCCGCTTGGCCTGGAAGGTGAGTCGGATCTCCTCGCGCGGGGCGATGCCCAACACCAGCCGGTTCGGGTCGATACGCTCGCCGACCAGGTGGCGGAACATCGAATGCGGCACCTCCTTGAACTGGACGACGATGCGGGAGCACTTGTCCGCCAGCCGCTTGCCGGAAATGAGATAGAATGGCACGCCGCGCCAGCGCCAGTTGTCGATGAAAAGGCGCATGGCGGCAAAGGTCGGGGTAAGGGAATCGGGAGCCACGCCGGGTTCCTGGCGGTAGCCGGGCACCGGCCGGCCCGCCACCGTGCCGGGGCCGTACTGGCCGAGGACGAGATTGTCGGCCAAGTTTATCTCGGTCAAGGGTTTCAGCGACCGGAAGACCTTGACCTTTTCGTCCTGGACCCGGTCGGCGGCAAAGAGCGACGGCGGCTCCATGGCGGTGAGGGCGAGAAGCTGCATGAGATGGTTCTGGAACATGTCGCGGATGACGCCGGCCTCCTCGTAGTACCCGGCCCGGTGTTCGATCCCGAGACGTTCGGAGGCCAGGATACCGACGTGGTCGATGTAGCTGCGATTCCAGACCGGCTCGAAGATGGCGTTGGCGAACCGGAACACCAGGATGTTCTGGACCGTTTCCTTGGCGAGGTAATGATCGATACGAAAGATCTGGTGCTCGGCGAACCGCTGGTGCATGACCGCATCGAGTCGGCGGGCGCTGGCGAGATCGGTGCCGAAAGGCTTTTCGACTACGATCCGAGCCCACCCATCCGTCCCGGACTCCCGGTGCAGACCGGCCGCGCCCAGACCTTCGACGATGGCCGGGGTGACCGCCGGCGGCACGGCCAGATAGAAGACCCGGTTGCCGCCGGAGGCCCGCTGGTCGGCCAGCATGTCCAGTCGCTCGGCCAGGCGCTGGTAGGCGGCCGGGTCGTCGTAGGCAAGGGGCTGGTAGAACAGATTGGCGACAAACTCGTCCCACCCTGGCTCGCTTCGCCCTTCGGAGACGTGCCGCCGGAAGGATTCGTCGGTGAATGGGGTGCGGCTGGCACCGACGATGGTCGCTGGCCGTGGCAGCCCCCCTTGCCGGTAGAGATGAAAAAGGGCCGGCAGGAGTTTACGGTGGGCGAGATCGCCGGAGGCGCCGAAGACGACGATGGCGCACGGCTCGGTGGGATCGATGCCGGTGCGGCAAGGCGGGGCGGATGCGGGCCGTTGGTTCATGGCCGGCTGCCTACTCCGAACTCTTCTTTACCGGGTGGCCGCCGAATTCCCGCCTGAGGGCGGCCAGGATCCGGTTACCGAAGGAGTTCGGAAGCCGGGACTGGAAGCGAGCGAACAGGGCGCTGGCGATGACTGGGGTCGGCACCCCTAGATCCACCGCCTGCTGGACCGTCCAGCGGCCCTCGCCGGAATCGTCCACCCAGCCCTCGAGGTCGGTAAGGCGCGGACTCTTGGCAAAGGCACCTTCCAGGAGTTCCAGAAGCCATGACCGGACCACGCTGCCCTGGTTCCAGAGATGGGCAAGACGGGAAAAGTCGAGCTCGCGGCCGTAGGGGGAGGCCTCCAACAGGGCGAACCCCTCGCCGTAGGCCTGCATCATGCCGTACTCGATACCGTTGTGCACCATCTTGACGAAATGACCGGCCCCCACCGGGCCGCAGTGCAAGAAACCGTCCGGCGGCGCCAGGGCGGCGAAGATCGGTTCGAGCCGGGGCATCAGCTCCCGTTCGCCGCCGATCATCAGGCAGTAGCCGTTGGCAAGCCCCCAAATGCCGCCGCTCACTCCGACGTCGAGGTAATGGATGCCGTGGCCGCCGAGGAAGTCGGCCCGGCGCAGATCGTCGGTATAGAGGCTATTGCCGCCGTCGATGACGATATCGCCCACCTGGAGGAGACCGGCCAACTCCTCGATCATCCGCTCCACCGGGTCTCCGGCGGGCAACATGAGCCAGACCACCCGCGGCGGCGGGAGCTTCTCGACCAGTTCCGCCACCGTGTAGGCGGCAACGGCGCCATCGGCGGCGATCTCGTCCACCTTTGCCGGCGTACGGTTGTAGGCCACTACCTCGATACCGGCGCCGAGCAGCCGTTTCGCCATATTCATGCCCATGCGGCCGAGACCGACCATTGCCAGACGTTGCATGTTGGATTCCCCTTTGGTTGCGTGGTATTCGATACTCTCAACCTATAATTCTTGCCTTGCCAAGTCAACGGAAAGGATTATTGTGTGCCGATGGAATCTGACGAAAAACACATTCGGAGGAGGAAGACCATGCTGCCGATCCGACGTCCCAACTCCCGCCCTCTTGCCCTGGTTCTGCTCGCCGCCATCACCCTGCTACTGTCGGGCTGCGGCTACAACACCATCCAGAAGAACGACGAGGCGGTGATCGCCGCCTGGGCCGACGTAGAGGCCGCCTACCAGCGCCGCGCCGATCTCATCCCCGGCCTGGTGCAGGCGGTCAAGGCCTACGCGGCCCACGAGAAAGAAACCCTGCAGGCGGTGACCGAGGCGCGGGCCAAGCTCGGCCAGATCAAACTCGGCCCGGAGATCGTCAGCGATCCCGAGGCGATGAAACGCTTCCAGGAAGCGCAGGCCGGCCTCTCTTCCGCCCTGTCGCGGCTCATGGTGGTGGCCGAACGCTATCCGGAACTCAAGGCCAACCAGAACTTCCTCGATTTCCAGCACCAGCTCGAGGGGACGGAAAACCGCATCGCCGTGGCCCGCCGCCGCTACAACGAGGCGGTACGGATCTTCAACACCTCGATCCGCACCTTTCCCAACAACCTGACCAACAAGTTCCTGCTCCACCTGCCGCGGCGTGAACCGTTCAAGGCCGAGGCCGGTGCGGAAAAGGCGCCGACCATCGATTTCAACTGAGCATGGACTCCCGATTCTGTCATATACCATCCCGGCCGACGGATGCCCGGCGGTGGCCCGCGATTCTGCTTTTCGTCGTCTGCCTCGTCGGGTTGGTCGTGGTGCCGTGGTCGATGGCCCGCGCCCGTGCGGTGCCGCCCTACCGCGGCTACGTCAACGACTATGCCGACATGATCTCGCCGGCCGCCGAACAGCGGCTCGAGCGGCTGCTGGCCGCCTTCGACCGCCGGGAATCGACCCAGATCGCCATCCTGACCATCGACTCTCTGGAGGGCGATCCGCTCGAGGACTTCAGCATCCGGACGGTGGAGGCGTGGAAGATCGGCCAACGCGGCAAGGACAACGGCGTATTACTGTTGGTGGCGAAAAAAGAACGGCGGCTGCGCATCGAGGTGGGCTACGGCCTGGAGGGCGTACTCACCGACCTTGCCGCCGGCCGCATCGTCGATCACATCCTGAGCCCAGCCTTCCGGGCCGGTCGCTATGACGAGGGTTTTGAGCGGGCGGTGGCCGCCATCATCGGGATCGTCCAGGGGCAGTACACGGCGGACGACATCCGTCCCAAACGTGGAGACCGGTCCTCGGCCGGCGCGAGCTACGCCCTTATCCTTCTCTTTTTGCTCATTTTTCTTGGTCGTCTCTCCCGATTTCTGGGCGCAGCGACCGGCATGGTCGGCTTTCCCCTGCTCACCTACCTAACCGCCGGGGCCGCATTGCCGATGCTACTCCTGTCGATTCCCTTTGGTCTTGCAGCCGGCCTCCTGCTGCCCACGATCTTCCGGGGTGGGCCTGGCGTATTTGTCGTCGGCCCGGGCATCTACCACCGGCACGACGATTTTCCCGGCGGTTTTGGCGGCTTCGGCGGCGGAGGCGGTGGCTTCGGAGGCTTTGGTGGTGGCGGATTCGGTGGCGGCGGCGCCTCGGGAGGATGGTGATATGCGGGCGGCAAACTTCTTCAGCGACCAGGATAAGCGGCGCATCAGCGAGGCTATACGCCGGGTAGAAAAAAAGACCTCGGGCGAGGTGGCGGTGATGGTGGTCGAGAGCAGCGACTCCTATCCCGAAGCCTCGATCCTGGCCGGGCTCGGGTTCGGTACCCTGCTTGGCCTCGTGCTCACCGACTTGTTCTTCGACGATTCTCTCTGGATCTTTCTGCCGCTCGCCGCCGGCCTTGGCATGGCGGCCGGTCTTGCGACCCGCTTCCTGCCGCCCCTCAAACGGCTCTTCTGCCTACCGAACCGCATGGAGCAGGCGGTGAAGGACCACGCTCTGCTCGCCTTTTACGAAAAGGGCCTCCACCAGACCCGTGACCGCACCGGGGTGCTCTTCTTCCTGTCGCTCTTCGAGCACCGCATCTGGGTGCTGGCCGACAAGGGCATCTACGAAAAGATCGACCAGGCAACCCTGCAAGAGTTCGCCAACCGCATCGCCCTCGATGCCCGCCACGGGGACGTGGCGGGTGGACTGTGCCGCGAGATCGAGGCCATGGGAGAGATCCTCGCCCGGCACTTCCCCATCAAACCGGACGACACCAACGAACTTCCCAACGAGGTGATCATCGGCCGATGACAGTACTGCTCGCCTCCGACCTGGACGGCACCCTCATTCCCTACGAGTTGACTGAAACGCAGCAAAGGGCTCTGGAGCGCTTCCGATCCCTCTTCGATCAAAACGGGGTGTGGGGGGCGGGAGAAACCGACCGCCGTCCCCTCTTGGCCTATGTCACCGGCCGGCATCGAGCCCTGGCCGAGGCGGGCATTGCCGAATTCGGCCTACCGGAGCCCGATATCCTGGTGTGCGACGTGGGTACCGCCCTCTACTGGCGCCGGCCCGACGGCTGGTTCAAGGACACGGCTTACGAACGGCGCCTTGCCGACTCGTGGCCCGGCTCACGGGCGATCGGCGAACAGATCGACGGCATCGACGATCTCGTCCTGCAGGAGGCGGCCTGCCAGGGCCCACTCAAGCGGAGCTACTACCTGCCGCCCCACCGGCCGGATTTGGTGGAAACAGTACAGGAAAGGCTCCAAGCCGCCGGTATCGCAGCCAAAGTCGTGTTCAGTATCGATCACCGTCGCAAACTCGGCCTGCTCGACATCCTGCCCCCAACCGCCGCCAAGGACGCAGCTCTGGTCTTCCTGGCAGAACAGCTCGGCGTCCCGCTGGAACTACTGGTCTATGCCGGCGACTCGGGCAACGATCTCGATGCCTTCCGGAGCGGCTGCCGGGCCATCGTCGTCGCCAACACCGACGAGCATACCAGGCGGCAACTGGCGGCCTGCAACTGTTCCTCCGACAGCATCTACTTTAGCCAGACACCGTACACTGCCGGCGTTCTGGAGGGCTGCCGATATTTCGGGATCTTGCGGTGAGAACCACCCGTTGAAAAAACCTGAATCCGTAAGCGGTCGTCGGGCGCCGACCGGACAAGAAGAAATGAGGCGGAAAAGCAAGGTCAGCTGCCGAGGCCGGAGGAGAAACCGACATCCATGCAGCTCTCCTCTCCTTCCTGCAGCAGATTGATGAGGTGAGTCAACTGGGCACGTTGCTTGGGCGAAAGAGTGCCAAACTCGATGTGCCCGATCAGGACGGAGCGGTCGTCGCCGGCGGAAATGGCAACGTTTTTGCGAGAGACGGAAATCTTACGGCAGGGAACGTCCCGGATACAAAACAGATCGTTACCAAAAAAGATATCGACGTGCTTACGGTCGGGCAGAGACGCTCCTTCGAAGAAAAAGGAGAGGCCCCCCTCGCTGATAGCGACGATCGGTCCGAGGCCGGCGCAACGCGGGCACCGGGAAAATCCCTTCGGCCTGGTGACGGGCACCCTCTGGGGTTCCCGGCGCTCTTCGGCGACGGAACGCCCCGGTGCCTGCATTGCCCGTCTCGTCCCCGCTGGAGAAAGATCCAAGAGCATGGGTCATTACCTTTCCTTGAGGATCCCCGTTCCAGGACTTCATCGCCCCGCGGGGGAGTCCCTCCCCTTCCCAATCATCCAACCTTCAACATTTTTCATGCCAGAGACAAAAAAAATTTTTTGATGTGATATCAAGAAATTGACAAAAAGGCAATAATAGTCATCGACAGGCGATTGGTGAAATTCCCCATCCAGGGGGTATATTCCCCCAATACGATTTCCGCGGGGCCCACGGCCTCAACCCGTTACAAGACGAATCGCTGGAATTGCCTAACAACGGTGGACAAGGACGCGCAAAGCGCGTACGATGGTCCAAAATTTGATGAAGCCGTAAAAACTCGCAGTCGGTTCAGGTCTGACACGATAATTCAACAGGTTACAAAGCGCGAACTCGATGGAATCGCTGTTGTTGCGATTCCATCAAAATTTGATGGAATCGTAATCAAGGATCGACCATGGGATTTCTGGAGCGACAGTTCATCATCGCCGAGGCCCGTAATTGTCCCTTGTACCGGCAGGGAGAGCGGTTCAGCTTGAGCGGCATATCCTTTTTTCCGCCCGCCCGCAAGCCGGCTTGTCTTCTCCTGGTCCGCACTCTGAGCAGCATTCTCCTGGACGATACCGAAGTAGACTCTGCTGCCAAGGCCAAAGGGCGGAGTTACAACTGCACCGGCTGCACCGGCATCATCAAGTTCACGAGCACCGGCCAACGACAATTTTTCACCCAACATATGCAGATGGTGGCCGCCGCGGAACAGCGTAAGAAACTCGAACGGTTCGGCTCCCTCGTCGGCATGCTGGCGAAGTTCTCCTTCTTTCGCGCCCTGGACGAACAAAGCTTGAAGGACATCATCGCCTGCGCCGTCATGCGGACGTTTCCCGCCGGAGCCACCATCCTGCGCCGTAACCAACCAGGTAAGTATCTCTTCATCATCATCGATGGCCAGGTGGTGTGCGAGAATGCCGAGGGGCAACCCATCGCCTATCTCGGCCCTGGAGAACTCTTCGGCGAAATGAGCCTGCTCACCGGCCAGCCGGTGAGCGCCACAGTCAAGGCGGTACAACCGCTGAAAACCCTGACCATCGCTGCCGAGGACCTGCGTGACATCCTCGTCCGGTATCCCTTTCTCCAGGCCGCCTTCATCCGCCTGCTGGTACAGCGACTTGCCGCTCTCAACCGGGCGGTGCCTCCGTCCACCGGCATGATGGGTAACATTGGCGTGGTGAGCTGCGCCGAACTCTTGCAAATGTTTCACGAGAACCTGAAGACGGGCAAGATCACCTTTACCCTGCCGGACGGCACGGCAACCGTGCTCTTCGTGGATGGTGAAATCGTGGCGGCGGACTACGGGGAATTGCACGGTGTGGCGGCCTTCAATGCCATCCTGAAGGCCCGGCAGGGAAGTTTTTCCTTCACCGGCGATATAGACCCGGCGATGTGCGAGCGGCCGCCGGTCGGCGGCTTCATGAAACTCCTGATGGACGGGTTGCGGTTGATCGACGAGGAGGGCGGTTGAACGGCTGCCGTCTCACCCGGCTGTACCGTCGCTACAGATACCGGTGATGGTCCGGCGGAGCTCCGCCACTTTCAGGCGGACGAAGCCAAGTGGGACTTCGCGGTCGAAGACCGTGACCAGGAGCAGATCGTCGGTGATCTTGCCGAAGTGGAGACTGACCCGTTCCCCCCGATGGTAGAGCTGGTCGAAGGCGGTCTCGCCGACCAGTTTGGCAAGCGCGTCGACGGTGGCATAGTTGCCTGCCGCCAGAGCGGCAAAGGCGTAGGTATCATAGGCGGTATCGGGTGCCGTCCGGGCGGCGATGGTGTTGCCCGCCGCATCGATGAGTATGGCGCAGGCAACGCCGCTGGCGATCAGTTCCCGATCGAGGGCCGCCTCGATATCCCGCAATTGCCGTTCACTGGTGATGCCGTAGTTGCTCGCGCTCATCCTTCCCCCCCTGCCCCCCTTCACCGTCGTCCGACAACAGGGGGACATCCTCCTCCGGTTCTGCATCCGCCACCCGTGCGGTCCCATCATCCATGCTCGACCGCAATACGGTGACATACCCACAATGGGTGCACTGGACCCGATCGACATCGTCCTCGACGACGAAGTTGCGGCTGCCACATTCCTCACAAAAAACCAACTTGGACATCGCCTCTCCTTCAGGGAATGAAGACATCCTCGATGACAAAGCCACCGCCCCCTCGCCCGACGAGGGGCAGGACGACCTCGTCCTGGAAGCGGATGTAGCGGCGGACGATATCGACAAGCCCGGCGACATCCGGAGCGGCGCTGCCGGTCGGTCGTCTGTCGAGATATCCCGTTACCTCGTCGGCCAAGGTGCGGCATCGAGCAAGGCCGTCGGCATCCAGGTGACGGGCGACGATCACCAGTGAACGCAAGAGCAACAAGCAGGTGCCAACGAGTGACGCCGCCGACCGGGCAGCCGCCTCCAAGTCATCGGCGAGGGGGGGGGCGGCCGGTGGCGGTGTTTGGCTGAAAAATTCCCGGAGCCGTTCGGCCAGATCTTCATCCGCCGGGGGAATCGGCGCAGCGGCGGCCGGCGGTTCTATTTCGCCCAGCCGTACCACATCATCGCCGGCGTCTCCCTCCGCCCCCTCTTCCCGATCGAAGAAGGAATCGAGCCGCGCCGCCACCGTTTCCACCAGGTCGGCCGACGGTTTTGCCTCGCCGGGACCGGACGGTTGCGGCTCGCCTACCTCTTCCAGGGGAACTACCCCATGGGCGCCGGGCTCCGGTTCGATCTCCGCCAGCCGCACCACGCCGTCGGCCGAGGTACCGACCGTCTCGTGCTCACCAAAGAAGGCGTCCAGCCGGCGACTGATATCGTCCTCCGTCGCCGCCGCTGGCGGGGCCTCTTCCTTCTCGACGGCAAGCGGCGTCACCTCCACCTCCTCCACCAAAGAAACCACCGGCTGCGGTGGTGTTTCCTGTACAGGAACCACCGGTTCACCGGTGTCCGGAGGGGTAGAGGTCGCAGGGCGAGGCGCTTCTTCGGCCGCAGCGGCCTCCTTTTTGGCCGCAGAGATCCGCTTGCGTACCAAGTTGTAGCGCTGCAGGGCGACCACCAGGAGTTTCTTGCGCTTGGCCGCCGACAACGACGGGGTGAGCAGGACTTTTTCCAGGCCGTTGTACACTCCGAAGAAGAATTTCACCGCCGCTGGATGGGCCTTGGCGCCGGCTGCGGCAAGATAGCGGGCCAGGGCGTGCAGGATACGGCAGAGTCCGGTCACCACTGCATCGTGGCGCCGGTCATGGCCGAGTTTGGCGAGCTCGTTCTCGACGGCCGCCAGGGTATCACGGCTGATCTCCCACTCAAGAGAGAGCATCAGCTCCTTGAGCGGCCGCAGGCGCTCACGGACTTCCCCCGTGTCGCCAGCGCCAGCATCCGGCGTGGCGAAACCATCGTCAAGGGCCGCGTTGCCGAGTACCTTTTCGGTGTCCTCAGTCAAGAAACTCTCCTGTAGTTCACGAGAACCCCTATCAATCCGTCGAAAAAGCCTTCCATGGCTTTTCGCCCATCGGTTGGCCAACACGAATTCCTTGGCTTTTTCAAATCCGGCGGAATTCGGCGGCACATCCCTCTGCGCCGCGCACAGCCCGTTTTCAACGGGCTGCTATCCGCAAGCGGACAACGGTTCCTCCTGGCTTCCTTCCACCGTTCAATCGACCAGTTTCTCCTGGATGGAGGCCATGGTCAGGGTGATGATCTTTTTCAAGGTGGCGATGACATTCCCCCCGGTGAGAGCCGAGGCCTCGAAGGCCGGAGCTCGCAGTTTGCTGTTGAGATCTTTCTGCAGGACCTCGGTCGGCAAAAGCGGCACGCCCTGCTTCTTGAGATCCATCTTGTTGTACTGGAGCACGATGGGTATGTCGGAAATGTCGATATTGTAAGCGGCCAGGTTCTCGGCCAGGTTCTGGAGCGATTCGATGTTCCGCTGCCGGGCCTCCACCTGGGCATCGGCCACGAAGACCACCCCATCCACACCCTTGAGCACCAGCTTGCGGGTCGCGTTGTACTTCACCTGGCCCGGCACGGTGTAGAGCTGGATGCGGATCTCGTAACCCTTGATCTTGCCGATGTCGAAGGGCAAAAAATCGAAAAACAGGGTACGGTCGCCATGGGTCTTGAGACTGACCATCTCCGTCTTGATCCGGTGACGGTACTTGTCGTTGATGTACTCGAGGTTGGTGGTCTTCCCGCCGCGGCCAGGACCGTAATAGACGATCTTGACCTGCACCTCTCGGGTATTCATGTTGATGAACACGGCGAAAATCTCCCGCGACCGCTCTCCGGCCGACGATCAGCCGATTTTCTTGCCCGTCAAAACGTCGATGATCTCGTCTTCGGCGGCCGGCCGGGTCTGCTTGGCCTTGGTGGGGCTACCGAGCAGATCGTCGAGTACGCTTCCCGACGCCGTCGGTTTCGCGTCGGCGGCCTCGTTCATCTCCGCCAGCCGGGCCAAGGCATCGATGATCTTCGTCATCTCGTGGGCGAGGTCCATATCGATGGTGGACAGGGCGGCACTCGCCCGGGTGAGAGCGTCGATGCACTGAAAGAGATCCTCGTGGCGATTGAGATCGTACGACATGTGTTCCTCCCTGGGCTGACTTCTTCCATTGTGGCATCATCGGGCCAAACTGTGCAAGGAGGAAAAAAAGAAAAGCCCGCATCGCCCCACACCCCGGGCCAAAGGGGCGAAGAAACAATTGGAACTGTTTGATTAACCAATAGCCCCAACGGGGCTTTCCCAACGCAACATCCCCCTTTCAGGGGGGGCCCTGAGGCCACCCGCTTTGCGGGTGGAGCCTCTCTCTTGACACCTGTTCCCATTGTGTGTACAATGGGAACAAACATCAAGGAGGTTTGTTATGCCCAAAACCCGTCTCAATGTAAGTCTCGACCAGGATCTT
>CAYRGZ010000081.1:0-11641 GCA_964423785.1 uncultured Desulfobulbia bacterium
GGCCGAGGCGGTGATGCCTCGGAAAATCCACCTCCCATGCAGAGGGTTTAAGCCCGTGGGACTTGCTTCAATGAGGCCGAGGCGGTGATGCCTCGGAAAATTTCCGCATCCCCCGGCATGTCGTCAAACAGCCACGCTTCAATGAGGCCGAGGCGGTGATGCCTCGGAAAATATAGTGCGACGGATGAAATGGAGGGTGCGTATATAGCTTCAATGAGGCCGAGGCGGTGATGCCTCGGAAAATTAAGAACTGTCCGCCAAAATCCTCAAACTTGTACACGCTTCAATGAGGCCGAGGCGGTGATGCCTCGGAAAATGGTTTACCGGCGCGAAATAAAGCAGCTGAAAGGCGGCTTCAATGAGGCCGAGGCGGTGATGCCTCGGAAAATTTTTGAATCCGATATCAAATCGGGTTCAAAATTGAGCTTCAATGAGGCCGAGGCGGTGATGCCTCGGAAAATAGTCTCGCGCCTGATTCAGCAGTGAAGCTGTTCATGGAGGAAAAAGCGAGCGGTGGTTGACGAGATAGCCGGCATGCTTCGATCGTATGCGAGGCGTATCAGGGAGTTTCTCAAAAAATACCGAATTGTCAAAGAGCTGGCAATGGTCGAGCGACGGCCAGAAATTCGGCGGTCCGGAACCGCTCGCCCGTGTTCGGCGGCTAAACGACCACCGGCTTGCGTTCTACCGGGGTGAACGAGGCGCCGAGGCTCTCTACCCGCAGACGGACGGCATCCGCGGGCCCCAGGTCAAAAAAGAGAACATGGTCTTCTCCGTGATCGATAATTTCCCGCGCCGCGTCCTGCAGTTGGAGAAATTTTATCTTGTTGAGACGGCATTGAAAGACCGAGAGCTGTACCCATTCTCCATGACCGCGCATTAAATTGTATACACGGCGCCAACGTTTTTCGTTCCGGATGTCATAGCAAACGATATAAAGATGTTCCATAGTTTTTTTGCTACCTCGTAAGGAATTGGGGGTAACGCGGTATCTCTCCGGCAAGATAACGTCCAAGCAATCGCGCTTGCACCTCGAGGACCCGGCGATAGCTTATCCGGTATCCAAATACCGGGTGGGTCACCTCCTGTTCCAACCGTCGGTCAAAGGCGGCGATGAACCGTTTTCGTCCTCCCGGTTTCAAGGCGCAGCTTCCTCCCCGCCGGATGAAATCGTTCTCCCGGACTTCCCGATTGTTGATCACGGTGATAACCACGGAATCAGCGATGAGCGGCCGGAAAGGCTCCATGAGATCGAGGGCCAGCGCCGGCCGGCCGAACCGCGGCTGGTGATAGAAGCCCCGGTAGGGATCGAAGCCGACCGCGGACAGGATGACAGTCCATTCGCGGGTCAACATCGCGTAAGCGAAAGAGAGCAGGGCGTTGATCGGATCCCTCGGCGGCCGGCGGTTTCGGTGTCTGAAGTCGAAGAGGTTTTCACATTCCTTCGCCTGCTTCAGCATGGCGGCGAAGTTAGCGAAATAGCGGCTGGCGGCCGTTCCCTCGACTCCAAGCAGTTCCTCGATGGATGTTGCCCGCAGGGCGTGGCGGATGTCGGCCTGCAGGTCGCTCAACAGTCCCGGCGGCGCCTTTTCCTGGTCGTTATTACCGCGCCAGTTGCGGCGCAGCAGGGTTCGGCAGTTGGCGATCTTGGCCGCCACCAACGAACGGGCCAGGGCAAGGCAGCGTTTCGGATCGAAACTTGCCCTGTACTGGTTGGTGCGCAGCTCGACGTTCTTGTGGCCGGTTCCGATGGTGTGCCCCATGAACCAGCCGCTGTAAGAGAGGTGGGTCACCGGGATATTGCGGGCCAGGCACTCGTGCAGGGCCGGAGCCGACAGGGTCGCGCGGCCGAAGAGCACCACCTGGGAGGTATCCGCCAACCGGGCCTCGGCGATCTTCTCCTTGTCTTCCTCGATCACCAGGCATTCTCCCTTTTTACGGATCAGAGCGGACGGCGACTGAACGTAGAGGGGCAAGGCGGTGGCGGCCGCTGGAACGATGGGCCGGGACCGGACATGCGGTTCCTGGAGGAATCTGATCTCGTCCGGCAGGCAGATGCCGACCAGGGAGCAGCGGGGACATTTCGGGCTATCCTCCAGAGGCGGCGGCATTGTTTTCGAAGCGGCCAGGTCGCGCAGTCCCTGGATCGCGTCTCTGGTTGCCTGTTCCAGTTCGGCATCGAATTCCACCCGCACCCGCTCCCGCGAACCGATGAAATAGATGAAACCGTGGTCGCAGGAAAAGCCCTGCTCCCGCAGCAGCAGCCCCTGGACGCAGAGCTGCACCCGTTCCGGCTCATGCACACCGGCGGCCACGTGCGGCCGCTTTCCCCGCTTGTAGTCCACCGGGGTCACCGCGTTTCCTTCCCCCTCCACCAGGTCGATCTTGGCAGTGACGCCGAGCCGATCGGAGGAAAGCCAGAGGGAGCGGGCGTGGATCCGCTCGTCACCCTCCGGCCCTGCTTCCGGGAGAGCACCTTTCTCCTTGTCCACCCGCCGGTGCTTGAGCTTGCCGTCCACGGTGAACTCATTGTGGGCGAACTCGCCCTCCATCCATTCGAGCCAGGCGAGCCGGGGGCAATAGACGTACTCGTTTAGCATCCGGGCCGGGATGGGAGGAAGTTCGGTCTGACGACCCATCACGTGTCCTCCAGGAGAAGGTGCATCACGAGCCGGACGACCAGTTCTTTTTGCGCTGGATCACTGGCTGCGATGAGCAGCGCCAGCGCCACCAGGGACCGGTTGTCGAAGCGCCTGCTGCGGGAGATGCCGTTTTTTTCCAGAAAGAGCAGGAAGAGGAGAGCGCCGATCCGCTTGTTGCCGTCGCCGAACGGGTGATCCTTGATGACGAAGTAAAGCAGGTGGGCGGCCTTCTCCTCGATGCCCGGATAGAGGTCGCGACCGGCAAAGGACTGATGCACGGCGCCGAGGATCCGGTCGAGGCCGTTGTCACGCTCGCGGCCGAACAGATCGCCGGCCTCGCCCCGCGCCGCCAGTTCCTCTCGGAGCACTGCGATAGCCCGCCTGGCCTCGTCGGTCGTCAAGGCAGTGATGGCTGCCCGTCCGGTCCCGGCTGGTTTCGACAACCTGTCTTCATCGTATTCCAGGAGTAGTTGCCAGGTCCTGGCGTAACGGTTGACGATGTCGAGCACGGCGAGCCCCTCGTCGTCGACCAGGGCATGACCTTCCAGGGTGGCGGTGAGCAGCCCGATGTCCTGTCGAAGTTCCTCCGCGCCTTTCTCGGCAAGCCGGCGCTGGTTGAGGGAGTAGCCGCGGATGAGGTGGTCTTTCAGCACGCGGGTGGCCCAGATACGAAACTGGGTGCCGCGCTTGGAGTTGACCCGGTAGCCCACCGAGATGATGGCGTCGAGGTTGTACCAATCGACCTGGTACGTTTTGCCGTCCGCGGCAGTAGTTGCATTTTTTGCAACAACTGATTCTTTCGACAGCTCGCCCGCTTGAAAGATGTTTCGCAGGTGGCGGGAGATAACCGACTTGTCGCGGCCGAACAGTTCCGCCATCTGGCGGAGGGTCAGCCAGACGGTTCCCCTTTCAAGGCGCACGTCGATGGCCGTTTCGCCGTCCTCGGTCTGGTAAACGATGATCTCGCCGGTGGTGTTCGGGGGCATGGTAGCCTTTTGTTTTTCCGGTGTTACGTCCGCATTTCGATCATCGACTGTCTATGCCTGCAAGAAGCCCAAGGCCGCAGTGTCGGCCTGCGCCAATCGCTATGGGACCCGAAACTTCGAGATCCTCGTTGAATTCGACCAGCAAGTGGATGAGAGTAAATTTTTCCAAGTATTTCGGGAGAAGATAGCCTGCCGGTTTGCCGTCACGGTCATATTTGTGTGCTGAAAACGAGTTGGGCCACCATGGAACGAAACGCCATTTGAATGTGCAGGGCTGTTCTATGCCGGATTGACGCAACGCCTTTTCTATCAACCGTACGGTCTTGGCCGGTTTACGGTCATTGTGACCAGGCAGGACTACCGGGGTGACGCTGGCCCAGACCCTGGCCGGACGCGTATAATACGCTGCCACCTTGTCCCGGTGGACTCGGATGAGCATGGGGGGCGGGTGATCGCCGAATTCGTCACCGTTTTGAGGATCGAGCCGTTGGCCAGCCAGAAGCCGGGCTACATGTTCAAGCAACTGCTGATCACCGGCCGGTGCGGCGATCATGACGCGACGCACCGCTTGGTCCGCATACCTATGCCCAATAGAGGGCAATGGCAGATAGGACAGTTGCCGGTGCGGCGCATCGCCGTTTCGAACGTGTCCCGCAACGTACTGATCGACCCATGCGGCCGGGTTATCTATTTCCGGTGGGGGCGAATGCTTCATCGCACGGATTGCCAAGTGCCGCACCATTCCCGCAATGTGAATCAATTTTCGCTGGGAATACGCAAAGAAATCATTGTCATCCGTGCGAAGCTCGAACACGACATACGGATGAGCCACAACGTCTGTCGCCGTGCGGTAGCCGACGTTGTCAAACCGCGCCAGTGGGGGTACAGGCGCAAATCGGCCCGACGCAAGCCGTCCGAGAAATTCATCGTGACGCTTACGAAGTTCGGCCAATGTCCCTTGACAGGGGACACGCAGGGTCATGCCACCGGTGGGGACGTCAGGCTTCCACCATTCGCCGCGCAGGGATGAAACCTGTTCCCCATTCAAGACCTGTGCGTGACATACGACGAAATCATGCCCCCATCCAAGCCGGAATGACCGTTTCGCTAGCTGGCCCAACCGTTCTATCACTTGGTTGGACAGCTTGTCCGGTTCATGCAGTCTCCACAAATAATGGACTTGTCCTTCTTCCGGTATGTAGACCGGCCGCACGCGTTTCATGGTGCGGTGCCTTGCCGGACTGGCGTCACCCTTGCCGAAGTAGTTCCCCCTGGACCACGCCCGAGCGACGATATCCATTGCATTGTTGGGCACGGACAAGACATATCCTGTGCCTACCCGCGATGGCGGAGTGACGATCAATGGCGCAGGTTGGCCTTCGAGCCACTGCAAGGCATCCTGAACGGCGGGGCTATCAAGATCAAGGGCGTTGGCGTTGACAATGGCCTGAAACAACCGCAACGGCGAAGGCGGCCACTCCGGCTGTCCTTCCTCGATCCTGCCGTGAAACCGACCATCGAGGAACGTTACCGAAACACAAAAATAGTTGCACATGACGCACCTTCGCAATCAGTCCTTCCTGGCGACATCTTCTTTGGCTTTTTTCTTGTCGAATTCCACAAGCCTATCCTCGCCAATCCCAAAGGCATCCGCCGCGGCTTGAGCGAATTGCAAGGCATCGGCATGGCTGATGTCGGCCGGTTCGCGTCGGCCGTTCCTATACACCATGACGAATTCGGGTGGCCTATCGGGATCGAGAACAAGATTGCATCCCTGCCGGAGACAGGTCGGAGTATCGACGGTGAAGGCGACCAGCGCCAGTCCGAAGATGTACCGCCGGAGAGACAGTGTCTCTTCGGCATCACGGCCCGCCCTGATCTGCTGCAAGGCCGCCAGGCTAAGCGTGGCGTCACGCCGGATGCCGCCGGTCGCGATGACACCGCCGTGGGTGGCGGTAGCCGGATTATGGACGAAGCCACGTTTTGCAAGTGGATTCTTTGTGTCGCCCTCCGCCTTTTCCTTTTCTTTCTCCGAAAAAACGTCAAACGCCGAATAATCGACCGGGGGCGTATAGACGGCACTACGCCTCAACACCTGTACATCGAACGCCCGAATCACCGAAGCAACCAGTCGGGGGAGCTTGGCCTGCGTATCCCGCGAATCCCAGACGCCGAAGACCAGCGAGGTCGGCGCGATCTTGGCCAACGGTTCCGCATTGCCCATCAGCACATCCTTGAATGCAGCCTGCAACTCTTCCTGCAGCGCGGAGCACCGCGCCAGGGCGTCGCCGGCGCGGTGCCCCACCTCCACCAGGTTGATTTCCTTCTCGCCAGCCTTGATGACCACCTGCGGTATGAGCTTGGCATACTCGCCTTCCGCAAAGATCGGCTCGATACGGTTCGCCTGCGAGCCCACACTGTCGATCTGACAGACATTCCTGCCCTCATCAGCAGAACCAAACCTGTCGATGTTGTATCCCCCCGGGAAGCCATCACCTTTAGGATAGGTGGGAGGAAAGATCACGCCGTCGCGCCCTTCGACGGGCATCAGGTATTCCCGGATGACAAGCGCGGCAGGGCCATCGATGCCAACGAGCCAGGCGTCGTACTTCTGCAAAATCTCGTTCATGGTCAGCCTCCTATTCGGTTTGCAGGAAGAAATGATTTGTGCTTTTTCTGGTCGGTCCGAAAGCCATTCTCGAATTGGTAACCGTGCATGGCACGGATCGAGACCGTCCCGTTACACACCACGGACGCGATTTGTGGCGGAAGCGGCTCGAACCAAGCGTAGTAGATGAAGAAACGGCGTCGTTTCGTGGGAAGGGGACGAAATCGCTGGATACCCAACAGACACAGTATCTCCACGGCGGGATATGCCATTGTTTGCATTTTTAGCGCATCGGGTGCAAAACCGATGTCACGTGAGCGGGCGCTCAATCCTCTGCGACTGTCAAAATAGAACGGTTCGACCTTTTTGCTGGGGCTATCCGGGTCATATACGACAGTGGCATATTCAAACAAATGTTGCGGATCGGAAATCGTTAGTGCCTTTTGCATGGCGCGGGCGATACGGACGTTGCGCATGCTGCCAGCCCATACCTTGAGCTGTATTCCGTCGCTCAAACAATCAGTCCACCAGTCGATATACAAATCGAACGGATCTGAAAGAATCATTGGCGACGACATATCATCAGTTGGATCGACCTGTTTCAACTCGGCTGCGATCATCTTTTCAAGCAACTCTCCCAAGGTTCCATCACAGGAAATAGAGAACTCGCCAGACTCAAACCACCCCTCCGCGCCGGGCCAGAGGCGGTCGGCAAGCTCCAGGAGTCCGCAGCAGGCGAAAAATTGGCCGGGATTGAAAAGATCGACGCTGATTTGAATGGAAGGTTTTGGTATAGACATATCCTGCACCATCTATCTTGTACTTGCTTCCCAATCCGCCGCACGGAGAAGGGATTCCAGATAGGCCAGTCCCCAGCGGCCATACCGCCGCTGTAACCGTGCGAACCGGCGGAACGTTTCGCTGGCCTCTGCCCGCGCCCTTTCGCTCGTCCCGGGCGTGGGATCGAACGACTCCTCCTCCGGGAAATGGGGCCGGGCGCGCCCGTGATGCGCGGCGATCACATGCAGGAGGAGATCCCGCATCTCCTCGTCCAGCCGCCGCACACGCATGAAAAACTCCTGATCCGGGTCGAGGACATCAAGGATCGAGCCGAATTCGTGGCGGTAGGTGCTGATGCGCCGGGGACGCCATCGCGGACCGCCCTCAGGTTTTCCCGGCTTGGCATACCAGGAACTCGGCTTGGGATTGCCGATGGACCGTTGAAACACCTCGCGGCGTTTTCCCAAATCGTGCAATTCCGCGGCGAGAAGGAAAGCCTCCCTGAATTCTTCAGGAAGACGCAACGCTCTGGCCAGTTTTTCCATGCTTGCGATCACATCGCGGGTATGCTCCATCAACGTAACCGGGTGTATCGAGGCTGGAGTGACGTCATCGGTGTCACGCGGCATGACGTACCAATACCAGAAACGCCTGCTGGCTCTCGTCTCCCCGGAAATTTCCTCCTCGGTTTCAGACGGGTCGAACTCATCCGCATCAGGTTTTGTGTCAATCGTCCGAATCAACGCCATGCCGGCGGCTGCCTCGGCGTCGTCCCACACCCGAATGCGGCGCGGCCGGTTCCGCTCGTCGATCCACTTGTCCGAGATATCGTACTCGACATCCCCGGCGAATTCGGCTTTCCCATCAAGCATCCCGCTTCGAAGACCACCGGCTTCCGGGGGCAATAGCACGGTGCGGATGTTGATGCGGTCTTTTGGGTTCATATCCGCCAAGCGGCCAATCGTCGTGACTTCAATCGAGCCGTCATCGCCGATCAGCCACGCAGAGGCATCCGGGCAGCGGTTGGCCATCTTCACGAGTTCCTTGAACACCCGGTCACTGCGGTCCGTGAGCAACTCGTGCGGCTTCAGAGGATAATCATCCAGCAAGTCCTTGGGCGGATGACGTTCAAGCAGATCGCCCGTGATGACGGCCACTTCCTCGCGCCAGGCGACCTCGGTTCGCGGAGGCTCCCATTCGGTGACGCCGTGCAGGTAAGGCTCCACAGGGGGCCTTCCCGGTACGGTCTTGTCGCGTATCGTTGTGAGTGACCACTTGTCAAACAAGATGTCGTTGACCGGCAGAATCTTCGGCTCCGGTGCGAACGCAGCCTGACGATCCCCGGCGTCCAGTTGCCCCAAGGCCCTAGGACTGGCGTCGCCTTCGAGCCGCTCCAGGAGAGTCAATGTCCTTTCTCGTCGTGTGTCCAGCTCACTTTTCTTGACTTTCCCACTTTTGTCCTTCGTGCCGAACACCGTGGGATGGACCACATGAATCTCGGTGTCGTCCCGGTCCCCGAACCTGTTCACTCGGCCGAAACGCTGGGCCATGCTGTCGAAGGTCGTCAGGTCGCACACCAGGTGATCCGCGGATATGTTGACACCGACCTCACCGGCGCTCGTGCAGACCAGATAAACGGTGTCTTGGAAGAGACCGACTTCAGGGTTGCGGTGCGGCTCTGGCAGAAAACGTTGAAAAACCGGCGAGGCGACCAACTTGTCTCGTTCCCATCCCCGGAGAGTTCCGGTCAGTTGCTCCGTGGCGTCGTCCGGGAGCTTCTTCACGATTTTTTCAACATCTTCGACCCTCCGGACGAACACGAGCACAGCCCGTCCCGAGTCATGAAACCCTTTCGCTCGTTCAACAAGTTCAGCAACGAGATCGCTATTGACCTCGGCGGGTTTCCGGGGCTTCCCCTTTTCGTCCACGCATTCGATCGGATGCAGGAAGAGCCTTTTGCAGGCATCAATCCGCCTCATCACCTCCTCGTGCGAGTGGTCCTCGTCGGACAAGCCTAAAACGTCACCGTTTGCCGAAGCACCCTTGCCCGTTCCGCTCTCCCGCGCCGTAGCAGATAGGGCCATCACACGTAGATTGGGTACGGGGAGGGAGTGACGACGGCTGTCGGGCCTGCCACATTCCCGTTGCTGTTCACTTTCGACCGCCTCGATCAGCTTCTGAAATGCAGGTTCCAAGTGCGCCTCGTCGTGCACCAACAAGACGTCCTGGCCCAGGAAGCCCGCATGAAGCGGCTGCGACCGAAATCCAATCCGGTAACCGTTGAAGAGCAATCGACTGCCGATCATATCGACAGTACCGCAAATAACAGCGGGGCGAGACGGATCGGCCGACCATTCTTGATTGTCGGCGAACTGGCCACGAAGCGTGCTGATCGCTAAACCGCCCAAATCATCACGCAGTTGTTGGAGTTCCGGTCGTACCATCAGGTTTCGCCGCAGCTTTTCGACTTCATCGGTCGTTTGGTCCACGACGGTGCGTCGATTGACGACATAAACCAACCGTCGCGGCATTTTGTCCGGATGACGTGCCAATGCGATCAGCCAAACGGCTATGACCGACGTCTTGCCTAATCCCGTTGGGATATCGCAATAGCGCGGAATCCCCTCGACACCGCTTGCAAACCGTTCATATAGTGTTTCTTGCCACGGCATCGGGTGGTGACCGGTCAACGCTGCAAATTCTTCCTCAAAACGCGAAATACTCATGGCTGATCATCCCAGAATGCTCTATCAGCCCGTTAAAAAACGAGCTGTGAAGAATTGTCCTCAGAAAACATGGGGCGAGAAAGCCATCATCGCATGATCCCCACCTCCATCTTCACCGCCAGCCACGGCGGCGCATCCCGGTCCACGGCGCGGATAGAGGCGGCCAGCCGCTGGCCCTGTTCCATCATGTCAGCCGGGATGGTATTGATGGCCCGGGGGATGTAGCCGAGGTGGCGGTTGCCGGCGTACACGGCGATGGCCCGGCGGTCGTAAGGGTTGTCCGGCTCGCGGCGCAGGGCGAGCCGGTCGCCCGGCCGCAGGCGGTCGATGATGGCCGGGCCTTCGTGGTACTGGAAGCCGGCCACCCAGCAGGAGAAGAGCGGGACCACCCAGTTGGGGACTGCCTCGGCCTGGCGGTTTCGCCCCGGCAGCAGGAGGAGGGTCCCGAGGACGGCGGCGGTCTTCTTGAAAAAATCGCGGCGGTTCATGGCGACCTCCCTGTTCGGATTGGTGTCATCGTGCCGTGGGAGCATCATACCACCCCACCCCGGTCGTCTAGTGTCCGGGGTCTTCGTTTTTTTTGTCGTTGCCGTTGTCACGTTCCATAGATCGCGGCGAGTCTACCCGCCTCTTCTCTGATCAGGTCGCGCAGTTCCTGGGGCGCTAAGACCTCGGCCCCGCCGCCGAACTGAAGGATCTTCATTTTGATCTCGCGAAGATCCGCCGCCGGTACGGTGAGGATAAGTCCGCCGTCGGGAAGTTCCTCCCGTTTCTGGTCCGGGTGCCAGACCTGCTCGCGCACCCAGCGGGCCATGCGCGGCGAAAAGCGAACCCGGACATCGAACACCTCGGCGGCCTGGAAGATTCCGAAGCCGCGGTCCAGGAGGGGACGCCAGGCCGAGGCGGGCCGACGGGTGAAGGATTCGTCCAGGATTTCCGCACGTTCCATGCGGGACAGGTAGAAGCGGCGCCAGTCGTTGCGCAGCCGGCACCAGGCGAGCAGCACCCAACTGCCCATGTAGTGTTGCAAGTGGTGCGGCTCCACCACCCGTTCGGTGGGTTGGTCGCGTTGGGGTGAGTGGTAGGTGAGGGAGAGCAACCGGTCGGTGAGCAGGGTCTGGGAGACGTTGCGGAAGATTGTGGCGTTGCTCGGGGCGTAGCCGTGCCAGGCGGCGGAGAAGCGCTGGCGGAGGCGGGATTGGCTTACGCCCAGTTCACCGTTTTTCTGGAAGAGCTTACGGCCGAATTGCTGGATCGCCCGGCCGATGTAGCCGTTGTCCGTGGACGAGATGAGGTTCTGGGCCAGGAGCACGGCCAGCAGTTCCGCCTGGGAGAGCGGCAGATCGGGCAGGGAGAATGGTGTTTCGTACGTGTAGCCCCGCCGGCGTGGATCGTACACCAATGGCGCCTCCATCCGCACCCGCATGAAGTCGATGTGCCGCCGGGCCGTCCGTTCCGAGATCTCGAACTGTTCGGCCAGGGTCCGGGCGTTGGGGTAGCGGTTCTTCTTGATTTCGGCCTCGAACCACAGATAACGCTCGTAGATCAGGTGCTGGTTGCCCATCGTTTCCTTTCTCCTTGGCCAGAACGAAAAAGGGGAGCGTCGCCGCCGGAATCGGCGGGACTGCTCCCCTCCATTCGGTGTCTCGATTATGTGGCGACCATCGCCATCCCTCCGGCGGAATGGTCACCCCTCCGTGGAGGAGTTGTATGGCAAGGGGGGACCGGGTGTCAAGATAAAAAAAACGCCGCCCACGAGGCGGTATTACGATGAACGGAATTTCGGGAACATGGAGAGAGTGATCGAGGAGTAGCAGTCCGTTGAAAAACGGCCTGTTGAGCGGCGTTAGAAAAAAATAATGCAGGAACGAATTGGGGCTTGACCCTTTAGGCTATGTC
>CAYRGZ010000082.1:0-11630 GCA_964423785.1 uncultured Desulfobulbia bacterium
CGATTGATGAAATCGCAAAAACTGCGATTTCATCGAGTTCGCGCTTTGTAACCCTTTGAATTATCGTGTCAGGCCTGCACCGACTGCGATTTTTTACGAGGCCATCACGATTGACGACAACCTGAAGCCGTGACCGTACGCACGAACGGTCACGGCTTCAGGGACAAAAAAGGGGTGCCGGCAACGGCACCCCTTGATCGTACACGGTTGCGTTCGCTCCGGCTTACTTCATGGCATCGCCGGAAGCGGCACCCTGCATCTTGATCTCGACCTTCTCGGTCAGGTTCTCGTAGTAGTCGCGCAGGATGGCGAGAACCTCCTCGCGACCGAAGTGATCGGGGATCTCAGCGCCCTCGGAAAGGGCCTTACGCAGCTTGGTGCCGGAGAGAATGACCCGATCCTCCTTGGTGTGCGGGCAGGTCCGCAGGGAGGCCATGCCGTCGCACTTGTAGCAGTAGAAGGTCCAGTCGATCTTCAGCGGCTCGCACAGGAGGCGCTTGTTGGGATCGTCGGGCTGCGGGATGCGATCGAAGATCTCCTGGGCCTCGAACAGGCCGTAGAAGTCGCCGACACCGGCGTGGTCGCGGCCGATGATCATCCGGTTGACGCCGTAGTTCTGCCGGAAGGTGGCGTGCAGCAGGGCTTCGCGCGGACCGGCGTAGCGCATGTCGAGCGGATAGCCGGCCTGGATGACGTTGTCCTTGACGAAGTAGTGCTCGATCAGGGTGTCGATGCACTTGACCCGCACGTCGGCAGGAATGTCACCGGGCTTCAGGGAGCCGATGAGGGAGTGGATGAGAACACCGTCACAGACCTCGATGGCGATCTTGGCCAGGAACTCGTGGGACCGGTGCATGGGGTTCCGGAGCTGCAGGGCGGCGACGTTCTTCCAGCCGCGCTCCTCGAACATGGCCCGGACCTCAGCAGGCGTCTTGTAGATGCCCTTGAACTTGGTGGGGAAGTCGCCCTCGGAAAGAACCTTGACCGGGCCGGCCAGGTTGTACTCCTTCTGGCCCATGACCATCTTGACGCCGGGATGATCTTCCAGGGCCACCTTCCAGAACTTGTCGTCGGCGGAATCCTCACCCTCGCCCTTGAAGACCTTCTCGCACTCCCACTTCTTGTCGGCCTCGGTCATCTCGTACTTTTCGGTGACCTTCATGGTGGCGTAGATCTCGCCTTCGTACTCCAGGGCGATTTCGTCGCCGACATTGATGGAGTCGGCATCTTCCTTGGAGCAGTCACAGGTCACCGGCACCGGCCAGAAGGTACCGTCGGCCAGGGTGAAGTTCTCGCAGACGCTCTTCCAATCGGCACGGGTCATGAAACCATCCAGCGGGCTGAAGCCGCCGATGCCGAGCATGATGAGATCGCCTTTGACCCGGGAGCTGATCTGGATCTTCTTGAGGCTTTTGGCCTTTTCCTTTTCGGCTTCCAGTTCGTTGCCATGCAACAGGCAGCAAACCAGACCCTTACCACCATGCGGGGGAACGAGTTTGGACATGATTTTTCTCCTTTTGGCTGAGTTTGGTGAGTTTGGTTACGGAAAACCGCTCAAAAAATGAACGACCATTCACCAACGAAACAAGCCCGGACTTTATATATGGATGCATCCCTTGTCAAGATTTTTTTTGTCCGGCCGATGGAGGAATGACGGGTGACAGAATCCGGTGGTAATCGTAGAGAGGGGACAGACGAGGAGGCGTGAAGACGCACCGGTACGGCGGCCGCCGGCACCTGACCGGCGGCAGGAAGAAAAACTCCTTTACGGAGGCGGCGAATCCGCGTCAGGCGCGGGAATCGAACAGCAGGCCCACCAGCTCTTCGAGTTTCTTTTTCAACTCGAGCAGATCCTCGGACGGAATCTGGCGGATGACCTCACCGGTCTTGCGCTCCGAGATCTGGACGACGATGGCTTCGGACTTCCTGTCCTGGTTGATGGCCAGCTTCAGGGTACTGCCGATGGAATCGAATCGTGCCTGGATCTCTTCCACCATCTTGGAGACCTGCTCCCGGTCGAGGCGCTGGCGGGCAGCCCGCTCGCCCTTGCCATGCAGGCTCTTGTCGTCGAGGGCAGCGGTGTTCGACTCCGCCGACTCCTTCACCGGCGTCACCCGAGGCCGGCTTCGGTCCTCGACCGTGATGGTGGGAGCCACGGGCATCCCGACACTCTTGACATCGGTGTTCGTGTTGACATCGACCATAACCGTACCTCCCTGTACTGGTCAGGTTGTTGTGCGACCTCCCTGTACTGGTCAGGTTGTTGTGCGGAGGTGTCGGGGTGCCGTTCCACCCGGCTGGGAGCCATAGCCCCGCAGGCAACGCCGGCCGTGCCGCAACCGGGTGAGACGCTCACCGAGCCGCTGCCGACACCTCTCGGCCGCTGCGGCCAACTCCCGCTCACCGGCAAGCACGTCGGCAAACAATGCCTCCAGACGGCGGCCGGCGGCCGGATCGGACGGCGGTCCCGCGGCGGCCAGTGCCCACAGCAAGGACCGAAAGGCCTTCTCGCGCTCTCCCTGCCATTGCCAGAGATTGGCAAGACGTCCCTCGGCCAGGTACCGGCGGTGCCGCTCCTGAACGACGCGAAACGCCTGCAATGCCACCTCCAGGTTCTCCATGCCCACCTCGCAGGACTCAGATGGAGACCGACAGGCCGCCAGCCACCGTCTTCGGTGAAGGCGGCATCTCGTCCGCCGGCCGGTTTGCGACCCGCTTCTCCAGATGAAAGCCATGCTCCCGCATGGCGGTTTGCTCCCAAATCTCCTTCAACTTCCCAAGGTACCGCCGCGCCCGTCTGATGATCTCCGCATCGTTGTTCAGCGCCACCTTGGGCAGTTCGACCAAGATAGCGGTGTATAATCCGCGCAAGAATTCCGCCGCTTCGGAGGCATCATCCTTGCGGATCGAGGCGTTGAGCTCGGTGACGATGGCAATGGCGCGGCCGAGGTTCTCGCCGCGCTTGACGGGATCGTTCTGCTCCACCGCTTCCAGGGTCAGGTCGAGATGGACGAGGACCCGTTCGTACATAAGATGGATGAGCTTGACCGGATGGATAGTCGCCAGTTTCTCGGTCTGGCGATAGACGTTGCGCGCCTGCACGGATGTCATGATTTCCTCCTCGATGGAGTTACTTCTTGCCGCCCCACATGGACGAGAGCGACTCGAACTGGCTGGTCAGGAAGTTTGACATCGATGTCATCTGGTTCATGTATCGGTCAAGCTCGATGAATTGTTTAGTCAATAGTTCGTATTTCTTGTCGAGCCGCTCGGTCTGGGCGGCGATCTCCGCCTCCAGATCGCTGATCCGGGTGTTGGCAGCATCCTTTTCCGCGTCCACCTGGCCATCGGCGCCCAGCAAGGTGCGCAGCCGGTCGTTGATCCGGTCGGCAAGACCGGTGATACCGGCGTCGTCGTCCCCGAGGAAGAAGGCCTGCACCCCATCGCGATGGTCCTGGATGGCGGCGGCCAGGGTGCTCTCGTCGATACTGATGGTCCCGTCTCGTTCGAACTCAAGGCCAAGGTCGAACAGGGTACGGATATTGCCATCACTGTCGGCGGTCACCGTCTGGGTCATCAGGTTCTGAAGGCCGTAGGGAAGATCCCGCAAGGTGGTGGAGGCCAGCGGCCCGAACTTCTCCTCCTCGTCATCCCAGGCGATATTCGTCCGGATCTCCTGGACCACGTCATTGTACGCCTCGACCAGATCGACGATCATGGTCTGCAACTCCTCGTCGTTGGCGCTCACGCTGAGAGAGGAGGAACCCTCGCCCACCAGGGTGATGGTCACGCCGGAGAGCACGTCGCTGAAGGTGTTCGACTGGCGCTGGTAGCTGATGCCGTCCACCGTGAACTGGGCATTAAGAGATGTACCGTCTCCGGTTTCCTCCGACAGGGTCAGGTCCGGCAACTGGGTGAGCAGACTGATCCGGTAATCCTCGCCGGTCTCATCGGCCTGGAGGACGAGCCGGTAGGGGGTGGTGGTGCCGTCGTCGATAATCGAGGCGGTGACCCCAGGATTGTCGGTGTCGTCATTGACAAGGGAGACGAACTGGTCCAGGGTGGTGTCGGCCGCTACCGTCAGAGTGACGGTGGTGTCCCCCACCTGGTAGGCAAAGGTCTTGTCCGGCGGGGACAAGGTGAGATCGGTGCCGTTGGTGGTGATCGTCACCCGGTGCGACTCGCCGGTGCCGCCCACCGTGTCGGTCTCGATCCGCAGATAGTACTGACCGTCGCGCTGGAAGGTGGAAGCGGTCACCAGCCGGCCGTTGGCACCGGAGCCGACGTTCTCGGTATCGGAGTTGATGGCGTTCACCAGGTCGTTCATGGTGGTGACCCCCGCGGTGGGACCGACATCGACCGTGATGGTGCTGGAGCCGCCGTAGGTGATCACCAGGGTCCCGTCGGTGGAGGCAATGGAATCCACGGCCGGGTCGGCGACGCCGCTGGAAGACTCGACACTGGTGGGCACGTAGATGATGGCGTCGGTACCCGACTTGCCAACGGTG
The DNA here is from genome assembly GCA_964423785.1 of uncultured Desulfobulbia bacterium. Classification (GTDB taxonomy): domain Bacteria; phylum Desulfobacterota; class Desulfobulbia; order Desulfobulbales; family S012-135; genus S012-135. The sequence goes on from CAYRGZ010000082.1 coordinate 4,509, forward strand.
GACATCCAGGAACTCTTCTGGGCCAGGGCACTGACCACGATGGTGGCGCTCTGCACGGAGGAGCCGTCGGCCACCGTGGCGGTGAGCACGTCCTCGTTGGAGGAGGTCACCGTACGGCCAAGAAACGAGGAAGAAAGCGACAGATCGAGGGCCTTGCCCTTCAGGGTGTAGAGCTTGTTCTCGACCGTGGTGATTTCGTCGAGCTGCGTCTGGTACTCGGTGATCAGATTCTGCTTCGGCTCGATGATCGCCTTGTCGTCCACCTCGCGCAGTTGGTCGAGGATGTCCTGCAGCTGCAGGCCGGAGCCGATGCCGATGGAGGATATGGTTCCTGTCATGAAGGATGCCTCATTTTGAGGGTTTCACGGTCTTCGTCTATGTGTATCGGCACTCCAGCGGCCGTTCTTGACAAAAAAATTGCGTGCAATGCCGGCCGCTGCCTCTCCTGAGAGGAAAAGCCCTGCTTCCCGTGTTTCCCGGCAGCGGAAAATCGACTATGATGGATATAGACGCTGTATCCCGTATCGCTGGAGAGTATGCCGATGAAGCTCTTGCCATTCCTTGCCTCGCTACTGGCCGCCGTCGTCTCAACAGCCACCGCCCTGGCCGGCACCTACACCAGTTCGGCCCACGGACAGAACGCCAACCGGTCGGTGGTGGATGCGAACTTCTCCTCCTACGGCTACGCGGTGGGCAACTGTGCCAATTGCCACGAGCCTCACGCCAGCATCGAAGGCAACGAACCCAGCCCACCCACCGCCGAAGGCGCCACCCTCTTCAACCTCTTCCGCTCCAACTACGGGGCCACCAACCGCAACAAGCTCTGCTACGCCTGCCACGACCAGCTCACCCTCGGAAGCCAGCCGCAGGGGTACGGCCGGCAGGGGGTGTACCAGGGCAGCAGCAACTACCAGGCATCAGTCCACGACCAGGACTCCAAAGTCATCTATCCTACGGACCCTACGGACCCGACCTCGCCCGGCCCCACCTATGAAGACGCCGGCAACTGCCACAACTGCCACGACCCGCACGGGGTCAACGACGCCAACGGCCTGATCCCCAACCTGCTCTTCAAACGGGAAGAGACGTTGTGCCTCACCTGTCACGACGGCGACGGCCCGGCCTCCACGAACATCGACATTCTCTTGGGCAGCAGCAGCGCCAAAACCTACCAGCACGCTGTCACGACCTACTCCGACAAACACACCGCCGGCGAGAGCCTGACCGACATCGCGGCCAACAAGCATGTGGAGTGCGTCGACTGCCACAACCCGCACCGAGTTCAGGCTTCTACCCACAGCCAGGGGTCCAACAATGTCTCCGGCGCTCTCGCTGGAGTCAATGGTGCCATCCCAACCTTTCCCACGACAAAATGGACATCCCCAACGTCATACTCCTTCACCACGGCCAATTACGAATACGAGATATGTTTCAAGTGCCACTCGTCGGCTAACACGTCCCTTACCACATGGAATTCAGCGTGGACCGACACGGCAAAGGAGTTCAACCCCAACAATTCCAAGAGTGGCGACTCATTGTCCGACCAAGGTTCCTATCATTCAGTGGTCCAGCTCAACCCGAACCGCAACACCGCCATCGCCGGCAATGGCTTGGGTGAGCATGGTCCAGTCTTTGTCAACGGTTGGACCACGGATTCACTCCTGTACTGTAGCGATTGCCACACCAACGACACCACTTCCGGTGCCATAGGGCCCCACGGCTCCAACAACCCCGCCATGCTCATTGCCCCATACTCAGCCAGCACGACGGGGAACGGCACCCCAAATGACCTTTGTTTCAAATGCCACGACTACAACGAGTATGCTGACTGGGATGCGACTAATAAAATTTACGGCACGAAGAAGACCGGGTTTTCCGGAACCACCACAGTTTCAACAGACAAATTTTTCAACTTGCATGCATACCATGTAGGCAAGAAAGGCTACACATGCGGCCAATGCCATGTCTCCCCCCCCCACGGAAGCCAGGCACGGGCATTATTACGCTGGCAGGGGGTAAGCTCCCCTTACGATGGCGGTACTTGGGGCCTTGGCACATCCTCACCCCCCCCTGGCTCATCCCCAAACACCGGGGTAAAGACCTGGCGGAGCAGCGGCAACTGGGTCGACAAGAAGGATTGCGATCATTCCGGCACCTAGGACACACTGCTTCTCCGCCCCATACCCAGCCCTAGGCGCGCTCTAGTCCATGTCTCCCTACTCAGTCAGAGCGATATGAATAGCTCCTTGCTCACTTTCATCACCAGACTGAAATCATTGAAACTCTCTTTGGGACTGCTGCTTGTCCTCCTGCCTCTCATCGTTCTGGGAAATATTCTCCCCCAGGAAGGGCGCCTCCACCCATCCGAAATGCTGGCTTGGCAACTAGACCACCCCATACTCAGCAAATTCTGTTCGGCTATAGGACTGTTTCACATCTACACATCCTTATGGTTCTTGCTTCTTACCATCCTTCTGTTCACCAATCTGCTCCTGACGACCTGCGACCTATACAAAAGCACTTGGCGAAAGGCACAAGGACTGCATCGATACTCCGACTCCGGCTTGGCCATGCATGTGCTGGCGCACATCCGGTTAGGGCCCGATTGTCTGGCCACCATAGCTACCGCACTACAAAAACGGCGGTATCGCATCACCCGAGTCGGCGGCGAACTCTATGCGAGAAAAGCATGGGCCGGAATTTGGGGCGGCACGATTCTCCACATCGGCCTGGCCGTCATAGTTCTCGGCGGTCTTATCAGCGGTTTCACCCGGTTTACCGGCTTTCTGGAGCTGGCATCGGGCCAGAAAGTCTCCGAAACCCCCTCTTCCTATCTGCAGTTCCGAAAAGGGCTGTTCTTTCCGGGGAACAGGCCGGAACTGACCATTGGCGTCGAGGATATCCGTGTAGAAGCCAAGGGACGGAAGAGAACAGTAATAAGCAGAGTGCAGATCGACGAACATGGTGCCCATGTCTTGACCAAGAGTATACGGATGAACAACCCGTTGCGCTATAAAGACCTGACCATTTACCAATCGAACGCGGCCGGACCCGCGCTGCTCTTTGCTTTTGTCAATGACATAGGGATGGATATAGGATATGTCCATCTCCCCTCGCATAACTTCCCGCAAGAAACCTCTTTCGCCATTCCAGGCACCTCGGCAAAAGCGAAAATTGAGATGCACGCCCCCCCCGCATCTCCGTCAATAACGATCGAGGACAATGGCATCCCTATCTTCAGCGGGCCGGTCACGCTCGGACAAACCGTCGATATAGGCCCTTTGGGAAAGCTCCGCCTTATGGCGATCAAAAAATGGACCGGCCTGATAGTGGTGTACGACTACGCCGTTCCTATCATCTTTCTTGGCTTTTTCCTTGCCGTCAGCGGCGTTGTCCTGCTGACTTTGCTCGATCCCCGCGAAATATGGATTCGGGCTGATCCTTCACGGGACGACGCCTTCGTCGTCCTTGGCTGGGGCCGCTGGAAAAACATGCTGCGAGAGGAAGTCAGCAACGTCATAATGGCGGAAAGCGCATGATGTCCATCCTGCTCTCTTACCAGGTCCATATCCTGTGGGCGATAATCGGCTGCTACCTGATAGCCTGGCTGCCCATCATGTTCGGGGGCATCTTTGACCGGCCACAATGGCTGCCGAAAGGGATCGCCCTGACCATTGCCGGACTCCTCTTCCATATCCTGTGGATTGGATTACGGTGGAAAGAGACCGGCCATGGCCCTTACCTGAACCTCTATGAAGTAGCATCCTCCGACAGTATCATCGCCATCATCATCTATCTGCTGGCGCAATGGAAGTATCCAAAACTGAAAATTTGCGGCATCATCGTCTTGCCAATAGTGATTTTGCTTCTCGGATTCGGAGCCCTCTCCACCAAAGATCCCGTCACCTCATCGCCGATCCTCGACAGTTATTGGCTCGTTGTCCACGTCCTGACCGCCAAACTCGCATTCGGTTCCTACCTCATCTCCTTTGCCCTGGCGGTGGCGTTCATCTTGGAAGAACGCCACCCCCACCTCCGCATCCTTGCCTGGTTTCCCCGGCAACCCGTAACAGAGGAACTCATCCGTAAATTCATCTCCCTCGGCTTTCTCAATCACTCGGTCATGCTCGTTTCCGGCTCCATCTGGGCCAACGTCGCGTTTGGCAGTTATTGGAGTTGGGACGCCATTGAGACCTGGGCGCTGATCGCCTGGATCATCTACGGCATCTTTTTTCACCTGGTTACCATCCATGGTTGGAAAGGGGAAAAAATGGCATGGATGTCGATCACGGCTATGGTAAGCATGGTTTTCGCCCTCTTTGGCGTCCCACTCGTCTTCGACAGTGCCCACAACCTGTTTTTCTGATCAACTTGAAATCCTGTTGCAACAGACTCTTGTGCCGCTCCAAACGTGACCGGATATACCGCTGACGGGTGGCGGACCGAGTTGCGGAGACAGACTTCAAACTTTGAACTAGCCAATGCAACAACTCCTCACCGTGATCATCGGGTTCACGCACGACTTCGCCGCCGGCTGCTGGGCCGCGACAGTCTTCGCCGTTTTCTGGCTCCACAGGCAAAACCTGGCGGTGGAGTTGGTCGCCGCCCTCTTCGACCTGAAAAAACAGTTCTTCTACCTGGGTCTGGCCTGCATCGGCGTGGTACTGCTCACCGGCGCCGGCCGGACCTTTACCTACGTCCCCGGAGTGTACGGCAAAAATGCGGAACGGAAACGCCGCCTGGCCTTGGTGATCAAGCATCTGCTGCTCGGTACGGTATTCGGCCTGGGCTCCTGGTGGCAATACACTATGGTTTTCGGACAATGACCATCAAACGGATTTCCCTTGTCACCCCGCCCTACCACGCCGGGGTGGTGGAGTCGGCCGGCACCTGGCTCAACCTGGGCTTTGTCACCATGGCCGGCGGGCTGCGCCAAGCCGGTCTCGAGGTAGACTACTACGACGCCATGGCCCTCTGGCACGACTGGGAGGCCATCGAGGCTCGGTTGCAGGATTTCGCCCCCGATCTGGTGGCCACCACCGCCTTCACCGCCGCCCTACCCGACGCCCTGCTGCTTCTGGAACGGGCCAAGGCCATCAACCCTGGCGTCGTCACCGTGATCGGCAACGTCCATCCTACCTGCCGACCCGAGGAGGTCCTCAATGCCTCATCGGCGGTGGATTTCGTCGTCCGCGGCGAGGGGGAAACGACATTGGTCAACCTGGTCCGCTGTCTGGCCGCCGGCGACGACCCGGCTCGGGTGCGCGGCCTTGCCTTCCGGCGCCACGGCGGCGTGATGTGCACGCCCTCGGCACCGTTCATCGCCGATCTCGACACCTTGATTCCGGCCTGGGACCTGGTGGAATGGCCACACTATTCCTACCGTCCTCTGCCGGGCTCCACCCTGGCCATCGTATCCTCATCACGGGGCTGCCGACAAAACTGCTCATTCTGCTCACAAAAACTCTTTTGGCAACGCACCTGGCGGGCCCGGTCGCCAGAGCACTTCGTAGCTGAACTCGAGATGCTGCGGTCCCGGCACGGCGTGTCGGTGGTCATGCTGGCCGACGAACTCCCCACCCTGGACCGTGACCGCTGGGAACGGATTCTCGATTTGTTGATCGAACGCGATCTCGGCATGACCTTGCTCATGGAGACCCGGGTGGACGACATCCTGCGCGATGCCGCCATCATGGACAAGTACCGCCAAGCCGGAGTGGACCATATCTACGTCGGTGTCGAGGCCGGCTCCCAGGCCTTGCTCGACCTGTTCAAAAAGGGGACCCGGGTGGCCCAATCCAAGGCCGCCATCGACATTATCAATAAAGCGGACATCGTCTCTGAAACTTCCTTCGTACTCGGCATGCCGGACGAAACGTCGGACTCCATCGCTGCCACCGTCGAGCTAGCCAAGGAATACGGTCCGGACATGGCCTTTTTTCTTGCCATCGCCCCGTGGCCCTACGCCGATCTCTATCCCGTCCTGCGCGACCACATCGTCAGCACCGATTACCGGCACTACAACCTGGTCGAACCAGTGGTCAAGCCGCGGGCTATGGAGATCGACGAGCTGAAACGAGAGCTGGGCCGGGCGGCGCAACAGTTCTACATGGACCGTTTTCAACGCCTGGAGAAACTAAGTTCCCGCAAACAGGCATTCATGATCGAGGTCTTAAAAATCCTGGTGGGCAACTCCTACCTGGCCGGCCACATGCGGCAAATGGCCGGCACCGGGGCTGCCATTCCTGATCGGGTGCGGGGCATCCTCAACGCCCTTGCCGAGGGCCAAAGAGCCGCAACGGACGACCGCCTGGCACCGATTCCTTGAACGTTGATTTTGTACAAAAAAACGGCGCCCCAAAGGGCGCCGCTGTTGTTGGTTGGTAGTTCAGGCCGCGTGCCTTATCCCTGCAGCAGGGTGAGCACGGTCTGGGCGCTGGCGTTGGCCTGGGCCATGGCGAAGGAACTCGCCTGGGTGAGGATCTGCATCTTGGAGAAGGTCGCGGATTCCTCGGCGAAGTCCACGTCGCGGATGGCCGATTCGGCCGCCGCCACGTTGACCCGGGTCACCGACAGGTTGGAGATGGTGGCCGACAACTGGTTCTGGATGGAACCAAGGTCGGATCGGACACTATCGAGGTCCTTCAGGGCCGCGTCCGCCACCGAGATGGCGATCTGGGCCCCCTCCTGGGTCAGGACGTTGAGGTCGGAGAGCCGGTAGGTGGCGGTGTCAGAGACCTCGGTCCCAGAGGCGCCACCAGCGTTGGCCGCCAGCATCGAGCCGCCCTTGAGGATGGAGCCCTTGGCAATGGTCATGTTGTTGACCAGGGTGACGTCGCCATTGATCACATAGTCGCGCTCCAGGGTGGTGCCGGCCTTGATCGTATCGCCGCCGGCAACGGTGATGTCGTTGGTGAGCAGGGTACCCTTCTTCAGAGTGGAGCCCCCCTTGATGATCGAGCCGGCGGCCAGGGACACGGCACCCTGGGCCGTCACGTCGCCCACTATCTCCGTATCACCGCCCAAAGTGGATCCCTTGGCGATCGTGCTCCCATCCTTGATCATGGATCCAGACTTCAGGGTCATGGACTGGGTCAGGGTGATCGTGCCGCTGGTGGTGAA
>CAYRGZ010000083.1:0-11551 GCA_964423785.1 uncultured Desulfobulbia bacterium
GTTTTGGCCGACCGATGGTCGAAAAAGCCAGGACGGCTTTTTCGACGGACTGATACGGAAACGAGCTGAACAATCGTGCGGATTCTTTTGCGGAACATCGGCAAACGGTTCGGCCGGCGGAGCCGGTTCGTTCTGGAGGGCATTGATCTCGATATCGAGCGGGGGGATTTCGTGGCCATTCTCGGCGAGTCCGGTTGCGGCAAGTCCACCTTGTTGAAGATGATCGCCGGGCTCGTGCCGCCGACCACGGGTGAGATCCGTCTCGAAGGGCCCAACCGCCCGACGGTGCGGGTCCACGGTCCGGACCCCAGCCGCATGATGCTGTTCCAGCAACCGAGTCTGCTGCCCTGGTTGACCGTGCGGGAAAACATCGCCTTCGGCTGTCGGCTGCGCGGCGATCACGAGGACCTCGACTACCGGACCGACCAGTTCATCGAGATGATGGGCCTCTACGGCCACGGCGACAAGTACCCCTCCCAGCTTTCCGTCGGCCAGGCGCAGCGCGTCTGCCTCGCCCGTGCCCTCATCGGCCATCCGGCGGTGCTGCTTCTCGACGAGCCGTTCAGTGCCCTGGACACCCTGACCCGCACCCGTCTGCAGGAGGAGTTCATCAATATCTGGCAGAGCGAGGGCTTCACCGCCGTGTTCGTCACCCACGACATCGAGGAGGCCATCCTCCTCGGCCGCAAGGTGGTGCTGCTCGGCGGCTATCCCACCCGGGTGGAGGAGGTTTTCGACATCGCACTGCCGTATCCCCGCAAGATCACCGACGAGCCGTTTTTCCAGGTCAAAAACCGGATCATCGAACGCTTCCGCCAGGTGGTGGTGCCGCCGGACTGCCGCGATTATCTCGCTGCCGGGGCCGCCTGCTCACTGCGGCTGGAAGCAACGGCGGACGACGAGGCAGACTGATGCTCGACCGACGAACCTTTCTGAAGAAGGCCACGGCCGCCGCCCTCGCCGGCCTGGCTCCGCCCTCGCTGGTGCGGGCCGCGGCGGAACCGGAACTGCGCATCGGTTACCTGCCGATCACCGACGCCACCCCCCTGCTGGTCGCCCACGCCAAGGGCTATTTTGCCGATGAGGGGGTGAGGGTGGCGCAGCCGGTGCTCATCCGCAGTTGGTCGGCCCTGGTGGAGGCCTTTCTCACCGGCAAGATCAACTGCACCCACATGCTGCTGCCGATCCCGGTCTGGATGCGGTTCAATCGGCGGGTGGAAGTGAAGGTACTGGCCTGGAACCACACCAACGGCAGCGCGGTCACCGTGGCCGGGGATACCGGCATCCGCGATTTTGCCGATCTGGCCGGCCGGCAGATCGCCGTGCCCTTCTGGTATTCCATGCACAACGTCATCCTGCAGCTCGGCCTGCGCGCCGTTGGCCTGCGACCGGTGATCCGGCCCCAGAACGCCCGCCTGGCCGACGATGAGGTCAATCTCTTCATCCTGCCGCCGCCGGAGATGCCCGCCGCCCTGGCGGCGCGCAAGATCGACGGGTTCGTCGTCGCCGAGCCGTTCAATGCCCTGGCCGAATTGAAGACCGGCGCCCGCATCCTGCGGTTCACCGGTGATATCTGGCAGAACCATCCTTGCTGTGTCATGGTGATGCACGAAGAAACCATCCGCCGCCAGCCGGTCTTCACCCAAAAGGTGGTCAACGGCCTGGTGCGGGCCCAGGTGTGGGCCTCGGAACATCCCGCCGAGACCGCCGCCCTGCTCGGCCGGGACGGAAAGGGGTATCTGCCGGTGCGGCGGCGGGTCCTCGACCGGGTCTTTTCCGGCTACGAGCTGGACCGCTATGGTCCGGGCGCCGTACCCCAGGCCATCCGCCATCCCGACTGGCCGGTGCGCCGTATCGGCTTCCAGCCCTACCCCTACCCTTCCGCCACCCGGTTCATCGTCCGGGAGATGCGTCATACGGTCATGGAGGGCGACGCCACCTTTCTGGCCCATCTGGACACCGATTTCGCCGCCGCCGATCTGGTGGAGGATTCCTTCGTCAAGCGGGCGGTGGCGGCGGTGGGCGGGCCGGGCCGGTTCGGTGGCGAATTTTCGCTGGCCGACTGGGACCGACAGGAGGTGATCGACCTGTGAAGTTCCTCTCTCGCTATCGAAACGGTGACGTGGGCGAGGAGGAGGCCGGCTTCTGGCTCGGCCGCCTGGCCTACGGGATTGCCGGCCTCGGATTGTTTACCGCCGGCTGGCTCTTCATCGGCCAGCTGCTGTTCAGCCGGCCGGCTTTCGAACAGTTTTCCGACATGCTCCCCCAGCCCGCTTTGCGGGCCTTGGCGGGGCTCGTCGTGGACCCCCGTTTCTGGACGAGTGTGGTTGCCAGCCTGCGCCGGGTGCTGATCGGCATTTTCCTCGCTCTCGTCATCGGGTTGCCCGTCGGGCTTTGTATCGGCTACTTCCGGGTGCTCCGCGAGATGACCAACACGCCGATTCAGCTGCTGCGCATGATCAGTCCGCTGGCCTGGATGCCCATTGCCCTGCTCATTTTTCCCTCCTTCGAGACGGCGATCTACTTTCTCATGACCATGGCCACGGTCTGGCCCATCATCCTCAATACCGCCCACGGCGTGGCACGGGTACGGCCCGCCTGGCTGGAGATGGCCCGTAACCAGGGAGCTACTGACTGGCAACTCCTCGGCCGGGTCATCTTTCCCGCCACCCTTCCCTGCCTGTTCACCAGCCTGCGGCTTGCCCTCGGGATTGCCTGGATCATCATCGTGCCGGTGGAGTTTCTCGGTGTCTCCAGCGGCCTCGGCTACCTGATCAACGACGCCCGCGACACGCTGGAATACGACCGGCTCATGGCGGTGGTGCTTGCCATCGGTGTTCTCGGTTACTGTCTCGATACCGCCATTTACGCGACGCAGCGTTTTTTCCATTGGACCTGGGCAGATTAGCATGGGAACCCTTACTGTCATCGGCATCGCCGTCGCCCTGGCGGTCGACGCCTTTGCCGTGGCGCTGGCCGCCGGCGTCACCCTGCCGCGGGTCACCTGGCGCCATACCTTCCGGCTCGCCTGGCATTTCGGCCTGTTCCAGGCCGGCATGACCGTGCTTGGCTGGGCGGCCGGGGTATCGGTACGTTCCCTCATCCAGTCGGTGGATCACTGGCTCGCCTTCGGACTCTTGGCCTTTGTCGGTGGCCACATGATCGCCGAGGCCCGGAGCCCGGACGACGAGCGGCGGCCGAGCGATCCCACCCGAGGCCGCATCCTGGTGATGCTCTCCGTTGCCACCAGCATCGACGCCCTGGCCGTCGGATTGAGTTTGGCGGTGCTCCATGTCCCCATTCGTTTTCCCGCCGCAGTCATCGGCGTGACCGCCCTGCTGTTCACCGCCGTCGGTCTGCATCTCGGACGGTTGGCCCGGGCCGGCAGCCGGATCGGCAACCGGGTCGAGATCGGCGGCGGCCTGGTTTTGATCGGGATCGGCCTGCGTATCCTGTACGAGCACGGCGTCTTCGACTGGCTCCGATAGCACAGATTTCCGCGGTTGACAGTTCATGGCCGGCGTTGGTAATGTGCACTTTTTCAACCAAGGAACGACAACTACGCCGGCCGACGGCCGCAATCGCGCGAGGATGGAACCATGAGCATTCGTGAAGACGCACTGGCGGGGAAAGTGACACCCCTGTTCGAGAACTGCGCCGCCAAGGAAGGGGTGGCGGTGGAAACCCTCATCGACGGGGTCGCCCGCGGCGTGATCGCCATTCCCAAAAACATCCACCACCACATGGACCGGATCACGGCGATAGGTGCCGGGCTCACCACCAAGGTCAACGCCAATATCGGCTCTTCCAAGGACCATCCGGAGGTGGAAAAAGAACTCCAGAAGCTCTGCGTCGCCATCAAGGCCGGCGCCGATGCGGTGATGGACCTCAGCATGGGGGGCGACATCAGCGCGGTGCGGCGCGAGATCATCAAGAACTGCCCGGTTCCCCTGGGTACGGTGCCCATCTACCAGGCGGTGGCGGAGACGGTGGAAAAGCAGGGGAAGAACATCGGCGATGTCACCGTGGACGAGCTGTTCCGGGTCATCGAGGAACAGGCCGCCGACGGGGTCGATTTCATGACCATCCACTGCGGCATTACCCGCAATACTCTGGAGCGGATTCGGAACCACCGCCGTCTCATGGGTGTGGTGAGCCGCGGCGGGTCGTTCACCATCGAGTGGATGCGGGCCAACGACCGCGAAAACCCGATGTACGAACATTTCGATGACCTGCTCGCCATTTTGAAGGAGCACGAGGTCACCATCAGCATCGGCGACGGCATCCGGCCCGGCTGTCTCGCCGACGCCACCGACCGCGGCCAGGTCCAGGAATTGATCCATCTCGGCGAACTCACCCAGCGGGCCTGGGATGCCGGTGTCCAGGTGATGATCGAGGGGCCGGGCCACATGCCGATGAACCAGATCGAGGCCAACGTCCTGTTGCAGAAGCGGTTGTGCAACGGCGCCCCCTTTTACGTGCTCGGCCCTCTGGTCACCGATATCGCGCCGGGGTACGATCATATCACCGGCGCCATCGGCGGGGCCATCGCCGCCGCCGCCGGCGCGGATTTCCTGTGCTACGTCACTCCGGCCGAGCACCTGAAGCTGCCCGATATCGATGACGTGCGCGAAGGGGTGATCGCCTCCAAGATCGCCGCTCACGCCGCCGATATCGCCAAGGGGATTCCCGGCGCCATGGACCGCGATATCGCCATGGCCAAGTGCCGTAACAATCTGGACTGGAAGGGACAGATCGAGCTGTCCCTCGATCCCGAAAAGGCACGGCGGTTCCGGGAAGAAGGGGGCACCTACAAGGGGGATGCCTGCTCCATGTGCGGCAGCTACTGCGCCATCAAGGTGTATAAGCGGGCCACACGGCAGTAAGGATTGATGGAATCGCAAGAAGTGCGATCGGTCACTCGCTGCGCTCGCCACCTCCATCGAGTTCACGCTTCGTAACCTGTTGAATTACCGTGTCAGGCCTGCACCGACTGCGAGTTTTTACGGCTTCATCAGGATTACGGCATATTATGGGGGCCGGGGGCCGCTTTTGGACGCCGGCCGGACCGACGTTTGTGAATACAACCGGGGAAAGCCCGCGCAATCCCGGACGATGACCACGGAGGTGCGGTATGGCGGAAATCTTCGGTAAACTGCTCGTCTTCATCGAGAGTACCGGGGTGCTGGACCAGATCAGTTCCGTGGACGCCGCCGGCCTCTTCACCAATCCCTGGTTCCTGGTGCCGTTTCTGCTCGTCATTTTTTACTTGCTCTACCGGCAGTCCTTTACCGACATCGCGGTCATCGGCATCGGCATCGGTCTGTGGATGTTTTCCGGCTCGTCCTACATGGAAGGCCTGATGGTGGACGGCCAACTCGACATCGGCAAGATTCTGCCCGTGGCCGGGGTCTGGCTTGCTGGGCTGGCCGTCATCATCTATCTCGTCTTCATGCGTTCCGATTGACCCTCTGGCCATGTTCCTTGAGATCTACCACCGCCTGTACGACCATTTTGGGCCCCAGCACTGGTGGCCGGGCGATACTCCCTTCGAGGTTATGGTCGGGGCGGTGCTCACCCAGAACACCAACTGGACCAACGTCAGCAAGGCCATCGATAACCTGCGCCGGGCCGGGGTGCTCCACTTCACCGCCCTGGACGCCCTTCCCGCCTCTCAGCTCGCCGAATACATCCGGCCGGCCGGTTACTATCGCCTGAAGGCCGGCCGCCTGCAGAACCTGCTCACCATGATCCGAGAGCGGTTCGACGGTGATCTCGACCGGTTGTTCGCCCTCGATATCGAGGAGTTGCGCCGGCAGTTGCTGTCGGTGTCGGGTATCGGGCCGGAGACCGCCGACAGCATCATCCTGTACGCGGCTGGTAAGCCGATCTTCGTGGTCGATGCCTACACGCACCGTATCCTCAGCCGGCACGATTGCATCGACGAGGACGCCGACTACCATTCGATCCAGGAGATGTTCATGGACCGGCTGCCTGCCGACGCCAAGCTCTACAACGAGTATCATGCCCTCTTGGTCCGGCTCGGCAAGGATTTTTGTAAAAAGCGTCGACCCCGCTGTGTGGGGTGCCCCCTCGATGGCTTCTAGTGTGACGTTGGTTGTCGCGAGCGTCTGTCTGCTGCTCTGGATCAACTTTCTGCCGCCTTTTGCCCGCCTGCTCTGGGGAGAACGGTTTGCCGCGCCCCTGGACGGCGGGCGTCTTTTTTGGGACGGCCGGCCGATCCTCGGCAGTCACAAGACCTGGCGCGGATTCTGGTTCGCCGGCCTTGGATCCCTCGTCTGGACGCCCTTTTTGCCCCTGGCCTGGTGGGAGTTGCCCCTGGTTGCCTTCCTCACCCTGGTTGGGGATGCAGCCACCAGTTTTTGCAAGCGGCGGCTCGGGGCTCCGCCGGGCGCTTCCAGGATCGTGCTCGACCAGTTCCTGGAGGCGGCGCTCCCCACCGGCTATCTTTTCCTCCGTCTCGATTTGGCCCTTTGGCAGGCGGTGGCGATCGTTGTAGCTTTTGTGCCGATCGCCTTTTTCGGCTCCCGGGCCTGGGAGTATCTGAACTATCAGCCGCCATCGCGCAACCGGCTGCGTATCGTTCGTTCCGCCGCCCGACTGCGGCAGTGGCGGGCCTGTCACCAACCCCTGGCCCGCTGGCAGGCCTGGCTCAATTTCGAGTACGTCGCCTATTACCGGCTGGTCATGGCCTGGATCTTCAGGCGGCTGGGGCTCTACCAGCGCGGCATGGCCAACGCCTATACCATCGAACTCGTGCAAGAGACCTTTGTCATTGACGACCTGCCGCCGGCCTTCGACGGGTTCCGGATTCTATTGCTCACCGATCTCCACCTCGACGGCCTGCCGGACCTCACCGATCGGCTGGCCGCCATCGTCCGTACCCTGCCGGTGGACCTGTGCCTCCTCGGCGGCGATATCCGCATGGAGACCTACGGACCCATCGCCCCGTCGGTGCGCCGGTTGCGACGGCTCGTGCGGCATATCGACAGCCGGCACGGGATATTCGGCGTACTCGGCAACCACGACTGCATCGAAATGGTCCCCGAGCTGGAAGACGCCGGCGTGGTCATGCTGGTGAACGATGCCTGGCCCATCGACAAGGACGGCGAGCGGTTGTGGCTCGTGGGGGTGGATGATCCCCATTACTACAAGGTGGACGATCTTCCTGCCGCCTTCGCCTCCGTGCCAGCCAACGCCTGCGCCATCCTCCTGGTGCATTCGCCGGAATTGTATGCCGAGGCCGCCGCCTACCAGCCCCGGCTCTACCTCTGTGGGCATACCCACGGCGGCCAGATCTGTTTGCCGGGAGGGATCAAGGTGTTCACCCACTGCCGGGCACCCCGGCCCCTGTGTGGCGGACGTTGGCAATACCAAGGGATGTGGGGATACACCAGCCGCGGCGCCGGCGCCTCGGGGTTGCCCCTGCGTTTCAATTGCCCAGGGGAAATCACCCTGATCACCCTGCGGCGGCCGGAGAAATGACTTGCAGCGGGAGTATCCCCGCGAAATTGGGTGCCGGCCCTTGCATCCCGGTGCCGATCATGGTAGAAACACCTAACTCAGATGTGGAATGAGGGCTCATTCAGAAGGGCCGAGGGAGTTTCCGGAATCGCCGGAGGGATGGGTTCCGGATTGGAATCAAAAGCAATGAAGAAAGGAGAAGCAATCATGGTGAAGAAGCTCTCGGTAGCGGCGCTCGCCGCCATGATCTGCCTGCCCGGCGCCGCCCTGGCCGGCGGCGACTACGATCGGGTGGCCGATCTCGAACGCAAAATGGCGGAGATGCAGAAGATGTTCAACATGAAGCTGCAGGAGATGCAGCGGGAGATCGCCACCCTGAAGGCCCAGAACGCCCGTCTGCGTGAGGGAGCGCAGCCGGCGGCCGTCGATCTCAGCGACATCAAGGCCGACATCGCCGCCCTCAAGGCCAAGGATGAGGAGATCAGCAAGGATGTCGCCGAGGCCAAGGAATCGACGGCGGCCGACTGGACCAAGCGGATCACCCTGGGCGGCGAGGTCCGGATGCGGGGCTACAACCTGCAGAACGTCTGGAATTTCGACGATACTGCGGACTGGGACAACTGGGACGTCTTCCGCCTCAAGGCCAGCCTGTGGGCCAAGGCCAAGATCTCCGACGATGTGACCGGGTTTGTTAAGATCACCGATCAGACGTACGGCGAAGGTGTGGCCGTGGCCGTGCCCACCGACAATTTGGGCAACAAGGTCTTCCTCGACAACGCCTACATCAACGTCCGCAACCTGCTGGGCCTGCCGGTGGACGCCACCATTGGCCGTCAGAACCTGATCTACGGCACCGGCTTTGTTATCCTGGACGGCCAATCTCAGTTCGGCTCCACCTCCATCTATTTCGATGGCGTCAAGCTGCGCTGGCATATCACCGACAGCATCACCCTGGACGGCCTGTACATGAAGGACCAGGAAAACAACCGGGCGAACAATGTCAACAGCAACAGCGGTGACGACATCACCTTGGCCGGTGGCTATCTCATCGCCAAGAACTGTCCCATGGTCGGTCAGTCCGAATTCTATATCCTGAACCGGCATGACGAGACTTTGAAGAAGGATATCTGGATGTACGGCGCCCGGATCGCCAACAAGATGGACAACGGCTTCGACTACTCCCTCGAGGCGGCCATCCAGCGAGGCGATGCCCTGGCCAACGTGGATCAAGAGGCCTGGGGTACGAAACTCGGGGCGGGCTATACCTTTAAAGACGTGGCGATGCAACCGCGCCTCTATCTCGGTTATGCTTATCTGAGCGGTGATGATCCCAACACCCAGGACAACGAAGGTTGGGACGTCTTCTACGGTGGCTGGCCGCAGTTCGGCGATTTGCTGGCTTGGAAGTTCGTGAATATCGGTGCGGGTAACAGCCTGAACGCTGTTTACAACTACAATAGGCTGAGCAGTACGGGCGGTGAAGCAGTCTACTCCAACTTCAGCATCGGCACCATCGGCGCCAGCGCCCGTCTGATGAAAAACCTGTCCGCTGACATTTCTTACTCCATGCTGACCTTCGACGAGGTGGCGGTCGGGGCGGACGACGATTTCGGCGACTACTACCAGGCCAAGCTCAACTATCAGTACAACAAGAACCTGAGCTTCGCCCTCTACGGGGCCATGCTGAATCCGGGCGGCGCCTTTGCCGGTGCCGACGATCCGGCCACCGAGTTCTTCTGGGAGAGCAAGGTGCGGTTCTAGGAGCCGCTTCGCTACGATGCACAAAAAGCCCCGCCGGCCCGGTGGGGCTTTTTTTTTTCGAAAAACGGCCATGCCCGCCCCGGCGGGCGCAATGGAGCATGAAGGCCGCCGTACTCCCCTGGCGGGCGCTGGCGGCTTTCATATAAATCCGGCTCGGCTCAGCCGATGCCGAGCCGGCGCAGGATACGCAGCCAGTTGCGTTCGTCCAATCGGGTGAGGCCCGCCTCGCGGGCCAGGGCGATGGCACTTTCGTACTCCTCGTGGCGCAGCGGGCGGTGGATGGGATCGTACCGGTGGGCGTCACCGCAGGGCCGGTATTGGTCCATGATGTTGACGTAGGTGCGCGGGGAAAGTTCCGTGGCCAGGAAACGCACGATCGCCTCGGTATCGTCCAGGCAGCCCGGCATCACCAGGTGGCGGACGAGGAGTCCCCGGCGGGCGAGCCCGTCCGCGTCGATGACGAGGTCACCCACCTGCCGGTGCATGGCGAGGAGCGCCTCTCTGGCCCGGTCCGGGTAATCGGCCGCCAGGCAGTACCGGCGCGCCTTGTCCGGGTCCCAGAACTTGAAATCCGGCATGTAGATGTCGATGATGCCGTCCAGGAGCGCCAGGGTCTCGAGCGCGTCGTAGCCGCCCGAATTGTAAACCAGCGGTACCGACAAGCCCTGCTCGATGGCCGTAGGCAGGGCCGCGAGAATTGCGGGAACCACGTGGCTCGGGGTGACGAAATTGATGTTGTGGCAGCCGCGGCGCTGCAGTTCGAGCATCATGGTTGCCAGTTGCTCCGCCGACACCTCTACTCCTTCCCCCTCGTGGCTGATGGGCCAGTTCTGGCAAAAGACGCAGCCGAGGTTGCAATGGGTGAAGAAGATGGTGCCCGAGCCGCCCTCGCCCACCAGGGGATCCTCTTCTCCGAAGTGGGGCTGGAAACTGGCCACCAGGGCCTGGTCGCCGGTGCGGCAGAAACCGGTTTCGCCTCCGAGCCGATCGACGCCGCAGACCCGCGGGCAGAGGCGGCATGGCGAGAGGAGGTTGCGGGCCGCCTTGATGCGGGCGTCGAGTTCTTCTGCTGTGCGGTCGAGGTAGGAGGGTCGCTGGGTAACTGGTGCCATAAGGGCCTCCCGTCAGGTGAAACGGCGAGAAAAGAATTGCGAACGAGGCGTCGGTCGGGAAAGATGAGGGGATGGCAACCTGGCGGCAACTCTTGGCACGGAGCATCACCCGGCCGGCGGACCTCCCCGGTCTTGCGGCCTCCCGACGCCGGGCCCTGGAGGCGGTGGTCCGGCGCTATCCCATGCGGATCAATCCCTACTACCTGGAACTGGCCCACCGGGTCGGGGAGCCGATCTGGCGCCAATGCGTGCCTGATCCCGCCGAGCTTGATGACGAGGCCGGCATGGCCGATCCCCTCGGTGAGGAGGATCGCAGCCCGGTGCCCAATCTGGTCCATAAGTACCCGGACCGGGCCTTGCTCCTCGTCCACTCCGACTGCGCCGTCTTTTGCCGTTTTTGCACCCGCAAGCGCAAGGTGGGCACCAAGGCCATGCGCATCGATCGGGGTACCATCGCCGCCGGCATCGAGTACATCGCCCGCAATGAAGCGATCAGCGACGTATTGGTTTCCGGCGGGGATCCACTTCTGTTGCCCGACGAGGAACTGGCCGCCATCCTCGCCCGGCTGCGCGCCATCGAGCATGTTGCCATCATCCGCATCGGCAGCCGGGTCCCCTGCACGCTGCCGCAGCGGGTCACCCGGCGGCTCGCCGCCACCTTGAAGCGATTCCACCCCCTCTACATCAACACCCACTTCAACCATCCGGACGAGATCACCCCGGCGGCGGCCCGGGCCTGCACCCTCCTTGCCGACGCCGGCATTCCCCTTGGCTGCCAGACCGTGTTGCTCAAGGGGGTGAACGACGATGCCGCCGTACTCCGGCGTCTCTTTCGCCGGCTGCTGACCATTCGGGTGAAACCATATTACCTGTTCCAGGCCGATCTGACCAGGGGAACCGGCCATTTCCGCACCCCGGTGGAGCAGGGGTTGGCGATCATGAAGGCCCTTCTCGGCTTTACCTCCGGCATGGCGGTGCCCCATTTCGCCCTGGACGCACCGGGCGGCCACGGCAAGGTCCGGCTGTGTCCCGATTACGGGCTCGAATTGGGGCCGGAGGTCCGCTTCTCTAGTTACCAAGGGATCCCCTGTACCTATCCCAATGGTTGAAGCACTGCCATCGGAAACCTGATGATCTCGTAAAAACTCGCAGTCGGCCCAGGTCTGACACGGTGATTCATTGGGTTACAAACC
>CAYRGZ010000084.1:0-11516 GCA_964423785.1 uncultured Desulfobulbia bacterium
TCAGAGGTTGTGGGATCTCGACGGGATTTGCGACGACCGTGAGGTGCGCAAGGCGGCGTTGGAGCTCCAGGCATGGCTCGCCCGGCAGTCCGACGGGCTTGCCAACCATCTGGCCGGTGTCGGAGAGTACGTGCCGCCGAAGAATACGATGCTGCACGAATTGGAACGCAGGATCGCACGGCACTTTACTCCCCGAAGCAAGGCGGTGGCCTGCCTCGAGGCCCTTGCGGTGGTCGTGGATCGCGGCAACGAGAAGGGAATCTTCCATCTTTGCCCACCACGTATCCCTCTCCATCTACGACCGGAGAAGAGTCCGTTCCAGCGCGAATACATGGCATCGTTGTCCCGTGTCCGCCTTTGGCGTGACAAAGTGTTCCTCACCACGATCGACGATCCCGCGGCGCATCCAGATGCATACATCGGCCAAGTACTCGCCTCGGCCGTACTGAATGGCGCGCTCCTGTACACCGGTCACGTCGGCGCCCTCTATTCCCAACTCGGGGAGCCCTTACAACTGGTGCGGCTCGATGGGGAGGGGGCGAGTACCCATACCTTTCTCGAACTCCGCCTCACATTCGGACCGCACGACGTTCCAGAACTCAGGCGTTGGTTCCCGGATCCGTTCACCGAGATGCTCTTGTTGCGGCTCCCGCCTGCGCTCACGAGTGCGTGCGGAAAGGGCTCGAAGAGAGAGCGGCAGCAGAGGGCTTGGCGGCGCATCCTGGCCTTCTTCCGGTTCGTGGGGCTGGAGAGGGAGGAACTTCCTACGTCTCTCGCCGCTTTTCTCAAGGCGGCGATCTTCGAACAGCGGCTCAGGTTGCCCGGATTCCTCGTCAGCTATGCTGCACGGGACATCGTCGCGCATTCCCTCAAGCCCTATGTCTGGAAACGACTCTTCGGTCTGCTGGAGACCGGTCGGCAGGTCGGCGAGGCGGATGAGGTGAAGAGGTCGAAGGAGAGGAGGATTCCCGATGCCGAAGAAGCACGAAAGGACCAGGTGCTCGAGTTCCGCTGGGCCAAGGTGCTCCGGCGGTTGCTGCGAGGCGAAGACCGCTCTCGGATCAAGAAGGATGTTGCAGCGACGATCAGGCAGGCGAAGAAAAGTGAATATTCGTTGCCGGTGATCTGTCTTCGATGGATTGAGTTCATGCTGACGAGGGGTTCTGCGTCGGGCAACAGGCTCGAGATTTCCACCATCAGAGACTACGCCGGCCAGATCCCCAGTCGTATCGCCGGATACGTGGGAGACGTGGACCTCACCATGCTCGAAGGCGATGGGCTGATGGAGATCTACGAGCAGATCCTCATGGACGTGAAGAGTCCCAGCTATCGCCACAAGATCGCTCGCGGTCTCCGGGAATTCCATCATTTTCTCGTCTCGGAGTACCAAGTGGCACCGATCGATTATCGGGAGGTGCTGGGAGTCGGTGTGTATCAGAGCGCCGTCGACGCCAATCTCATCAGCATCGACGAGTACTACCGAACCCTCGACGAGCTGGACATGATGCAGCCGCAGCTCAGCCCCCAAACCCAATTGCTCGATATCGTCAAACTCGTCTTCATCCTCGCCTTTCGCTGCGGACTGCGGCGCATGGAAGTCCTCAAGTTGCGGATCGACGATGTCCACGACTGCGAGCCCATGGAACTGCTGGTCCGGAAGAACGATCTCCGGAAATTGAAGACGAAGAGTTCCACCCGTAAACTGCCGCTCTCCGTCTTGTTGACGCCCGAGGAGTGCCAGCGGTTGCGTGAATGGAAGCGGTCGCGCGAAAAACAGGCTGCGGGGGACCGTGCCGATCGAGGATTCCTTTTCGCGTTGCCCGGTTCGGGGCAGCCTTTCGTCTCGGAGGATCGGGTCTTCGACGCCATCCGGACGGCCATGCACCGGGCCACGGGGGACGCCTCGTTGCGTTTCCATCATCTGAGGCACTCCATGGCGTCCTGGTTCATGATCGCCTTGGTGCTTGCGGATCTAGGCGTGGATGCGGACATCTTCTCGCATCTGCCGCGGACAGTGGAATGGCTCCGCAGGGCGCAGGCCTTGCGGGAAGGACTGTATGGCAATGGTCATCCGACCCGCCGGCATCTGTACGCCATCGCCTCCCTGCTTGGGCATTCCGGTCCGGACATCAGTAGCGGCAGTTACATTCATCTCTACGATGTCGCGTTGAAACTCGTCCTCGACAGGCGGGCGGTGATGTGCGATCGTGCCGCACTGGTCCGGGCGTCTGGGCTTCCTCGAAGCACGGCACAACGGTTGTTTCAGCGGAAGGGACTCGAGGGGATGTTGGAGGCCGTGCGCGATAGAGCATCGGCCGTGCGGCTGGTCAGAAACCTCACGGTCGAGGCGCCTTCGTTCCCAGCCGACGACTGGGATGACCTGATGGGGCCTGAGGTCAGGATGATGGAGCGGGTATGGTCCTGTCTCATGTTGCGGGATTGCCGAGAAGTAGATTATGAGGTCCTCGCAGAGCGGTATGGCATTGAGGAGGAGTGGATCCTGCGTTACGAGAATCGGGCGAAAAAGATCGCCAAGAAGACGCCGCGCAGCCAAAAGGGAAGGCGGCATCCACCGGAGAAAGCCGGATGGGGACGGTGTGTTCCCGAATTCTGCCCCCGTAGGCCGAAGACGAAAGGTGCCTGGCAGGTGATACGCAAATATGCTCCGGCAGTATGGTGCCAGAAGGACGAGCCCGGCTCCCTTTTCCAGAGTCTGATCGGCTTCTTCATCGGAAGGTCCTGGGCCACGGAGAATCTCCTCGTGTTCCATGGCTTCAAGGAGGTGGAGTTGGCGAAGCGATATGTGCAGTTCCTACGGGGATTGGGTATTCCCAAGACTCGGTTGAAGTTCGTCAGCTTCGACGACCGGGAGCGGAGCCGGATTCGCAAGCGATGGAAGCAGGAGCTGGGACTCACGTGGCGTCATACTTTGCATGTCAGGAAGCCGACCAATCCGGCCAGTCCCACTGCACGGGAGTGGTTGGGGGTCAGGCCTCGCTTTGCCTGGAAGGAGGGCGAAGAAAAGAAGGGTGCTGCCTATGGGGTCCGGTTTCTTCTGATCATGGCTGCGATCTGTGCCGATTATGGAAGTTCGGCCAAGCAGCAGAAGTAACAACATTCACATGATAACGTGGCCGGTGAGGGAGCAATTTTCGTGTCGCTTGACACATTGCGTAGGGGAGCGCAGCAGGGTATATAGGAAGGCATTCGGGGAGGTTGGTCCGATAGGCCGTTCCTAACCGCCCAGGGGCGGCTGGCTGCGGAAGTGTCCGCTAGATCGGCGGTAGAGCGTAGACAGGAGGGGATCCCGCGTACCATGTCATGGTACGGGCGATCCCCTTTTCTCTTTTGCTGCGATCACGCGATGCCATCTCCGGGGCGATGAGAGATGATGAGAGATTGTGTGGAAAATCGTCATCCCCTCCACCCCCAGGTTGGCGGGAGCGATTTGGGGCTTGAGCGGAGAGTCGCCCGATGACCGTGGACGATACTGGAAGGATACTGGGCGATGGCCGTGTCGTGCTGCTGGAAGCGTTCCTTGTCAGGGGCGCAGGGACTCTTGCCTGCCGGTACGTGTGCATAGTGGTCAGCCCCTCGGACGTTGGACGGCTGCCACGGTACAACCGGTTGCTCGAACCCTATCTCCTGGTGTGCAAGTCGAAGTTCTTGAGTGAATGCTGGCTGGCGGACGATACGCTCACCTGTCCCGACGTGGCCAACGCCGCCTGCGTCATCGAGATCCCCCAGGCGGCGCCTCCTGGCAACGATCAAGCGCAAGGGGGCGAAAGTCGGTCCCGGCTGTTACTGTCTGCCGACCTGGATCAGCGCCTTGCCGAAGTGTAAACGGATTCGGGTTGTGAACCTCCACCAGAACTCGCCAAACTGATCGGCGTCGATACCGGCACCGTGAGGGAACGCATGATGGACGCCTCTCAACACATCAGTACCCTGCGACGGCTACGCGACCGCCTCAGCGACCTGTCCATGCGCAACCGTTCGGTACGCTTGACCCGGTTGTACAAGAAGCGCGCCTTCGATCTCGCCTGGCTCGACCAGGTATATCCCGGAGATTCCATCCGGGTGTTGGCCCGGCTCCTCGGCGGCCGACGACAAGGTGTTGCGTTGCTGCAGCCCGGAGCCGACGAGGAATCCCAGGCCCTTCATCGCGGCTTGACCTACCTCGACCGTGAGGCTCGGCTGGTGGAGGGGGAGCGTGGTGTGTACGACCTGGCCATCGGTTTGTTCTTTCTCTGCGGTACCGTGGCCGAAGGCAAGTACATCCAGGCGCCGCTCTTTCTTCTGCCCCGGCGTCTGGAATTGGCGCGGCGCAGCCGGGCCGGAAGCCGCTGGCTCCTGAGCCCGCTGGGCGAGGCGCGGGAGATCAACGTCAACCGTACCCTGCTGCTGGCGCTCCAGAAGTACGCCGACATCACCCTGGACATAGAGGCGCTGGAGGAGGCGGCAGGAGAAATCCTTTTCGGTCGAAGTCGGGAGCCGGGGTGGATCGACGAGATGGGAGAACGGCTGGCGGAACGGCTGCGGTCCTGGGGCCTGCGGGTCGCGCCATGGCGGCCTGCCGAGACGGCGGCCAGGGATGACGCGTCGACGCCGGAACCGGAGCGGCTGCCGCCTCTGCCCGAATACCGGGCCGATGAGCTTCCCTCTCCGCCGCTCCTGCACTTCGAGATGCGGCCGCATGCCGTGCTCAGCCGTTTTCCCCTGGCGGACACGGCACTGCTCAACGACTACGATGAACTGGTGCGGATTCTCGAGATCTATCCGCAGCAGCCATTGGGCTATGCCGGCGCCCTGTTGGGAGACAGAGAGGCGTTCCGCGAGGCGTCCCAGCCGGAGCGGGAGGCCGTGCATCCGCGTTGGCACATCGAGCCGGTGGACGAAAGCCAAGAGGCGGCCCTGGCCCAGGTTCTGGCCGGCCGTTCTCTGGCCCTTTACGGCCCGCCGGGCACCGGCAAATCGCAATTCATTGTCAATCTGGTCGCCAACGCCTTGGCCGCCGGCAAGCGGGTCTTGGTGGTCTCCCAGAAACGTCCTGCCTTGGACGTGATCGCCCAGCGGCTCGGCTCTGATCTCGGCCGTTTCGTCGCCCTGGTGCACGATCCGGTCCGGGACCGACAGGCGCTGATGGAGCGGATCATCGCTGGCCTGTCTCCCGAGCTGAGCGCAGAGGGCGTCGCCGACGAGAGCCGGCGTCGCCGTCTCCTGGATACCATTTCCGAGCAGGAGCGCTGGTTCGACGAGGTCCATACGGCCCTCTGCGCTGGCGGGGGAGGAGAGGGGCTTTCTCCTTTTGCGGCATATGCCATCCGACTCCAATATCCCGGCAGCCCACAGGTGCTTTCGGTGCGGCGTCTGCCGGAGATGGCTCCCGATCTTCTGGCCGAGGCCGTGCCGGCGCTGGAGGAGTATATCGAAGACCGGCTCCGCTACCGCCCTCCGGGGTCCTGGAAGGCGGAACGTCCCGGTTATGGAGACCGGAGCCGGGACGACCTGGAACGTCTCATGGAGGATGAACTGCCGGCAGTGATCGGGAGCGTCCAGGACGGGTTGGCCTGGAATGACGGCCGTCCGCCGGAGATGGATGATCTCGAACGGACCGCGGCCCGCCACGCCGAATGGGAGGCCCTGGCCGGCTGGTGCGGCCAGGTACGGGCGGCGCCACGCGGTATCTGGTCCTGGCTGCCGGTTCTGGCCGGCGTCGATCGGCCCGCGGATGTGGTGCTGGAAGACAACGCCGTGCTCATTGACCTCCTCACGCGGCGGGACCGGGCAGGTGGATTGGAAATCGAGCCGCAGGCGGCGGAAGGCGCGGAAACGCTGTTTTCGGAGTGGGAGTCGCTCTCCGGCCGGTGGTACAGGTTCGCATTGCCTGCCTGGCATCGGTGCGACCGAGCGGTACGCGAACGGCTGGCCGCCTCTGGCCTCGACAGTGACGAAGTCCGCGTGGGGATCGAGACGTGGCGCGCCAGGGCAGCCTACGGCGCGGCCCGTGCCACGTTGTTGGACAAGCTCCGGGTCTGGCAACATGTCGGTCTCGATCTTGAGACCCTTTCCTCGACGGACTTGCAACGATGCCGCGAGGAGGGCCTGGCCGCCGCCGCTGTGCTGGAGTCTTGGAGAACTCTTCCGACGGCGGCCAGGGATCTGTGGGGCGGTATGCCGGAAACCGAAGAGGACTTCTCGAAGCTCGCCGCTGCCGTGGCCCATGCCTCCAAGGCGCCTGCCGTGCTCCGCCGGTTGGCGGCGGCGGAACAGATCCTCCAGGCATGGGTGGGAAGTCATGCCGGCCAGTGGATGGACGAGGCGTTGCGTCAGCGACGGCCCGAGTCGCTGGTCGAACGCTGCCGGTCGGAGATCGCCGCCGAGTTCGAACGGATGAGCGCCGCCGACCGCCGGATGGCGGAGGCCGAAGAACGGTATCCCGAACTGGCGGACCTGGTGTGGATGGCCACCAGGGGCGGAGTGGAGGACGTGGCCAGAGAGCTGTGGACCGCGTATGCCGAGCGCTGGGTGCGCGATGCTGAAACAGGAGGGTGCCTGGTGCTCCGGGATTTGACCCAGGCGGAGGCGGAGCGGCGGCGGCAGCGACTCGCCGCTGCCTGGGACGCCCTGCCCGGTGAAAACCGCCGGGTGCTCGCCGCCCGGCTGCACGATGCGGCGGCCGCCATCCCGGCCGCGGATCGGGCCGAGCTCCGCAAGCGGGCCGAGCAGCGGCGCAGGCGCTGGCCGATCCGCAAGATGGTCGAGCGCCTTTGGGAGAGGGGCCTATCGGACCTCTTCCCGGTCTGGCTCTGTTCGCCCGAGACCGTGGCCGCCGTCTTCCCCCTGCGGCAGGCCATGTTTGATCTCGTGGTCTTCGACGAGGCGTCCCAGTGCACCCTGGCCCAGGGGCTCACCGTCGTCTATCGCGGCCGCACCGTGGTGATCGCTGGCGACGAGCAGCAGTTGCCGCCCTCCAACCTGTTCTCCACCACCCTGGAGGAAGACGACGAAGACGAGATCATCGATGAGGAGAGCCTGCTCTCCCGGGCCAAGGCGGCCGGCTCCGACATGGCGCTGGCCTGGCATTACCGGTCCCGCTATCCTGAACTCATCCAGTTTTCCAACCAGACGTTTTACAACGGCGGCCTGCGGGTGTCTCCCCTGCCGGCGGCTATGGTTTCGCCCCCGCCGCTCGAGTGGGTTCCTGTCGCCGGCCGGTGGGAGAAGCGCGCCAACGAGGCCGAGGCACGGCTGGCCGTGGAGATCCTGGAGCGGTACCTGCGGGAGCACCCGGATGTATCTCTGGGGATCATCACGCTCAACCGGCAACAGGCGGACCGCATCCAGGACATCCTCGACGAACGTCTCCAGGCCAGCCCCACCCTGCGTGAGCGGTATGAAGAGGCCATGAGCCGGGATCAGGACGCGCGTCCGTTCATCCGCAACCTGGAAAACGTCCAGGGGGACGAGCGGGATGTGATCGTCCTATCCATCGCCTATGCGCCCGATGCATCCGGCCGGGTTCCTCTGCGGTTCGGCGCCCTTTCCCGCTCCGGCGGTGAACGGCGGTTGAACGTGGCCGTCAGCCGCGCCCGGCAGAAGATGATCGTCTTGTGCTCCTTCGATCCGGAGACCCAACTCGAGGTTCCCGACCAGGCCAGTCTCGGGGCCAGGACCTTGCAGGAATACCTCTGTTACGCCAAGAAGGTGAGCAGCGGCGGCCTTGACAACCGAAGCGCGGACGGTGTCCCTGCGACCACGCCTCTCCATCATGTCCACGCCCGGGTGGTGGACCACCTTGCCGACAGGCTCGAGGCGGCAGGCTGGCAGGTGGAGCGTGCCGTTGGCGCATCCGCGGCCCGGATCGACCTTGCGGTCCGCAGCAGACGAGAGCCGGACCGGTACGTGCTCGGCGTTCTTCTCGACGGTCCGGGCGCTGCCTGGGCCGAATCGGCCATCGGCCGGGAGGTGGGACGTATCGCCTATCTCTCCCGCTATCTCTGGACGGTGTTTCCGCTCACGATCCGGGAACTGGTCTGCGCGGGAGACGATCTCTGTGCCAGCCTCGTTCAGCGGCTCGAAGTCGCGGATGCCGGATGTGCGGAGGTTCCATCGCCGCCGAGCGTGGCCGTGAAACCGGCTGCACATACCGACCTCGACCTGCCACCGGCGGAGGACATTGATGAGGCGCGTTTGTCCGAGAAGTCTGTACCAGAGCCGTCCGAGGCACTGCTCGTCGTCGGCCCAGGCTGCACGGTACGTTACCGGGTGCTCGACACGGGCAGGGAGAAGACCATCGTGCTGGTCGGCCCCACCGTTCCCCGCGGGATCGAGACCGTTGCTCTCGACGCGCCGGTGGCCGAGGCTCTCCTGGACGCGACCGTCGGTGATACCGTATCCATGGAACTTGGCAACCGAACGGTGGATCTGGAAGTGCTGGAAGTTCTGCCGCCGCCGGAGATGCCGGAAATGACCGTAGGCCCGTGATGCTGCCCGCCGTTGCGCTTCCTGCCCGTGCCCGACGTGCTCCGTCGAGCACGGTGCTGCCTGCCGCGAACTATGTGCGCGAGGCCACGCGCCTGGGGCCTATACCGTGTTGGTCAATGCGGACGAAGCGGCGAACGCGGTGGCCTTTCATCAGGTACATCGGCCGCGCCGAGGAGCTCCTCCCCGACCTGCTGCGTTCATTGTTGACGCGGTGATCCAGTGGGCCGCCGAGGACGCCAGTAGCGCCACCGGGGGCTTGGCCGACTGTCGCGTGACAGGATGGTCTGCTGTCGGACCTGTTTGGCTCCTGGACGGCAACACCCACCTGGACCGTCAGAAGAGTTTCACAAGGCGGAGAGCGTGGGACCCGTGGATTGCTGAATTTCTGGGGGATGAGATCGTTGAGAGGAGGCAGGAGAGTGCAGTGCTGAGAGATGTCCCAGCGGTTTCAGTATTCGTGTTTTCTCCCGATCTTCCCGTTTGCGGCCGACTCGTGGGGGGATCAGAGAACAGGAGCCAATTGTGGCGGTTGCTGCATGTGAGTGGTGCAGAGCTGCCAGAAGTCGGCACGGCTGCGCATCGGCACGAAATCGCAAAGTTTGACCGCCAAGAACTTTTCTCCCGTATATCCATTGATTCGCATGTCTCCATGTTCTATGGCCTTCAGGGCACTGATCCAGTACCATGTCGTCATGTCATGCTCTCGAAGGAGAAAAGCGAACCAGTATGGCATGCGTGTCGTGATCTCGAAGGTGAGAGCCGACAGCACTTCCTTCTTGTTCAGCGTGAAATATCCATGAGATAGCTTGCAATTCTTGGCGTCGACGGCGATCGTCGCCAATGAATGCAGCAATACGAAGAAGTCCGGTCGTTTGCCCGTTCTGGCGAAGAAATGGGTGAATGTCTCCCGTGATTGTTTGATCGGGAAGAAGGGAATGTCGTTTTCGCGGAACCAGGTGGTGAGCAGCCGTTCGCCGATGTCCCCTTTTTCTACGCTCGTCAAGGTCTCGTTATTCATGATCGGCGTCTCCTTCGGATGTGGTGGCGGGGGTACTGAGCAGAGATTGCCGTAACAGTCTTTCGAATGCGGATCCGTCCTTCCGGGTGAGGTTGGGCACGAATCGCGAATACACTCTGAACAGCATCTCCGTGGTGGTATGCCCCAGCTGGCGCGCGATCCATTCGGGACTCTCCCCGGCGGCGAGCCAGAGGGTGGCGGCGGTGTGCCGGGTCTGGTAGGGGCGGCGTTTCGCCAGCCCCAGACGGCGGAGCAGGGGATACCATACCCGTTTCGTGACATTGTTGTGGTTGAGGGGAGTGCCGTTGCGATTGCAGAAGACGAACTCCAGGTGGCCGGTGGCCTTCCTCTGCTCCTGCAGAGCGCTGTAGACCGGGCCTGACATGTCGATGGCGCGAAAGGAGCCGTCGTTCTTGGTATATACCAGCTCCCCTTCCACGAGGGCCTGGCGGACGAGAATCTGTCGGCGGTCGAAATCGACGTACTTCCATTGGAGTCCGTCGATCTCGCTGGTCCGCATCCCGGTGAAGAACCTGACGGTGTAGTAGTTGGTGAAGTCCGGACGGACGTTGTCGATGATGAGCTTTACCTCCTCCAGGGTGAACGGCTCGACATCGGTTCGTGGCACCTTGAGCGATTTGATCCCGTGATAGGGCGAGGAGAAGTTGTACCGATTGGCGGCCTCGTTTAGGATCATGCGCAAGGGCGACATGATGTGGTTGATCCGGGAGGCGCTCAGGTTGCCCCCTTTCTTGCCGGGCACCCCGGCCAGTGACGACCGGAAGTCGAGGATGTCCGCCTTGGTGATTTGGCTGAGCACCTTGTCGCCGAAAGCCGGGAGGAGGTATTTCTCCACGGTCATCTTCTGGGTCCGGTAGTGGGTCGATCGCCACTGGATTTTCATCTCCTCGAGCCAACGCCTGGCGAACTCCTCGAAGCGGGGAGTGGTGGCCGATGAGGAAGCCGTCACAGGATGCTGGCGATCGAGTTCCTCGAATACGGCGACCATCCTGCTGTTCGGGAAGTACGCGGCATAGTCGAAGGTGCCGAGCGTGATCTCGGCCTCGATCCTCTTGAGGATGCGCTCCAGCCGCTTACGGTTGGCAGGGGTGTCCTTCAGAGCGGTTTGCTCCCTGCAGCGACGGTTCCGGTATCGGAAGTCGAAGAACAGACAGTTGCTCTCCCGTCTGACCCTGATCTTACCCACGGCAGACCCCTCCATTGGCCATGGGAATGGCGAGAGCGTTCTCCTGTGCGGATTTCATGAGGTCCCGCTCGATCGCTTCCCAGAGGAAGAGCAGCTTCCTGCCGCCGAAGGGACGGATGTAGTGGATCCCCTCGATCAGCACGGAGTCCTTGAGGCGGTTCCGGATGGTGCGGGGATTGTATTTGATCCGTTCGGCCAATTCCTCGGTGGTCAAGAAAGTTTGTGACATCTTGTGCCCCCTTTGGTATAACGGGTTCGAGGGATATGCTCCCAAGGAGCGTTTTGTCTTCCTGGAGAGCATAATACCCTGCAAGATGTCCTATGGCAAGCAAAAATATCCTGCTGCGCGAAAAAATTTTCCCTTACAAGTCTTCCGCCCGAGGAGAGAGACCATGATCAAGTGCCATTTGTCCCGCATGCTGGGAGAGAGAAAGCTGAAGATCGCTGACGTCGCCCGGGATACCGGCATCCATCGCGGGACCATCACGCGGTTGTATCAGGAGACCGCCGTGCGGATCGAGCTCGACGTCATCGATCGGCTTTGCCGTTACCTCGGCTGTCAGGTGGGAGACTTGCTCGAATACAGGGAGGAAGAGGGGTGAGGGGAGGGCGGTGTGGGCACCGAGCTAACGGTCGAATCGGGGGGATTTCGGCGGCGGGCGTTTTGGGGATGGGCACGATTTGGGCACAATTTGGGCACAGAACGCGAAAAGGGGTTGTGTCGCGTGACACAACCCCTTGATCTTCCGTGGTGGGCGGTACAGGATTCGAACCTGTGGCCTTTGGCTCCGGAGGCCAACGCTC
>CAYRGZ010000085.1:0-2478 GCA_964423785.1 uncultured Desulfobulbia bacterium
TTTTCAACGGCCTGCTACCGCCTCGTATTCCCCCTGTCCCGTATTCTCGTCGGGAAAAATTCTTGCAAATTTTTCCATATACGATATGGATGCAAGTTTGTCGTCCTCGCAAAAACTTCGATGACGACGGTGTTCCGCGTGCAAGTCGTGGATTTTACCTAATCAGACCTGCGCTGATAACAACACATCGAGGGAACAAACATGGCACTGCATCTCCTCAGCCTCGCCGATTTTTCCGGCGAGGAACTGGCCGCCTACATCGACCGGGCCATCGTGCTGAAAAAGGAGGCGGCGGCCGGCCAACGGCATGACAGCTTGGCCGGCAAGACCATCGGCATGATCTTCGAAAAGCCCTCCACCCGTACCCGCGTCTCCTTCGAGGCCGCCATGTACGGGCTCGGCGGCCAGGTCATCTATCTCTCCGGCCGCGACACCCAGCTCGCCCGCAACGAACCCTTAAAAGACATGGCCAGAGTCATGTCCCGCTACGTGGACGGTCTCGTGGTCCGGACCTTCGGCCAGGAGGTGGTGGAAGAACTGGCCGCCTACGCCACCATCCCGGTGATCAACGCTCTGACCGATCTCCACCATCCCTGCCAGGTGCTCTCCGACGTGATGACGGTGATCGAAAAACGGGGGCCGATCCAGGACCTGGTGATCGCCTGGGTGGGCGACGGCAACAACATGGCCAACTCCTGGATCCAGGCCGCCGCCCGGCTCGGTTTCGAGCTGGTGCTGGCCTGCCCGGAGGGCTACGATCCCGACCCGGACATCCTGGCGGCGGCGCAAGGGGAGGCTACCAAGCCGATCACCGTGGTCCGCGATCCACGCGAGGCGGTGGCGCGGGCCGACGTCATCAACACCGATGTCTGGGCCTCGATGGGGCAGGAGGCGGAACAGGCCGAGCGGCTGACCGTCTTCACCCCCTACCAGGTGAACGACGACCTGTTGGCCGCGGCGCCGGCGGACGCCATCGTCCTCCACTGCCTGCCGGCCCATCGCGGCGAAGAGATCACCGACGACGTCCTCGAAGGACCGCGCTCGGTGGCCTTCGACCAGGCGGAGAACAAGCTCCACATCCACAAGGCTATCCTGGAAAAACATCTCACCATCGATTGAATCATGTCTGACTACAAGAAAATCGTCCTGGCGTATTCCGGCGGCCTCGACACCTCGGTCATCCTCAAGTGGCTGCAGGAGACCTACCAGTGCCCCATCATCGCCTTCGTGGCCGACGTCGGCCAGGAAGAAGATTGGGACAAGGTGCGCGAAAAGGGACTGGCTACCGGCGCCGAAAAGGTTGTGATCCGCGATCTGAAAGAGGAATTCGTGCGCGACTTCGTCTTCCCCGCCTTCCGGGCCAACGCCGCCTACGAGGGGCTGTACCTGCTCGGCACCTCGCTGGCCCGGCCGCTCATCGCCCGGGAACAAGTACGGGTAGCCGAGGAAGAAGGCGCAGACGCGGTCAGCCACGGGGCCACCGGCAAGGGCAACGACCAGGTACGCTTCGAACTCACCTACATGGCCCTCGCCCCGCATCTGGCCATCATCGCGCCCTGGCGGGTCTGGGATCTCAACTCGCGCACCAAGTTAATGGACTACGCCAAGCGGCACGGCATCCCGGTGCCGGTCACCAAGGAAAAACCCTACAGCTCGGACGAAAACCTGCTGCATATCAGCTTCGAGGGCGGCATCCTGGAAGATCCCTGGCAGGAACCGGAAGAGTCGATGTTCAAACTGTCGGTATCGCCGGAAGCGGCGCCGGACCGACCGACCTATATCGAAATCGACTTCGAGAAAGGCAATCCGGTGGCCATCGACGGCGAACGCCTCTCCCCCGCTGCCCTGCTCGCCCGGCTCAACGAGCTCGGCGGTGCCAACGGCATCGGCCGGCTCGACCTGGTGGAGAACCGGTTCGTGGGCATGAAGTCCCGCGGCGTCTACGAGACGCCGGGCGGCACCATCCTGCGCATCGCTCACCGGGATCTCGAATCCATCACCCTGGATCGGGAGGTGCTGCACCTGCGCGACAGCCTCGTGCCGCAGTACGCCCGCCTGATCTACAACGGCTTCTGGTTCTCGCCCGAGATGCGCCTGTTGCAGCAGACCATGGACGCGGCCCAGGAGACGGTTTCCGGCACGGTCCGGCTGAAGCTCTACAAGGGCAACTGCATCCCGGTAGGCCGCCGCTCGGACCGGTCGCTCTACTCCGAGAGCTTCGCGACCTTCGAGGAAGACGAGGTCTACAGCCAGGCGGACGCCGGCGGCTTCATCCGCCTCAACGCCTTGCGGCTGAAGATCCAGGCACTGGTGATGAGTGATGAGCGATGAGTGATGAGCGATGAGCGATGAGCAATGAGCAATGAGCAATGAGTGATGAGCAATGAGCGATGAGTAATGCACACTTGAAACTCAGCACTCAGCACTCAGCACTCAGCACTTCTAAAAAGGCGGAGTCCGCCATGTCCGAACAAGCGA
>CAYRGZ010000085.1:2578-11429 GCA_964423785.1 uncultured Desulfobulbia bacterium
CACTCAGCACTCAGCACTTCTAAAAAGGCGGAGTCCGCCATGTCCGAACAAGCGAGCAAACACACATCCCCGCCGGCGGGGCCAACACACCATGACCGGCCTGGACCGGCCCGGGACCGTCGGCCCGGGCCTTCCCGAAAACCTTGGGACGGCCGTTTCCAGGAGGCCACCGCCGCCTCGGTGGAGGCGTTCACCGCCTCGGTACACTTCGACGCCCGTCTCTACCGCGAGGATATCGCCGGCAGCCGCGCCCACGCCCGGATGCTGGCCCGCCAGGGCATCATCAGCCAGGCAGAGTGCGACGCCATCACGGCCGGACTCGACGCCATCGAGGCCGAGATCGAGGCCGGCACCTTCCAGTTCCGGCCGGAACTGGAAGACGTGCACATGAACATCGAGGCGGCTCTGGTGGAACGCATCGGCGACGCCGGCAAGAAACTGCACACCGCCCGCAGCCGCAACGACCAGGTGGCCCTCGATCTCCGGCTCTACCTGCGTCGCCGCTGCGACGAGATCGCCGGCCACCTGCTCGACCTCCAACGGGCCCTGGTGCGTCAGGCCGAGGCCAACCTCGGCCGGATCATGCCGGGCTACACCCACCTGCAACGGGCCCAGCCGGTGCTGATCTCCCACCACCTGCTGGCCTACGTCGAGATGTTCGAACGCGACCGCGGCCGGATCACCGACTGCCGCCGCCGCCTGAACCAATCGCCCCTGGGTGCCGCCGCCTTGGCCGGTACCGGGCTACCCATCGACCGGCACGCCGTGGCCGCCGAACTCGGGTTCGACGGGGTGACCGCCAACTCCATGGACTCGGTGGCGGACCGCGATTTCGCCCTCGAATTCCTCGCTTCTTGCGCTATCATCCAGGTTCATCTGAGCCGGCTTGCCGAGGAACTCGTCCTGTGGGCCAGCACCGAGTTCGGCTTCATCGAACTGGCCGACGCCTACTGTACCGGCTCCTCCATCATGCCCCAGAAGAAGAATCCCGACATCCCGGAACTCATCCGGGGCAAAAGCGGCCGGGTGATCGGCAACCTCGTAAGCCTTCTGACCACGGTCAAGGGCCTGCCGCTCACCTACAACCGCGACCTGCAGGAAGACAAGGAGCCGGTCTTCGACTCCGCCGACACGGTGGCGGCGAGTCTCGCCATCACCGCCGAACTCCTCGACCACCTGCGCTTCAACCACAAACGGATCGAGGCGGCCGTCACCGCCGGTTTCATGACCGCCACCGATCTCGCCGACTACCTGGTGGGCAAGGGGATCCCCTTCCGCGAAGCGCATGGCGTGGTGGGCCGGGCGGTGGCCCACTGCCTGGAGCGCGGCTGCGACCTAGCCGACCTGTCACTGGCCGAACTCCAGCGGTTTTCACCGGTCATCGAGGAAGATGTCTTTGCAGTACTGACGCCGGCCGGGTCGGCCAACAGCCGCATCTCCACCGGCGGTACCGGCCTGGAGGCAGTGCGGGAGGCCCTGGCGGCGACCCGCCAGCGCCTCGACGCCTGCACACGGTGATCATGCATCGGAGAAGGAGGGCAGGAGACAGCGTGCTCCGTGGACGGCGACCACAGAAAACCGGGAGATTGCCGGGCACGGCTCCCCTGACGCTCCTGCTACTCGGCGTCTGGATCGGGCTTGCCGGCTGCGGCCGCAAGACGCCTCCCCTGCCGCCCGAAACCATCGTTCCCGCGCCGATCACCGATCTTGCCGTCACCTTGCACGCCGGCGGCGCCACCCTGTCGTGGAGCTTTCCCCGCCGGACGGTCACCGGCCAGCGCCTCTCGGCCATCACCGCCTTCGAAATCTTTCGGGCTGCCCAACCGGCCGCGGATGGCTGCACGGGCTGTCCAATCCCCTTCGAACCGCCCCGGATCATCGCCGGCGGTCCGTTGCCCGCCCGGCACCTGCCCCGGCAGGCCGTGTTCGACGATGCGGGGTTGCGTCCCGGCTACCGGTATTTTTACAAGGTACGGGCCCGGATGGGGACGCTCGCGGCCAGCAGCGATTCCAACATCGTCTCCTTCGTCTGGCAAACGCCGCCGGCCGCACCGCGCGGCCTCACAGCAAAGGCGACGGACGGCGCCGTATATTTGCGCTGGCAACCGCCGGCAACCCTGCTCGACAACACCCCGGTCACCGGCTCCCTTCTCTACCAGGTCGAACGGGGCCGCGGCACCGACTTCCGGCCGCTCGGCCCTCCTGTCGCGGTCACGAGCTTCACCGATCACCGGGTGCAAAACGGCACCACCTACCACTACCAGGTACGCGCCGTGCGCCCGACGGATGACGGGCTCGTCATCACCGGCCTAGCCGCCGGCCCGGTGAGCGCCACGCCGAGGGCGCAAGCCCCGTCACCGCCGCCACCACCGCCGCCGGTGCCGACACCGTAACGCCAACACCAACCAAACGCCAAGCCATGCATCATTTTCATTACAAAAACGACATCCTCCATTGCGAAGACGTCCCCATCCCGGAGATCGCCGCCGCGGTGGGCACGCCCTTCTACTGCTACAGCACCGCTACCCTGCGCCGTCATTTCGAGGCCTTCGATACCGCCTTCACCACCGAACACCTGACCTGCTTCGCGGTCAAGGCGTGTTCCAACATCGCCGTTCTTCATCTGTTTGGCCGCCTGGGCGGTGGTGCCGACATCGTCTCCGGCGGTGAACTGCACCGGGCCCTTGCCGCCGGCATCCCGGCCGACCGGATCGTCTATTCCGGGGTGGGTAAGACCCGCCGGGAGATGCGCGAGGCCCTTGCCGCCGGCATTCTCCAGTTCAACGTCGAATCGGCCCAGGAACTCGAGGCCTTGCACGAGGAGGCCGCGGCCCTAGGCATCCGGGCGCCGGTGGCCTTGCGGGTCAACCCGGACGTGGACCCCAAGACCCACGCCTACATCTCCACCGGGCTCGCCAAGAACAAGTTCGGCATCCCGGTGGACCAAGCCGTCGAGCTGTACCGGCGGGCCGCCGCCATGCCGCACCTCCGCATCCAGGGGGTGAGCTGTCATATCGGCTCCCAGCTCACCGACGTCTCGCCGTTCATAGAGTCGTTGGGCAAGATGAAGGCCTTCATCGGTCGGCTGCGTGATGCGGGCATCACGATCAGTCATCTCGATCTCGGCGGCGGCCTCGGCATCACCTATCGGGACGAGGAACCGCCGCCGCCGGCCGAGTATGCCGCCGCCCTAACCAGGGAGATGGCCGACCTCAACTGCACCTTGATACTGGAACCGGGACGGGTTATAGTGGGCAACGCTGGCATCCTCGTCTGCTCCACCCTGTACACCAAGCGGGGCGGCAAACACTTCATCATCGTCGATGCGGCGATGAACGATCTCGCCCGGCCTAGTCTCTACGACGCCTATCACCACATCCAGCCGGTGACCACTCCGGACCGGCGGCGGGTGGTCGCCGATCTCGTCGGGCCGATCTGCGAGACCGGCGACTTTTTCGCCCGGGATCAGGAACTACCCGACCTGCAGCCCGGCGATCTGGTGGCGGTGATGAGCGCCGGGGCCTACGGTTTCTCCATGGCCTCCAACTACAACTCGCGACCCCGGGCGGCGGAAGTGCTGGTGCAGGGCGACCGGTTCGCGGTCATCCGCGAGCGGGAAACCTACGACGATCTCATTCGGGGCGAAACCGTGCCCGATTTTGATGAAATCGCAACAGATGCGATTTCATCGAGTTCGCGGTGTGCTACCCGTTGAATTATCGTGCCAGACCTGGGCCGACTGCGATTTTTCCGTGTTCGTCCATTTTCTCGACTGACATGCATTTCCCCATCCGTTTCAGCAAGATGAGCGGCACCGGCAACGACTTCATCGTCATCGACCACCGGCGCCCCGTAATCGAGCCCGATCAGCAGGGTGCCTTCGCCCAGGCCGTCTGCCGCCGCAACTTCTCGGTCGGTGCCGACGGACTGATCCTCATCGAGGATTCGGACAGGGCCGATTTCGCCTGGCGGTTCTTCAACGCCGACGGCTCACAGGCCGAGATGTGCGGCAACGGCGCCCGCTGCGCAGCTCGCTTCGCCTATCAGAACGGCATCGCGCAAGCCAAAATGCGTTTCGAGACCCTCGCCGGCATCATCGAGGCCGAAGTGAAAGACTCCTCGGTGCGAATCGGCTTGACCCCGCCCCAGGACCTGCAGCTCGATATCAAACTGGCTCTGGCCGACGGCACACATACCGTCCACTTCGTCAATACCGGCGTACCGCACGTGGTCCTTTTCACCGACGATCCCGAGATGCCGGTGCGGGATTGGGGGCGGCAAATCCGCTTCCACGACCGCTTCCAACCGGCCGGCACCAACGCCAACTTCGTCACGGTCACCGGAAAACACACCTTGTCGGTCCGCACCTATGAACGCGGCGTCGAGGACGAAACCAAGGCCTGCGGCACCGGCGCCACCGCCGCGGCGATCATCGCCGCCCTGCTCGACCGAGTACAGCCGCCGGTGATCGTCACCACCTCGGGCGGCCAGCAACTAACCATCGATTTTCAGCGTGGCGGGGCAGACACCATCGGCCCCCTCTTCCTCGAGGGCCCGGCCCTGCACATCTATGACGGCGAACTGCACGAGGACGCCCTGACTCCGTGACGGAACATCGTGCAATTTACGTGTTGTTGCTACGAATCCAGATGAACCTGTAAAAAGTCGCAGTCGGTCCAGGTCTGACACGATAATTCAACGGGTTACAAAGCGCGAACTCGATGGAGGTGGTGAGCGGAGCGAATGACCGATCGTATTTTTTACGATTCCATCAATCCAGAGAAAGCTTACGGAAATGACCCTCAACGGCTGACAAACCAAAAGGTGAAGAACATGACTATCTTTCGCGGAGCGTTCGTGGCCATCGTCACTCCCTTCGCCGACGGCACCATCGACGAACAGGGGCTGCGGGACCTCATCGAGTTCCAGATCGCGGCCGGCACCCACGGCATCGTGCCCTGCGGCACCACCGGTGAATCGGCGACCATGAGCCATGAGGAGCACCACCGGGTGGTGGAGATCACCATCGATCAGGTCAAGGGCCGGGTGCCGGTCCTGGCCGGCACCGGCTCCAACTCCACCGCCGAGGCCATCGATCTCACCCGCCACGCCAAGGAGGCGGGGGCCGACGGCGTCCTGATGGTGACCCCGTACTACAACAAGCCATCCCAAGAAGGACTGTACCAGCACTACAAGGCCATTGCCGAGGCGGTGGACATCCCGATCATCCTCTACAACGTACCGGGCCGCACGAGCTGCAACTTGCTGCCCGCCACCGTCGCCCGCCTGGCGGCCATCGACAACATCGTCGGCATCAAGGAGGCCACCGGCAACCTGAACCAGGTCAGCGAGGTCATCCGCCTCTGCCCCGACGATTTCGCCGTCCTGTCCGGGGACGACTTCACCTCCATGGCCACCGTGGCCATCGGCGGCACCGGCGTCATCTCGGTGACCTCCAACATCGCGCCGGCCGACATGGCGGCGATGATGGACGCGGCCCTGGCCGGCGATTTCGCCAAAGCCCGCGAACTCCACTACCGGCTGTTCCCGCTCATGCAGGCCATGTTCCTGGAGACCAACCCGGTGCCGGTCAAGACCGCCGTCGGGCTCATGGGCAAGATCGCCGATGCCCGGCCCCGCCTGCCGCTCTGCCCCATGAGCGAGGCCAATCTCGAAAAGCTGAAAACCGCCCTGCGCAACTACGGACTCATCGAGGGGGAAGGCGCATGACAATCAAGGTCGCCGTGGCCGGTGCCGCCGGCCGCATGGGAAAGCGTATCTGCGACATGGTCCACCGGCACGAGAAACTCGCGCTGGTGGGTGGTTTCGAACGGGCCGATCACCCGGACATCGGCCGTGACCTCGGCGAGGTCGCCGGTTTCGGCACCGTCGGCGTGCCGATCACCGCCGGCATCGACTCGGTGATCGATGAAGCCGAGGTGATCATCGACTTCACCTTCCATACCGCCACCATGCAGTTTGCCCGGTTGGCGGCCGAACGCCACACGGCCATGGTCATCGGCACCACCGGTCTGTCCGCCGAGGAACTCGCCGAGCTGAAGGAACTGTCCCGCGACTTCCCCTGTGTCCAGGCGCCCAACATGGCAGTGGGGGTGAACGTACTCTTCAAGATCGCCGCCAAGGTCGCCGCCATCCTCGGGGACGGCTACGACATCGAAATCGTCGAGGCCCACCATCGACTGAAAAAGGATGCCCCAAGCGGCACGGCTCTCAAGCTTGGCGAGATGGTGGCCGCGGCGCTGAACCGGGATCTCGACGAGGTGGGGGTCTTCGCCCGGCACGGTATCATCGGCGAACGCTCGGACCGCGAGATTGGCATCCAGACCATCCGGGCCGGCGACATCGTCGGCGAGCACACGGTCTATTTCGCCGGGGCTGGCGAGCGGCTGGAATTGACCCATCGGGCCCACAGCCGCGACAACTTCGCCCGCGGGGCCGCGGTGGCCGCCGCCTGGGTGGCCGGCCGGCCGAACGGCCTGTACACCATGTTCGACGTCCTGGGACTGGCGGATCTCTAAGGGTGGTCGAGGTCTTCATCGGGCTCGGCTCCAACTTGGGTAACGGGCCGGAAAATTTGCTCGACGCCTGGCGCCGGATCGGCGATATCGCCGGCGTCGTTCCTCTACGGCTGTCGCACCCCTGGCGAACGAGCCCGGTGGGCATGGCATCGCGGCAATGGTTCACCAATGCCGTCGGCTTGGTCCAGACCAGCGTGGCGCCGGAGGAACTGCTCGCCGAGCTCCTGGCCATCGAACGGGCTATGGGCCGAGATCGCAGCCAGGGCGCCGACCGGATCATCGACCTCGATATCCTTCTGTACGGCAGCCGGGTAATCACCACCGACCGGCTCACCGTTCCCCACCCGGAGATGTGCCGCAGGCTCTTCGTCCTCGAACCGCTGGTCGAACTGGCGCCCCGTCTCCGGCACCCGGAGAGCGGCTTGCGCCTTGAGGAGCTGCTCGCCGAACGCAAACGCCGTCCCGAGGGTCAACAGGCCATCCGGGCGCACTGGCCGGGCGAGGTTACGCCATGAGCCCCATCCGCATCATCATCCTCGCCGTCTTGTTCTATATCCTCTGGCGACTTGTTCGGGGGGGCAAGGGCAACAGCAAGAAATCCGCCTCACCACCGCCGGTCAGCGACGACGTGCTGGTGGAGGATCCCGTCTGCCATCTCTACGTTCCCCGGCGGCAGGCGGTACGGGTGCGCCATCACGGCAAGACCCTCTACTTCTGCTCCACGACCTGCCGGGATCGATACCGCTCTAGCAAAGGAGAAAATCCATGAAGTTTTTCATCGACACCGCCAACATCGACGAAATTCGCCAGGCCAACGCCTTGGGCATCCTCGACGGCGTCACCACCAACCCGTCGCTGGTCGCCCGGGAGAACAAGCCGTTCACAGAGCTACTGGAAGAAATCTGCGCCGAGGTGGACGGCCCGGTGAGCGCCGAAGTGGTGAGCCTCGACGCCGACGGCATGGTCGAGGAAGGCCGGAAACTTGCCGCGATCCACCCCAACATCGTCATCAAGGTGCCGATCATCCGCGAAGGTCTGCGGGCGGTGAAACGGTTTGCCGCCGAGGGCATCAAAACCAACGTCACCCTGGTCTTTTCCCCCACCCAGGCTCTCATGGCCGCCAAGGCCGGCGCCACCTTCGTCAGTCCCTTCGTCGGTCGGCTGGACGACATCTCCCAGACCGGCATGGACTTGGTGCGAGATATCGTCCAGATCTACGACAACTACGGGTACGAGACCGAGGTGATCGTCGCCTCGATCCGCAACCCGATGCACGTGGTGGATGCTGCTCTGATCGGAGCCGACATCGCCACCATCCCCTACAAGGTCATCGACCAGCTCATCAAGCATCCCCTTACTGACATCGGCATGGAAAAATTCCTCGCCGACTGGGAAAAACGCGCCAAGTGACACAGGCCGCCAGCCGGGAAAACGGTTTGGCTTGTTCCGGGTTCGCTGGGTTTCGTATAATGAAACCATGCGAACCGTGATTTTCATGTTAGCGACCTTGACGCTGCTGGGGGCGGCCCCGGTGCGGGCCGCCATCTACTCCTTCGTGGACGAACGTGGTGTCATTCACCTGACCAACGTACCCACCGACCGGCGCTACCGGCCGTTGGTCAAACGGGCGCGACGGACGGCCATCGAACAACATATCCAGCAGGCCTCCCGCCGTTACGGCCTCGACCCCCTGCTCATCAAGGCGGTGATCGCGGTGGAATCGTCTTTCGACCGGTGGGCCGTGTCCGCCAAGGGCGCCAAGGGCCTCATGCAGCTGATGCCCGAGACCGCCCGCGATCTCGCAGTGGACGATCCCTTCGATCCAGCGGCCAACATCGACGGTGGGGCCCGCTACCTGCGGCAATTGCTCGACGTCTTCGACGGCGATCTCTCCTTGGCGCTGGCTGCCTACAACGCCGGCCCCAACCGGGTGCGCGAACTGGGCCGCGTGCCGGCCATTCCCGAGACCCGCCATTACGTCCGCCGGGTTCTGGCCACCTACCGTCGCTTGCGGACCGATCTCTGATGCGCCGTCGTCCCCCTTTTCTCCTTGACAGGCGCCGCCCTTCCCCTATAAAGTACCGCTCAATCATCCATGTGCCCCACCGCACTGGATGCAGCGAAGCATGGAAATCCAAAAAGCCACCGACGTTGGCCCACGGATTTTCGGATACATGCCGGAGTGGTGAAACTGGTAGACGCACCGGACTCAAAATCCGGCGGGGGCAACCCCGTGTCGGTTCGACTCCGACCTCCGGCACCACACTAAAGACGAAAGGGCTGCAAGAAATCTCTTGCAGCCCTTTTCGTTT
>CAYRGZ010000086.1:0-7004 GCA_964423785.1 uncultured Desulfobulbia bacterium
GGGTTACAATCCGTGAACTCGATGGAATCGCGCTTTGTGCGATTCCATCAAAATTGCCATGCGCCGCGCCATCGTTGCCATTCTTCCGCCGTTGATCGGATTGCTGCTTCTCGCCGCCACTCCCCGCTGGGGAACGGCAGCCGAACGGCAGAGCTGCACGCAGTTGCTCCTTGGCCGCTGCGAAACCTGTCATTACCTTTCCCGGGTCTGCCAGCGGCTCGGCAAGAAGAGCAAGCGGCGCTGGAGACGCACGCTCAAGAACATGGTGCGCTACGGTGCCATCCTGAGCAAGGCCGAGATGAAGCAACTGGCCGACTGCCTCCACCGCCAGACCCCGGAGGTCGAAAAGCTTTGCACGGCGCCGGGCGCCGTCGAACGGTACAACCAGAGCGGGCAAGGAGCATCCCGATGAATCCGGCGGAAGAACAGGTGGCCATCGTCGACGAGCACAACCGCGTGATCGGGGCGGCGCCACGGAACGAGATGCGCCGCCGCCGACTCATTCATCGCGCCGCCTACGTCCTCGTCTTCGACCGGCAGGGACGGCTCTTCGTGCAGCAACGAACCACGACCAAAGATATCTATCCCGGCTGGTACGACATCGCCGCCGGTGGTGTCGTTCTGGCCGGCGAGTCCTACGAGGCGGCCGCCCGGCGGGAACTGTACGAGGAACTGGGTTCCAGCGCCCCGATCACCACCTGTTTCGATCACTACCACGCCGATGCCGACAACCGGGTTTGGGGCCGGGTATTTCGCTGCACCGACGACGGACCGTTCACCCTACAGGCTGAGGAGGTGGCAGCGGGCTTCTTTCTGGAGGTACCGGAGATCCTGCAACGGGCCGCCTGTGAGCCCTTCACTCCGGACGGCATCGCCATCCTGCAGCGCTACCAGGCCGAATGCCATGGACGAGATCCGCTTT
This sequence comes from uncultured Desulfobulbia bacterium, assembly GCA_964423785.1. Classification (GTDB taxonomy): domain Bacteria; phylum Desulfobacterota; class Desulfobulbia; order Desulfobulbales; family S012-135; genus S012-135. Next base: position 923 of record CAYRGZ010000086.1, read on the forward strand.
GCGGTCATTTGCGACTACAGTCCCGCCGGTGACACCTTCCAGGTGGTGGAACTCCGGCACGAAAGCGGCGCCGACTACACCTTCCTCGTCTCGTCCGAGGAACGGTTCGCCGGTTTTGCCGAACTGGCCCGTCACATAGCCGCCCGCCTCGGCGTCGCCCCCGAGGAGGTCCACCTGGAAGAGGTGTGACGTGCGGGCACGACAGCTTCGAAGAAACAAGAAAAAGACCGGCAAGAAGGCGCCGGCGGCCACCGACACCGGTCGCCTCGAAAGCCTGGCTCTTTCCCACTTTCGCTCCCGCCAATACGACAAGGCCATCGTCTGGTTCGAGAAAATCGTGCGGCTGCGGCCCTTCGATGCCGACGCCCGCAACAACCTGGCCGTGGCCTGCAAGATGGCCGGCCGCCTCGAAAAGGCCCGCGCCCACTTTCAGAAGGCCCTGGAGCTCCAACCGGCAAAGAGCACCCTGTGGGTCAATCTCGGCAACGTCTGCCGCCAGCTCGGCGACCTAGCCGAAGCACGGCGGTGTTACGAGCAGGGCATCGCCCTGGATCCCGATTCGGCCATCGCCCACCACCACCTGGGCAACGTCTTGAAGGATCTGGGCGACCACGAGGCCGCCTTGGCCGCCTACCAACAGGCGGTGGCACGAGAACCGAAAAACCCAGGCTACCTCCTCGGGCTCGGCACCATGCAACACCTGGCCGGCGATCTGCCCGCTGCGGCCGCAACCCTTGCGCGGGCACGGGAACTCGCGCCCCACGATCCGAATATCGCCAACAACCTGGCCAACCTGTACCGGGACACGCGCCGGCTGGCCGAGGCCGTCGCCACCTACCGGCAGGCGATGGACCACGCCCCACCCGGCTCCTGGATCCACAGCAACCTGCTCCTCGCCCTCCATTATCTCTGCGAGGATCCGCACGCCATCTTCGCCGAACACCGGCGGTTCGGCCACGCCCTGGAAAGACTTGCCCGCCGGCCGTCCCGACCGCGGCCCATGCGGCAGCGGCCCATCCACATCGGCTATCTGTCGGCCGATTTCCGCCGCCACCCGGTGGCCTCGTTCATCGAACCGATCCTCGCCAATCACGACCGTGACCGTTTCCAGGTCTTTTGTTATTTCACCGGCCGCCAGCGCGACGCGGTGACCGACCGGCTCGCCGCCATGGTGTCGTTCCGGGATATCGCGGCACTGGACGATGAAACGGCGGCCCGCACCATTCGAAACGATGGCATCGACATTCTGGTCGATCTCTCCGGCCACACCCAGGGCAACCGGCTCCAATTGCTTGCCAGGAAACCGGCCCCCATTCAGGCCACATGGATCGGCTACCCGGACACCACCGGGCTCACCGCCGTGGACTACCGGATCACCGATGCCGTTGCCGATCCGGCAGAAGCGCCCGTCTCGATGGTGGAACAACCGGCCCGCCTGCCCCGCGTCTTTCTCTGCTACCGGCCGCCGGCCGACGTACCACCGGAAAAAGGGCCGGGCCGGCCGTTGACCCTGGGATCGTGCAACGCGCTCGCCAAGATCACCGACGCGGTACTCGACTGTTGGGCGGCCCTCCTGCGGGATCTGCCGGAAAGCCGCCTGCATCTCAAAAACGCATCGCTCGGCAACGATTGGCTGCGCACCGTCATGGTGGAGGAATTCGTCCGGCGCGGCGTGCCCGATGCCGAAAAGCGATTGCAGCTCACCGGTTTCCTGCCGCGCATCGACGACCATCTTGCCTTCTACAACGACATCGACATCGCCCTCGACACATTCCCGTACAACGGCACCACCACGACTTGCGAAGCCCTGTGGATGGGCACGCCGGTGGTGACTCTCGCCGGTGTCTGTCACGCCGGCCGGGTCGGAGCGTCGCTCCTCACCACCATCGGCAAGTCCGAATGGATCGCCGCGACCACGGAGGAATACCACGGAATCGTCAGCCGGCTGGCGGCCGATGTCGAAACCGTACGGCGAGGCGCCAAGGCGCTCCGGCAACGCCTCCAGGATTCGCCCTTGATGGACGAGGCCGGTTTCTGCCGTGAGCTCGAAACCATGTATGCCTCTTGGCTCACGTCGTGAATGCTACTCAGTCACCGTATCGCGCTGCACGAAACCACTTCATCGCTGCACGCTTGCGGGACCACAACCAAGGTCGGTCCGCATCAGCTCGATGAGTTCCCGAATCACCGGCGTATCGGTCAACTGTTCGCCGTAATGGTGTTTCTTGTTGAAGTTGTTCTCCACCGAGATGCGCATTTCCGGCGAGACGATGCGCACCGTCTTGCGCAGCAACCGGTCGAGGCAGGAACGGACGTAACTCTCGGGATAGAGGACGAAACCATAGACCCGGCGCCGGTCTTCCGGCAGGAGCGGGGCGATCATCTTGTGCATGGCGGCATGGCCCCGGTGGGCACCCGCCTTGGAGATCACGTAGATACCGACATCGGGATAGTAGAGGCCCGGTGCATCCATGAGCAACCGTGGTGCCCGGGCACTTTTCAAGACCTGGAAGTGGCGGACGACCTCCCGCGCCGAGACGGTGAGGGTCTCGGCCAGGGAACAGATCGCCCGCTTGAGTGATTCGGAGTCGACTTCGTCCGTCATGCTGGTTTGCTCCATTGCCGCGTTTCTCGCCCCGCCATTACCCCGGATGCCCGCAGGCGAGTATTGTACCCGGTTCCGGTGGAAAAGCAAAAAAATCCCCGCCGCCCGGATGACGGAGAAACCGGCCGTTGCCGGAGCGGCCCGTTTTTTACTCTTGGATATCGCAACATGAACAACGTCATCTCCTCCGCCCCACAGCAGCATCTCCTCGCCGCCGCCCAACAACGCCTCGGCGATTGGCTCTGGCAACCCAATCACACGATCACGCCGTCCGGCTTACGGCTCCTACACATGGTGCTACGCATCGGCTGGATAGTCCTACGGGAATGCCGCCGGGACCGGCTGTCCCTGCGGGCCAGTGCTCTGACCTTCACCGCCGTTCTCGCCCTCGTCCCCACCCTCGCCCTTGGCACCGCGGTCCTGAAAGGGCTCGGCGCCGGCGACCAGATGCGCCAGGCCGCCCACCGCTTTCTGGAGAAGATGGAAACCACCGGCGCCACCCTGCCCCTTCCCGGCACCGACCACCAGGCGATACCGCCGGCAACGAGCTCCATCACTGACCACCTACGCCGAGCGGTGGATACTATCTTCGATTACGTCGACCGAACCAACTTCGCCACCCTCGGCGCCTTTGGTATCGCCGGTCTCGTGCTGACCGTCATCTCCCTGCTCGGCAACATCGAACGATCGATGAACGCCATCTGGCAATCGGATACCAACCGCCCCCTGGGGCGCAAGCTCATCGACTACCTCGCTCTCACCGTCCTCCTGCCGCTCGCCATCAACCTGGCCCTGGCCACGGAGACCACCCTCAAGACGCCCACCCTATTCAGCCGCCTGCAGGCCGTTCTTCCCCTCGCCTGGCTCCAGCACCTGCTGCTCACCCTCCTGCCTTTCGCCGTAGTGGCGGCCACCTTCACGGTCATGTACCGTTTTCTGCCCAACACCCGGGTACGCCTGCTGCCGGCCGTGGTGGGCGGCATCGTTGGTGGCGGCGGCTGGCTCTTCCTGCAGGGCCTCTACGTATCCCTCCAGATCGGGGTGGCCCGCTACAACGCCATCTACGGCTCTTTCGCCAGTCTGCCCCTCTTTCTCCTCTGGATCTATAGCGGCTGGCTCGTCTTTCTGGCCGGTGCGGAAATCTCCTTCGCCTGCCAGGTCTGGCGCGGCTATCGTCCCCACCGGCAACACCTCTCCCCGGCCCGCATGCTCAGCGTCGCCATCGAGGTCATGGAGATGGTGCTCGCCGCCTTCGCCGACCGCGATACCGCCACTCTACGGCAGATGGACGACCGGCTCGGGATTGGGGAACAGAATCTCAGAAGCGTTCTCGATCGACTGGCCGCAGCCGATCTCATCCGCCCGACGCTACACAACGGCATGGAGGCCTACCTGCCAGCCACCCCGGCCGATCGCCTGCGGGCCGACGAACTGGTGGTGGTCTGCTGGGGAGACCCCGCCCCGGACATCCATCCCTGGGCGCAAGAGGCCTTGACCGCGGCCCGCAACGCCACGACCGGCCACCGCTTCGGCGACACCGCTCCCCCTCCCCGGCAGGCCAGCCTCTTTTGATGGAGCCGGAAGCCTCGGCGTTTCATGGCCGGCGGAGCTCTCTCCCCCCTCCTCGTTGCCAGTCCCTCCTTTGCTTGAACATTGGTCCGACCGCGGTGGTGCGGGGGCCTTCGTCGGTGACCCTGGAGACCTTCCAGGGGTTCCAGGAATCGTAGTAGGAAACCTTGAAGAAGAATTCCATGAAATGGGCAAAGGTGCGAATGAGACGAAGATAGAGGCCGACGTACAAAGGAACGAGGGGAAGGAAGAAGAAGAGGGTCTTGTCCGCACGACGCATGGTATTGCCGAAGAGCAGCAAGGCGAGAAAAAACTCTATGACGTTGACGACAAGGTAGATTGCATAGTTGATCGAAATGATTATATGCATGAATTCATGGTTGATAAAAATTATCTGGATAGCGTATACCCACCACTTCAAGTTCAGTATCAAGTTGAATAATATATTATCTGCTACTGTCAAAAAGTTTAACACATCGAAATTCTTGTTCCTTGCCGACAACATATCGCGATGTTTGCGAATCCTGAACCGAACCAGTGATCGATCCCAGCGGTACCGTTGTCTGGCCAGTTTGAAAAAGGTGTTCGGCACGTTGGTATAGCAGACGGCATCCAGTTCGTGGGCGATCCGGAAGCCGAGTTTCCGGATACGCAGCGCGATGTCGCCATCGAGCCCCGGGCCCACGTCCCAGCCGCCGAGACGCCGCAGGATGTCGGTGCGAAAGGCCCCGTAGGCGCCGGACACGATGCGCAGGATGCCCAAGGTGGCATAGATGACCCGGCCGGTGGAGATCGATTTCATGTAGTCGATGGCCTGCAGGGTGGTGGCCAGGGATTCGGTGACGTTGTGGACCCGGATGTCGCCGCCGACGGCGCCGATCCGGTCGTCGAGAAAAAAGGGAATGAGGATCTGTTCGATGGAATCGGGGCGCAGATGGGAGTCGGCGTCCAGGTGGACGATATAGGAACCGGCGGCGTAGCGGAGGGCCAGGTTGGCGGCCGAGGCCTTGCCGCCGCGCTGGTCGTTGCGGAAAAACTTGTCGATGAGGCCTTGGCGTTGCAAACGGCGACAGATGGCGGGAGTATCGTCGTCGGAGCCGTCGTCCACCACGATGAGCTCGAAGTTGGAATAGGTCTGTTCCTGGAGCGAGGCGGCCAGCCTCGGCAGGTGCTTTCCTTCGTTCTTACCGGGCACGAGGATCGATACCAACGGCCGCTCCCGCAAAAGGCGCCGCCGGGCCCGAAGCTTGGCGGGCCGCAGGCGACGGCGTTGCCACAGGCAGTAAGGAATGAAGATGATATCCATCAGGACGTAGCGGGTGAAGTCGAACAGGATAAAGTACCAGAAAAAGACGAAAATCTCTTGCCAGGTCCGCTCTTGGAAGAAGATTGCGATGTCGCGCAGAAAGTCCATGACAAGACAACGGAACCGTCAGGCAAGCAGCCGTTCGATGAGGGTATCGACAGGCTCTTCCCCGTCGATCGGGACGATGTTGGTGCGGATGGTGGCTGCGACGTCCTGTTCGGCAGCGAGCAGTTTTTCGGTCTGTTCCTGGAGGCGGCGCATGGCGACGGCGGCCCCTTCGGCCGGCGTCTCCACCATCAAGATGAGAAAGGCGGAGTCGGTGAGGGTCGTGATGATATCGGTTGTCCGCAGGACCGCCTTGATGATGGCCGCCAATTCGCCGAAAACCTCCCGGGATCGGCGACCGAACTTGACGTAGAGATGCTGCAGTCCGGGAATCTCCAGGAGAGCCAAGCTGCTGGTCGAGATCTTGTACCGCTTGATGCGTGCCGCCTCCACGCCGAGGAAGATCTTGAAGGTCTCGACATCGAGGAGATTGAGGCCCTCATCCAAAAACCGGCGGAAGAGGGAATCGAGACCGTACAGGGCGCATTGTTCCCCCA
>CAYRGZ010000086.1:7104-11395 GCA_964423785.1 uncultured Desulfobulbia bacterium
CAGGTCTCCACGAAGTTGAGAAAGGCGCTGCCGCAAAAGTTGCAGAGATGCACGTGATCGACGAATTCGCCCCGCAGGAGGTGTTCACTTTCCAGAAAGTCGAGGACCTGAAAAAGGGAATCGTCGTGGCGTCCGAAGAACGGTTCGATGGGTGGATAGGTATAGCCTTGTATGGTACGGCTGGTTGGGGTTGGGAGCATCTCCTGACCGCGGCTCTGCATGTACCGAAGCACCTTGAAGGCGATGTTGGTGTCGCGGCTGCTGCCTACATCGGGAAGGCCTTCGATGTAGTGATGGATGGACGCCACGTAGCGGTGGATCTCCGCCTCCACCTGCGACCAGGAAAGATTCGGATCCAAGACGAGGTCCACCATGTCGCGAGCGTTTTCCAACGTTTGCCGCATACCGGAGCGGCCGACGTTGACGATGGGCGCCAGATAGATACGGGGTTCGGGCCGCGGGCGGATACGCCGGCACAGGGTGACGAGGGTGTCGTCGTCGGCATCCTCGGCGAGAATGATCAGGCCGGCGGCGGGTTCCAGATCGGCGAGGCTCTCGATAGTATAACGGGTGCCCCCGATCCGTTCGACGAGGGCGGCATCCTCGTTGCTCGTGACCACGACGTAGGCGCTCATCGGCGTACCCTCACCTTGACATCCATTTGTTCATAGCGGCGCCACCGCGCAGCCTCCTCCTCAGAGACTGGTTCGATTTCCACGTTGGCCCGTACCCAGATCGGCATGTAATCCTTGTACTCGGGTTTGGGAAAGGTCCGGGCGGTGGAGTACACCGCCCGGACCAGGCCGGTGCCGGTGGTGCCGTCCGGAAAGGTGATCCGAACCCTTTTCCCCGGCTGGAGCCGTTCAAGGTGCGACAGTTTGAAGAAGGCGTTGATGCGCACCTGGGTCGTGGGCGGCCGCAGCCGGAGCAAAGGCTGGCCGCGCTCCACCACGGTATCGGGCTGGACGAGGACGGCGATGATCCGGCCGTCGACCGGGGCGACAACGGAGACGGTCCCTTGCGGCTCTGAACTTTCCAGGCGTTGGAGATACTCGGTGTAGGCGGCGATGTCGCGCTCGAGGCGCCGTATTTCCGCCGCGACCTGCTGCCGGTACTCGTCCAGAAGCAAGGCGATGCGGTGCTGTTGGGCGGCAAGCCAGCGGCGATCGGCCTCGATGGCGGCGGCGAGTTGCCGCTGACGGCTGGTGCGGGCGTCGTCGGCGGTGACTCGAGCCAGCTCGAAGATACGCCGACGGCCGACCTTTTCATCTGTTGCCAACAAACGCTGGAGTTCTTCGTTGGCGACCAGCCGGGCCTGGCGTTGTAGGTACTCGTCGCGGGCGCGGCGGAGTTCGGTGGGAAGGACGATGGGGAGATCATGGCCGTCGGTGAGCTGGTCGGTACGCAGCCGCGTAAGCTGACGGCTGGTCTCCCGGGCCGCGGCCAGGGCGCTTTTTGCCGCGTCCAGGTCGCGCCGGGTGCGCAACCGGTCCCGGATCATGGCCGGTGACGGCTGGCGGTCAGCGGCGGCATCGATGGCCAGGAGCGGCTGACCGGCCGTTACCCGTTCCTCCGGTTGCACCAGCACCGCGGCGATCCGGCCGCTGCCGCCGGCCTCGATCCAGCGGTCACCTTCGATGTTGACGTAGCCGCGGGCCGAGACGAACAAGATGGCCTTGCCGGCAAGCCAGAGCAGATAGAGCGCAAGCCCTGCGAGACAGAGCAGATAGACGGTGCGCGACACCGAGATGCGGCGCTGTCGGGGCGTCGGAACTTCGGGAACGGTGGTGAAATAGCTTTGGCGGTTACGGATCTTCATAGGGCCGTGTCCCCGGTGAGGGTGATGTAGTGCGGAAGATCATGAAACGCGAAGCGGCGGTAGGGTGACTGATCCACCAGCCGGTCGATGAACTGCTCCAGGCCGGCCTCGTCCTGGAAATCCTTGGGCCGCAGGGCAATGGTGATCCGGCGCGGATCGATGTCGGCAAAGGGGAAAAGGCGTTGCCGGCATCGATCCGGGTCGTCGGTCCCGTAGGCCATGACAGTGAGGGAGTCGGCATACGGCAGCACGGCGCGGATCTCGTCCGGCGTCCACCAGACCGGAACCGCGATGTCGATGCCGAGGCCGGCCGGCTTATGGGCGGCGATCCAGGCGAGCATGGCCACGTATTGCCGATGGTAGGCGGCCCGGCGCTCGGAAAAATCGGCCCGGGTCTGGGGTTCGATATCCAGGTGGACCAGGGTGGTGTCTTCCGGGAGATCATCGAAAAACCGTTGGATGGCCCGGCGGTTGTCCGGATCGAGCCAGGCGGTGGCGCTGGCCACGGGAACGACGTCGATTCGTTGTGTTCGGCAACGGGCCAGGAGTTCGGCAAACCGGGTCCGATCGGTCTTGCCGCCTAGGGAGACAAGAAGGTGGTCGATCCCCTTGGTGACGCAGAACCAGACGATATCGTCGGGGTTGGAGGTGTTGACAGCGGCACTCCATAGGTAGGCGGCCCGTTGGCCCAAACGGGCTCGGGCATAGGGCGGACGTGCTACATCGCTGGAGAAGAAGCTGGGTTCCGGATCGATCCCGATATCGGTGAACAGGAGAAGCAGGCGCCGGTAGAGGGCTTCCTCCGCGGCCAGGAACTCAACGGCGTTGTCGTGATATTCGTCCAGTTGCTGGAGAAGGTCGCGGTAAATATGGAGGTTGGGCCGGTCTGGGCTCTCGTCCAGGAGAAGAAGGGAGCGCCGCAGGCGTTCGACGATGATCTGCCGCGTGAGCAGGAGGTTGTAGGCGTCCTTGAGCTTTTCCTGGTAAGCGTTGGCGCGCCGGACCAGTTCCAGAATGCGGCGCTGCCGTTCCAGGGCCAGGGCCTCGGCCCGCGACCGTTTTTCCTGCCGACGAAGGTGCTCGTAGTCCCGAAAGGTGATGGGGGCCCGAAAGCGGATTCCGAAGGCGACCCGATCGGCGGCAGCGTAATCGTCGCCGTTGTCTGCAACAATCCCTGTACGGGCGTAAAGCCGTAAGGTGACGTCGTTCAGCGGGTCGTACTCGAGGTCGATGAGTTCGTCTTCGAATCGGGCGATGAGCTCGTCCCGGGTCCGATTGCCGGCGGCCCGTTGCAGTTGGTCAAGATCGAGGGCCAGTAAGGACGGTGGCTGGTTGGCAGAGGGCAGGCCGTCGGGCAGGCGGTCGGCGAGCATGGCCGTACTCTCCAGGCTGGTGTTGACTTTGAAGAGCGCCGCCTCGATCCGAATGAGCTCGTCGAGGAGCACCTCGCCGGTGAAATAGGCTTGACGCAGCAGGGTACGGAAATGGCGAAGAACCTGCTGTCGTTTTTCGAGTTCCTGTTGGCGCAGAAGCATGAAGTACCGCAACAGGGCGTCGTCCCGGCATTCGTACAGTTCGGCCTGCCGGCGGCGCTGGGCTTTGAGGGTGGCAATGGCCTGGCGTAGGGTGAGCCGTCGCGCCCGGATGCGGTTTTCCCGCAACCCCTCGTTCAAGAGATCCCAGGAAAGCCCCGCCCAGGCGCTGCGACCGTCATCGACCGCCCGGCCCGAGGTATTCTCGGCCGATGCCTCCAGCGCCAGGCCGATGTCGTCGGCCGTAAAATCGGCGCGGGCGGCCATGACCTGGCGCTGCCGGAAGCTGAGTTGCGGGGACAGGCATTCGAGATCGAAAACCGATTCCAAGAGTTGGAACTGGTCGGCGGGCGGCTGGAGGACGAATTGCTCCCGGAAGATCAGGGCAGCTACCTGGGCACGGATCTTCTCGGTTTCGCGCCACCAGTCGCCGGCATCGTCCAGCGGGCCGCTTGCCTGGTTGGTGAACGGTGGCGGCGATGGTGCGGCCGTATCAGCCCGTTGAAAACCGGGCTGTATGCGGCACATGGACGTGCCGCCGAATTCCGCCGGCTCTTTTTGTGTTTCCCCAGCCGGCTGCCGTGCCGGAGGCTCCGGGGGCGTGGACCGAACCGGGCCGTGCCGGAGGAATACCCGAAAAGGAGCCAAGGAATTCGTAAGGTTGGCCGAAACTATGTTTTGGCCAACCGTGGTCGAAAAAGCCAGGGACGGCTTTTTCGACGAACTGCTATGAAAACGGGGCGTGGGCGAAAGGGAAAGATCGGGGACAAGCGGTTGCCCCGCCAGGGAGGGCGGGCCGAAGAGCACGAGGAGGACCGTGAGAAGCACGCGGCCGACGGCAGACAGCCGCCCCGGAAGAGGAATGGGGGACATGATTCTCTAGGCTTTTGGCGGTCCTCGGGGATCGGCGCTCCGGACGACACGGAGCAAGGTTCTTGCT
>CAYRGZ010000087.1:0-11377 GCA_964423785.1 uncultured Desulfobulbia bacterium
TTTAGGATGGTTACGTAATTAATTGTTCCAAGATGTCGGACAGAATGTCAATTCAGAAATACGTATTTTCCCTGATTTTTCATCTAACAGTCCGTCGAAAAAGCCAGGGATGGCTTTTTAGACGGACTGTTAAATATGCAATTGCCGTAGAGGACATCTTTGTCATCGATTACTTCAGGATTCAAATTCAAATTCTTTCTTGTTAAAAAGATCCAGGCAGGTTTCCACCACATGAGTATCATAGAGGATACCTCTATTCTGTGAGATTTCCTCGAGAGCCTTATCAATCCCGACAAGCGGTCGGTAAGGTCGGTGAGAAGCCATGGCTTCAATAACATCAGCTACGCATAAAATCCTTGCCTCAAGGATAATATCTTCACCCGAGAGACCGGAAGGATACCCTGAACCATCCATCCTTTCATGATGTTGATGCACGATCTGAGCCACCGGCCATGGAAATTTTATCGTCTTCAATATGTCATACCCAACCTGGGGGTGGGTTTTGATCATGTTGAATTCGACTTCGGTTAACCGGCCAGGCTTGCTGAGAATTTCAGCAGGTACATATATCTTGCCCAAATCATGAATAAGTGCGGCCAGTTGGATTCCTTCAATCTGTCTCCGTGGAAGGCCCATTCCCACGGCTATGGCTTCGGCAAGCTTGGCTACCCGCTGTTGATGGCCGGCAGTGTATGGGTCTCTCATTTCAGCAGTCAAGGCTATGGCTTGGATGGTTCCCTGCATGGCTGTTCGCAATCTCGCTAGACTGTGCTCAAGTCTGTCCTCGATCTTCTTGCGCTTCGTGATGTCCCGAGCAATACTGAGTACGGCTAGTTTCCCATCATATTCAATGATCCGACTGCTAAGTTCGACAAGAATGACCGTGCCATCCCGCCGCAGGTGAGCTGACTCGAAGAAGATATGACCGCGCTGGCGCAATTTTTCGTTTCGCTCCAGCATAAGAGCAGCATATTCCTGAGTATTTATCTCCACCATGGTCATTTGCAGCAGTTCCTCCCGGCTGTAGCCCAGACTCTCACAGGCCATCTGGTTAACCTCCAGAAAACGGCCCTCCAGGCCATCAGACTCAGTTATAAAGATGGCATCACTGGCACTATCAAAAAGTGTCCTGAATTTCTTTTCGGATTTTCTTAGCTTTCTTTTTTCCCTTTCTAAAATATCAACCTTCTCAGAAGCAGCCCTTACGTCAGAATAAAGCATGGCAGAGAGTCCAAAAGCAACGAAGGTAAGGGTGTTTATGCTGCCGCTGATAGGTGATAAGGCCTTCCACGCCTCAGGATGGTCTAAGGTTATGAGTATCCTTTTTATGATGTGTCCAACTGAACGGGAAAAAGCAAAAATAGCCAGAGCGATGGTCTGAGCGTAGAGGTAGAGAAATAGGGAGAAGCCTCGTCTCACTTTATAAATATCTCTCGAAAGTTTTACAGCATAGATGCTTAAGAGGATCATTAGCGACGAGCCTATGAAATCTATGCCCCATACCAAGGACATAGGAGCTGACATCATTTTTCTCCTCCTTCCGTCTCTTTTTTGAAGGTTTTTAAACCCAGAATGAATGCTACCATGGCTCCAACAGATAGGATGTGATCGAGAATCTTCCCGGCATAGAATCCCTTTCCCTTCAGGGTGGAAATGTCTATTTTTTGAGTCCATGTACTGGCAGACCCAGAGAAAGAATCAGCAGAGATATATTCCCTTACGAAGTGAACTGCGAAGGCGTCTATATTCCACAAAAGAAACAGGAATGCCGCAATTCCAATGAACTTCCATCCCTCAGGCAAGGGTGACGTCCTTTTTATCTGAATTATCAACACAATCATGGCCAACATGAAGAATAGATGGGAGATCTGGTGGGAATACAGGCCTTCTGGTTCACCGTGTTGCTGGGTCGCCCAGACACGAGAGCAGGAGAGTAAAATTAAAATTGTAAAGAAGAATATTCTTTTCATTTTGTATCAACCTATTGTTCGGATCGCCCGAAAAAATCGCATAACCGTCCGAATAGCTTAAACTTTATCATGTCCGATCTATTTTCTCGATGTTATTCGTGTGGCAGCTCGTTGAAGAATACTAAATCCTTTTTGGAACTATGTTGTCTTGCAATACAGAATAATTGCTTTGAATGAGGTGGGTATGGGGGTGATAGGAAATTAGATGATAGGAAATTGCTTTTCACCCTCGCGGGCAGGAAAGGGTCAGCGGAAGGCTCCTTTGGAAAGATCGAAACCTTTCAATCATGAATATCGGGGTTTTCAGGTAGAAGTCAAGGAAAAAAAATGCTCGAAATAGCGAAGAAATGGCACTATCTCCGGACCACCTTCTCGGCGTGGTGGGAGGGGGCCGGCGGTTCTTGCAGGAGAAGACGAGGGAGATCCTTTCGTGAGCGGGGTTTCAGCGTCGCGCGGTGTTCCCTTCCAACGAGAAGGCGGCGGCAAACAGGGCGCGGGTGTACGGATGGCGCGGCGCGGCGAAGATCGTTTCGGCCGGGCCGTGTTCGACGATGCGGCCGTGGTGCATGACCACCACTTCGTCGGCCAGGGCGCGCACCACCCGCAAGTCGTGGCTGATGAAGATGTAGCTCATGTTGTAGCGCCGCTGCAGGTCGGCGAGCAGTTCGATGATCTGGGCCTGGATAGTCATATCCAGGGCGCTGGTCGGCTCGTCAAGGATAAGGAGGCGCGGCCGCAGGACGATGGCGCGGGCGATGGCGATCCGTTGCCGCTGGCCGCCGGAGAATTCGTGCGGATAGCGGTTGGCCATCTCTTCCTCCAGCCCGACGTCGGCAAGGGCCTGTCGGATTCGTTCCCACCGTTCCTGCCGGGTGCGGCCGATCTTGTGGACCGCAAGCCCCTCACCGATGATCTGGGCCACGGTGAGTCGCGGCGACAGAGACGAGAAGGGGTCTTGGAAAACCACCTGCATCTGCCGGCGCAGGGGCCGCAGGCGGCGGCGCGACAGGGAGCGCAGGTCGATGCCGTCGAAGAGGATGCTCCCCTCGCAGGATTGCAGGCGAAGCAGGCACATGCCAAGCGTGGTCTTGCCCGAGCCCGATTCACCGACCACCGCCAGGGTGGTTCTCTCGCGCACGGTGAGCGATACGTCGTCCACCGCCTTGACCGTGGTGCCGGCCCGCCGCCGGAACATACCGCCGCCCATGGTAAAGTGACAGCGTAAGTGGCGGATCTCCACCAGGGGTGGGCCGGGTTCGGGCCGGGATGTCTTCGGTCGCGGGATACTGTCGAGCAGCCGTATCGTGTAGGGATGCTGGGGCTTGGCGAAGATGGTCGCCGTGTCGCCCTGTTCGACGATGCGTCCGCCGCGCATGATGGAGACCCGCTGGGCGATCTTTTTCACCATGTTGAGATCGTGGCTGATGAGGAGCACCGCCATGTTGGTCTGGCGCTGGATATCGGCGAGCAGCGCCAGGATCTGGGCCTGGATGGTGACATCCAGGGCGGTGGTCGGTTCGTCGGCGATGAGCAGGGCCGGATCGCAGGCCAGCGCCATGGCGATCATGGCCCGCTGGCGCTGGCCGCCGGACAACTGGTGCGGGTAGTTGTCCACCCGCCGATCCGGCTCCAGGATGCCGCACCGGTCGAGCAGTTCCACCGCCCGGCGGCGGGCCTTGTGCCTGTCAAACCCTTGGTGCAGGATGAGCGGTTCCATGATCTGGTCGCCGATGGTGTACACTGGGTTCAGGGCGGTCATCGGCTCCTGGAAGATCATGGCGATCCGGTTGCCGCGTACCCGGCGCATCTCCGACTCCGACAACTGGAGCAGATCGCGGCCCTCGAAGAGGATCCGGCCGGTGAACTCGACGGTGCCGGGTTCGAAGAGGCGTAAGATAGACATGGCGGTCACCGACTTCCCCGATCCCGACTCCCCTACCAGGGCCACGGTCTCTCCCCGGCCGATGGTCAGATCGACGTCGGAGAGGATCTGGCGTTCCCCGTCCGCGCCGCGAAACCGGGCCGACAACTTTTCGATGGCAAGCAGCGATTTCATGATGTCGTCATATCTTGCGCGGATCGAACGCCTCCCGCAGGGACTCACCGATGAAGATGAGCAGCACCAGGGTGCCGACCAGCACGGTGAAGGTAGTGAGCGACAGCCACCAGGCCTCGATGTTGCTCTTGCCCTGGGCCAGCAGTTCCCCGAGGCTCGGCGTCGTGGGCGGCACGCCGAGGCCGAGGAAGTCGAGACTGGTGAGGGCCAGGATGGCGCCGGAGAGCCGGAAGGGCAGGAAGGTGATCACCGGGGTCATGCCGTTGGGCAGAAGGTGCCGGTACATGATGGTGAGGTTGCCTACCCCCAGAGCATGGGCCGCCTTGACGTATTCCATGTTGCGGCCTTTCAGGAACTCGGCCCGCACGTAGTCGGACAGTCCCATCCAGCCGAAGAGAGACAGCAGGATGAGCAGCAGCAGGATGGAGGGTTTGAAAATGGATGAAAAGATGATGAGCAAGTAGAGTTCCGGCATGGCGCTCCAGATTTCGATGAAGCGCTGGAGGAAGAGATCCACCTTGCCGCCGAAATAGCCCTGCACAGCGCCGGCCATGATACCGACCAGTGTGCCGATGGCGGTGAGTGCCAGGCCGAAGAGGACCGACAGTCGGAAACCGTACACCAGCCGGGCCAGTACGTCCCGACCCCGGTCGTCGGTGCCGAGAAAGTTTTCCTTCGACGGCGGCGCCGGCACCGGCTGGTCGAGGTTCTGGTTGATGGTGTCGTAACTATACGGATTGGGCGGGAACACCACCCAGTTGCCGTTCGTAGTGATTTTTTCAAGAATGTACGGGTCCCGGTAATCGGTTTCGGTGTCGAAGTCGCCGCCGAAGGTGGTTTCCGGGTAGATGCGGACCATGGGGAAGTAGTACTGTCCCTGGTAGTAGACCACGTACGGTTTGTCGTTGCAGAGCAGTTCGGCGAACAGGCTGGTGCCGAAGAGCAGGGTGAAGATGACCAGGCTCCAGTAGCCGCGCCGGTTTTTTTTGAAGCGGCGCCAGCGGCGGCGCCACAGGGAATCTGGCTTCATTTCTCCACGCTTGCAAAGGTGATGCGGGGATCGACCAGTACGTAACTCAGGTCGGAGAGCAGTCGACTGACCAGGCCGATGATGGTGAAGAAGTAGAGGGTGCCGAGCACCACCGGGTAATCGCGGTTCATGATCGACTCATACGCCAGAAGTCCCATGCCGTCGAGACTGAAGATGGTCTCGATGAGCAGGCTACCGGTGAAGAAGGCGGTGATGAACGAGCCCGGGAAGCCGGTGATGATCGGGATGATGGCGTTGCGGAACACGTGCCGGTAGAGGATGCGTTCCTCGCCGAGTCCCTTGGCCCGGGCTGTGAGCACGTACTGCTTGCGGATCTCTTCGAGAAAGCTGTTCTTGGTGAGCAGGGTCATCACCGCAAGGCTCCCCACCGTGCTCGAGGTCACCGGCAGAACCATGTGCCAGAGGTAGTCGAGGATCTTGTCGAGCAGACTCAGCTCGGCCCAGTTGTCCGACACCAGGCCGCGCAAGGGAAAGAGATTCCAGAAGGAACCGCCGCCGAACAGGACGATGAGCAGGATGGCGAGCACGAACCCCGGGATGGCGTAGCCCACCAGGATGACGGTGGAGGTAAAAACGTCGAAGCGGGAGCCGTCCCGTACCGCCTTGTGGATACCGAGGGGAATACAGACCCCGTAGACGATGCAGAAGGTCCACAGCCCGAGCGACATGGAGACCGGCAACTTGGAGATCACCAGATCGACGACGCTCTTCTGGTGGTAGTAGCTGGTGCCGAAGTCGAAGCGGAGATAGTTCTTCATCATGGTGAGAAAGCGCACCATGGGCGGCTTGTCGAAGCCGTACATCTTGCGGATCTGTTCGATGCGCTCCTGGTCCAGGCCCTGGGCCCCCTGGTAGAGGCTGGTGGCGGCAGTGATCTCGCCGGCGCCGGCCCGGTGGCCTTCGATCTCGGCGATCATTCGTTCCACCGGCCCGCCGGGCACGAACTGGGTGACCACGAAGGTGATCAGCATGATCCCGAAGACGGTGGGGATCATGAGGAGGATGCGGCGCAGGATGTAGGCGGTCATGGCGTGGCCATCCACCAGGTCATGAGGAGTTGGAAGGGCGAGTAGTAGAGGGGCAGGGTCTTCGGCATGGCGAAGACGTTGCGGTAGGCGATCCGATGGCTGGCCAGATACCAGTTGGGAACCACGTAGTAGCCGTACCAGAGAACCCGGTCCAGGGCCTTGCAGGCGGCGGTGAGTTCTTCTTGGGTCTCGGCGTAGATGATCCGCTCCACCAGGGCGTCCACCACCGGGTCCTTGATGCCGGCGAGATTACGGGACCCCTCCCGGTCGGCGGCCTGCGAGTGCCAGTAGTCGCGCTGCTCGTTGCCCGGTGATTGCGACTGGCCGAAAACAGTGACCACCATGTCGAAATCGAAGCGTTGCAGCCGCCGGGTGTAGAGGGCCGGGTCGATGGTCCTGTAGGTGGTGGTAATACCGAGTTTTTTGAGGTTTTTCGTAAAGAGAGCCATTACCCGTTCGAAACTGGGGCTGACAAGCAGGATCTCGAAGGTAAAGGGCTGACCGGCCGCGTTTCGCAGCTTGCCGTCCCGCACCCGCCAGCCGGCTTCGTCCAGCAGGCGTTTGGCCCGCCGCAGATTGGCGCGCAGACTGCTCGGCGGCCGGGTGGTGGGGGCGGCCAGCGGTGTGGTGAAGACCTCGGGCGGTAATCGATCGCGAAAAGGCTCCAGGAGTTCCAGCTCGCGGCCCTGCGGCAGGCCGGTGGCAGCGAGATAGGAGTTGCTGAAGTAGCTCTGGCAGCGGGTGTACTGATCGAAAAAAAGCGTTTTGTTGGTCCACTCGAAGTCGAAGGCGAGGCCGATGGCTTGGCGCACCCGCCGGTCGGCGAACAGCGGCCGCCGGGTGTTGAACACGAATCCTTGCATGCCGGCGTTGTTCTTGTGCGGCAGCATTTTTTTCACCAAAATGCCGCGGTCGAATTTTTCGCTCTTGAGATCGCGGGCCCACTGCTTGGCGATATTGACGTTCATGAAGTCGAACTCGCCGGCCTTGAACGCCTCCACCGAGACGATCTGGTCCTTGAAGTACTTGTAGGTGATGCGGTCGAAGTTGTACATGCCGCGTCGCACCGGCAGATCGGCGCCCCAATAGTCGGGGTTGCGGCGGTAGGTGATCGTCTTGCCGGCCACCACCTTGTCCACCACGTAGGGGCCCGAACCGACGGGCGGCGTCATGCCCTGGTTGGCGAAATCGGTGGTCTCGTAAAACCGTTTCGAGAGAATCGGCAGCTGGGCGGCGATGAGCGGCAGTTCCCGGTTGCGGCGGGCGAAGAAGAAGGTGATCCGCCGCTCGTCCAGTACCTCGGCTCTGGTGATGTCGTGGAAATAGGTCTGGTAGAAGGGGTGGGCCTGGTCGCTTTTGAGGATGGTAAGGGAAAAGAGCACGTCGTCGGCGGTCACCGGCGTGCCGTCGGAAAAACGGGCCCTCGGATTAAGGGTGAAGGTGACCGACATCCGGTCCGGTGCCACGGCGATGTCCTGGGCAAGCAAACCGTACTCGGCGAACGGCTCGTCGAGACTGGCCACGGCGAGCGTCTCGAAGACCAGGCTGTCGAGGCCGGCCGGGGCGGTGCCCTTCAGGGTGAAGGGGTTCATCTTGTCGAAGGAGCCCAGGTCGTGCAGCACCAGATGGCCGCCCTTGACCGCCGCCGGATCGGCGTAGGAAAAATGGCTGAAGTCGGCTGGATATTTGAGGTGGCCGTCGATACTGATGCCGTGCGCCCCCAGGGCTGGCAGTGGCAAGAAGATGGCGAACAAGACGGCGAGAACGATCATTGGTCGATATGGCAGTCAGGATTCAGCCACAGGGCGGCGGGCAGGGAAGTGCCGATCAGGTTGGCGGCCGCCTGCAGCAGGAGTTCGTGCTGTTCGGTGAATGGACCGTCGGCTCGGTCGGTCATCTCGATGACGGCGATGCGCTTGCCGGCGCTGCGGATCGGGGCCGCCAGCGCCGTGCTGTCCAGCCGCCGGGAGCGGCCGTGCAAGAGCACCCAGCTCACCAGGCCCTTGTCGATGGGGAGAGGGCTGCGATCGTCGCCGTCGGCGGTGAACACCGCCTTCATGGCATCACCCGTCGGGATCCAGACCGTACCGGTCCGGCAGTCGATGGTGGTGCCGAGGAGATCGAGGATTTGTTGAAAGAGCCAGGGGCCGTTTTCGATGTGCTGCAACAGGATGAGGATGTGCAGCAGACAGCGCAGTTCATCGGAGCCGGCCTGCATGGCGGGTGGCAACACCTGGTCGATGAGAGCGGTGCGCAGGGCGGTGGGATCGACCTGGCGGCGTTCGAGCAGGATGTTGCCGAGCCGCAGGCAGGCGAGTTGGCGGTCGATCCAGGCGTAGCCCTTGTCCCGCAGGCGGGGATTCGGCGGTTGCGTTTGCTTGCTCATCGAGTGCTGCCAGGCAAGCGCGGTGGACAACCCGCCGCTGGTCAGCGCCCCGGCCTCGGTGAGGAGTTCGCCGAGTCGCCGCCAGTAGCCGCGGTGTCGCTGACGGGTCTCGGCGAGATTTGCGGCAATGCTTTCGAGGTACGGGTTGCGGCCCTCGCCGAAGTAGGCCACGAGATACCGGCCCATGTCGTCGAGGTCGGCCAGACGCGGCAGGACGAACCGTTCGTAGAAGGCGTCGGTCTGCTCGATCATCTCGTCCACCGAGGCAAAGGGCGTGATGTTGCGGGCCGCCAGCCCTTCGGGCCCTTCTTTTTCATAGGCCTCGCGGAACTCCTCGTACAGTCGGGCGATGTTTCTCAAGTAATGGGGGTCCGACATCTGGGCCAACAGGTCGGCGGAGGCCACCATGCAGGCGGCGGCTCGTTCGTGCGGATCGGCGAAAGAAGGTTCGGGCGGCCGGTGGAAGTCGGTGAGATCGATCATTGCCGTTACCAGGGCAATGAACGGTTCCGGCCGGCCCTGCCGGCGCAGGTAATCGGCCGCGATGGCCTTGGACCGTTCCACGTGGGTGAACGTGAACTTGCCGCCGGTATCGGAGGAATCGTCGTCGGCGTCCTTCAAGTAGCCGCAGTCGTGGAAGAGGGCGGCGGTCAGCGCCGCGACAGCGGTGTCGGCGGGCAGGCCGGGGGAGTGGACCCGGTTGTAACCGGCCGCCATGCGGGCCACGGCCAGGGCAACGTCGAGGGCGTGTTCCTCTGTGTGATAACTTACCTGGCAGGCCTGGTAATCGGGCCAGCGGCCCTGGTAGAGATCGGCGACGTCGGCGAGCAGGGTGGCGATGGCACCGGACAGTCCGTCGGCAATCTCGTCGACGGTGGCGAGGATCTGTTCCCGCAAGGCGGCCAGATGTTCGGACATGCGATCTTTCCTTACCAGTCCGTTGAAAGAGCCGTTCCTGCTACGGTGAAGCTCCCCCATCGCGGTGGCCGGGCGGAGCGATGATGAACAGCCATGGCCAGCGTTTGCCGGTGACGAGTAATCGGCGACGTTCGCGGTCCCAGGCGATACCGTTCAGCACCGCCTCTGGATCGGACGATGCCACCCGGGCGGTCAGCGCCTGGCAGTCGAGCCAACCCAGCACGGTACCGGTTGCCGGATCGATGCGGGCGATCCGGTCGCTTTTCCAGACGTTGGCCAAGAGCTCCCCGTCCACCGTTTCGAGCTCGTTGAGCTTGGTGACCGGTTTGCCGTCGTCCCGCACCACGATCCGGTCCCGTTCCCGAAAAGTGGCGGCATCGTAGCGTCGGATGACGGCCGTGCCGTCGGAAACGTAGAGGAAGTCGCCGTCCCAGGCTGCGCCCCATCCTTCGTGATCATAGACAAAAGTGCGGCGAATGGCAAATCGTTCCCGATCGTACCCGTAGCCAATGTGGCTCTTCCAGGTGAGTTGGACGAGTTGGCCGCCCACCAGGGCAAGACCCTCGCCGAACCGGTCGGCGGCCAGCCGGTGGCGGCGCAGAACCCGGCCGGTGGCCGGGTCCACGGCCCGCAGTTCGGAGGTGCCGTAGCCGCCGGTGGATTCGTACAGAAGGCCGTCGTGGTACACGAGGCCTTGCGTGAAGGCGGTCGGATCGTGGGGCAGCACGTCGATGACGCGGCACGCGACAACGGGCGCCGCCCGGCCGTCGGCGCCGGTGACGGCCAGGCAGCAACAGAGCAGGACGAAGAAACGGAGGGACCAGCCGCCCACCTGTTACGCGTTCGTCAGGTTTTCCGCCACCAGATCGCCGAATCGGCTGGTGGACAGGATTTTGTCGGGCGGCGTTGCCGGCGAGGCGAGTTCCACGGTGACGAAACCGGCCTCGAGCACTCGGAACATGGCCTGCCAGACCGCCTCCGCCTCCGCAGTTAGGCCGAGGCATTTGTCGAGCAAGAACGCCACCGAGCCGATCATGGAGTAGGGATTGGCCTTGTTCTGGCCGGCGATGTCGGGGGCCGAACCGTGGGCCGGCTCCACGTACCCTTTTTGGGGACCGATACAGGCGGACGGCATGAGACCCAGGGAGCCGAGCACGCCACCGGCCTGGTCGGTGATGATGTCCCCTTGCATGTTTTCCAGCAGGACGACGCCGTTGAACTGGGACGGGTTTTTCATCAGCTGGAAGGCGGCGTTGTCCACCAGCATGGAGACGAGCGGCACGTCCGGGTAATCCTGGGCCACCTCCTCGACGATGTCGTTCCAGAAGCGGCTGGTGGCAAGCACGTTGGCCTTGTGCACGTTGGTGAGCCGGCAGTTGCGGCGTCGGGCCTCGTCGAAGGCGACCCGGGCGATGCGTTCCACCTGCTCGCGGGTGTAGGTGCAGTCGTCGTGGGCGTACTGCATGCCGGTGGCCGATCCTTCGGTCTTGTCGCCGAAGTAGATACCGCCCACCAGTTCCCGGATCATCATGATGTCGATGCCGTCTTGCACCAGCTCCGGTTTCAGGGGAGAGAACGCCGCCAGGGCCGGCGGCAGGCGCACGGGCCGGAAGTTGGCGAAGGTGTCGTAGCGTTTGCGCAGCGGCAGGATGGCTCCCACCTCGGGCCGGTGTTCCTGGGGAATTTTCTTCATTTCGTCGACGGCCAGTCCCACCGGGCCCTTGATGATGGCGTCGGCCCGATCGCAGACCTCCTTGGTCCGTTCGGGAAAGGGGGAGCCGTCGCTGAAGTAGGCCCCGGCACCAAAAGGGGCGTACTCCAGGGTGAAGGTATGGCCGAATTTGCGTTCGACGACCGCGAGCACCTTGATCGCCTCACGGACGATCTCCGGCCCGATGCCGTCACCTTCCAAGACTGCTATGGTTGCCTGCATGGGAGTCTCCCGTGGTTTCGGTATTGAACTGATGT
>CAYRGZ010000088.1:0-11335 GCA_964423785.1 uncultured Desulfobulbia bacterium
TCTCAGCCACCAGGATCGCCAGAGCTTCGCCTGGCGCACAACTGGTCACGGGGGTCCGCCTTCGTCTGCCGAAGTCGCGACCTTGCGGACCGGGTATCTGGTTACAGGGTGCCCCAGATGCAAGGAAGAAGCCCGCGCAGCGTACTGGAAGCTACGTAAGCGGGATGATGACGCCGCAGATGGGATGCCCTGTGACCAGACTCAGCACTCATCGCTCATCGCTCAGCACTCAGAGACTGCGACTTCGGCATACGAAGGAGCCCCCGTGACCGGTCCCCCCCTCACTGCTCCATCTGATCGTTCTTGAACATGACCACGTACTCGTGGCCGTTGGGAAAGAGAAACGTTCCAAGGCCGTGCCGTTTGCCGTCCCGCCAGCGGCCCCGGTACTGCAAACCGCTTGGAAAGGTATAGACACCGAAGCCGTGCCGCCGGTTGTTGACGTACTCGCCCTCGAACACGGCACCGCTCGGAAAGACGAAGCGGCCGTGGCCGTGCCGCAAACAGTCCTGGAACTCGCCGGTATAGCGTCCGCCGTTTTCGTACTCCATGGTGCCGACCCCGTTGAGGCAATCCCCCTCCAGGCAACGGCCGTCCGGATACTCCATGCTGTGGGTTGAACCGTCGGAGACGTACCGGCCGTCCTTGAAGGTCCCCTTGAAGGTGATGCCGTTGGTCAGGGTCACCACGAACTCGCCCTCCATCTTGCCCATGACAAAGGTGCCGGAGTACACGTTGCCCCGCTCGTCCTTCATATCTCCCCGGCCGTGCAGGAGGTTGTTCCAAAACGTGCCGGAATATTCGCGGCCGTCGGGAAAGACGATGGTCCCCTTGCCATAGAGACGGCCATTGGCGAACTTCCCGGACCGGCGCTCGCCGCTGGCGAGCAGCAGGTAGCCGCGGCCGCTGATGCAGTTCTCCCCCTCGGCCGTGGTGCCGTCCGGCATGGTGATGGTTCCGTTCCCCTTGTAGTAGCCGTTGCGAAACTCCCCCTCGTAGCGGGTGCCGTCGTCGAGCACCATCACTCCGTGCCCGCTGTAGCGGCCCCGGTAGAACCCGCCCTCGTACCGGGCCCGGGTAATGGTCCGGTACACCCCTTTGCCGTTGATACAATCCCCTTCGATACAGGCACCCCGGTTGAGTTGCTGCCAGATCTCGTCGTCGGTGAGCACCTTCGGCTTTTTCGGCCCGGCACAGCCGACAACGGCCAACCCGAGAACAACGGCCACAACCCTCCACCCCAACCTTCTCACCGACAATCGCTCGACAATCCATGCATCCATGGCGGGAGACTCCACATCGACGGACAGCAGCTCCAGCGGCAACGCCGCATGATACGGAAAAGTCTGGCATTCGCGTGGCAACATTACTATATTAGGGGCCATTTGCACACCCCCTCGTCGTATGACAGCATCCGCCGGCACATATCTCCCGTGCACGCCGCTCCCGGTGGGGTGGCTGCTCGTGTTCATACCGATCGTGTTGTTCTGCACCGGCACGGGCAACGCCGCGGTCAAAAACGATATTCCGCTTACGGATTGCGTCAAATGCCATTACGACATCGTCCGCGAGATCAAGCGGGCCGGCAGCGCCCATCGGGACAAGGTGACCTGCAAGGATTGCCATCGCGGCCACCCACCTGCCGACACCGGTGTCATCCCACAGTGCAGCCGTTGCCACCAGGGACGAAGCCACTTCGAACTGCCGAACTGTCTGCAATGCCACCAGGCACATCGGCCCCTCCACATCCGCCTGCCCCACCGGGTAACCAAACCGTGCCTCACCTGCCATACCGACCAATACGAACAGCTGACCAAGTACCCCAGCATCCATACGAAGCTCCAGTGCACCGCCTGCCACAACGTCCACGGCCGCATTCCGCCGTGCAGCCAGTGCCACGGCAAGCACTCCGCCGATCCGGCCATGGCCGAGTGCACCGACTGCCATCCAGCCCACCGGCCGCTGGCGGTGGAATACGGTGACGACACCCCGGCTACCGTGTGTGCCGCCTGCCACGAAGAGATCTATCGCCAATTACGGGCGAGCCAGGCCAAGCACAGCACCTTTTCCTGCGCGTTCTGCCACCGGAAACGCCACCGGACGATTCCCCGCTGCCGTTCCTGTCACGACGAGCCGCACTGGCCCGCCCTGCACCAGCAATTCCCCTCGTGCGGCACCTGTCACGGGATCGCCCATAACCTGATAATCTGATTGCAGGAATGAAGAAACCGGCGTATGGTACGGTCCGTTGATCCGGTGAGACTTTCGCCTCGGTTACGTCATGCCATCGAACCATCGTTCCACCACTAACCACCGTTCCAACCCAACCAGCCGATCCCGGAGAAAACTCCGCTTCGTGCTGGCCAGCCTCATCGCGGTGGCCGTCATCTGGCTGACAAGCCCAGTCGCAACGGCCGGCGGGGAGGGATGTTCCGGCTGCCACGACGACGTGACCGCCATCGCCCACCCCCATCCGCCGGTATCTGAAGACTGTGGCGACTGCCACGTCGCCGACGACGGCCATCCCGACGACGGCGACGTCCAACTCGCCGACGAGGAACCGGCCCTTTGCTTCCTGTGCCACGATGCATTTGACGGCACCACCATCCACCAACCGGTGCGGGAGGGGGAATGCAGCGCCTGTCACGATCCCCACGGTACGGACCAGCCGTTTCTCCTGCCGGTAGGCCATCATCAGCAGGAACTCTGTTTTTCCTGCCACGAGGAAAGCCTCGCCGAGCACGAGCACGATCACGGCCCGGCCGCCTCGGGCCAGTGCACCTTTTGCCACGATCCCCACGCGGCCGACCAACCCCATCTTCTTCGTCGAAAAATCCAGGATCTCTGCCTCCAGTGTCATACGGAACTGGCCAAGGGGATCCGCCGCGCCAGGGTCGTGCACACCGCCATCCGCGACCAGCAGTGCATCGCCTGCCACCAACCGCACGGCAGTGATTTCTCCTTCATTCTCAAGGCGGATCAACAACGTATCTGCTTCACCTGTCACGAGGAACTCGGCACCCTGTACGGCTCGGCGCGCAGCAAACACAAGCCACTGTATGGCGAACAAGGATGCGGCACCTGTCATTTCACCCACTACGCGGACAAAAACGCCCTCCTGCGCGAAGAAGAGCCCAGCCTCTGCTTCGACTGCCACGGGCGCGACAGCGACCCGTCTTCCCCGCGGCCCATGCGCAATATCGCCCGGGAGATTCAAGGCAAGAAGTACGTTCACGCCCCACTCGAGGAAGAGGGGTGCACCGGCTGTCACGATCCTCACGGCAGCCGCCATCCGCAGCTTCTCAGCGAGGAATATCCGGAATCCTTCTATTCGCCGTACGACCGTTCCCTGTACGCCTTCTGTTTCCAATGCCACGACGCGGCCTTGGTGGAAAGCGAGCGGACCGAAACCGACACCGGTTTCCGCAACGGCACGATCAACCTGCACTATCTCCATGTCAACAAGGTACGCAAGGGCCGCACCTGCCGCTCCTGCCACGAACCGCACGCCGGCGATTCCCCCAAGCTGGTCACCACCCTCGGCGCCCGTTTCGGGGAATGGCGCATTCCGATCCGCTTCCGCCAGGACGAGCACGGCGGCCGTTGCGCGCCGGGCTGTCATCGCGAACTCCGCTATGACCGAGACGAACCGGTCGATTACACCCAGGACAACCAGCCGTGACCATGCGACGTTTCATACTCCTTGTGCTTGTCGGTCTGTACGGTTCGCTCTCGGGGTGTGCCGATCCCGTCACCGACCACGCCATCAAAAGCTTCTTTTTCGACGGCGTTCCGGCCCTGCCCACCCTGGACAAGCTCTGCGAGCCTCATCTCGAGGACCTGTTCAACGACTACTACGAAGCGCGTCTCGAAGAGACCCTCTACGGGGCCGAGGGAGAAACGAGCAAAGGTAATACGGCCTCCTCCATTCATCCGCCCTTCCGGGACAAGCTCTGCCTGAACTGTCACGACTTCACCAAGGAGAACCTCCTCCAGCTCCCCAAGAACAAGCTCTGCTTCAAGTGCCACAAGAACTTCATCACCGGCGTGTTCGTCCACGGTCCCGTGGCGGTGGCGGACTGCCTTGCCTGCCACTTCCCGCACCAGTCTCCGAACAAATCGCTGCTGCGCCGGCCGCGTAACGTCATCTGCGGCAAGTGTCACCAGGAACGCCGCCAAGCCTACGCCATGCACAGCCGCGTCATCGAGCGAGGGATGTTCTGCGTCGATTGCCACAATCCCCACAGCGGCAACGTGCACTACTTCCTGCAATGAGCGAGTACCGACGCATTGTTATGGTGGCGTCATTTGCCCCCGCCCACGGCACAATGGGGGAAAACGCCCCTGTCGACCGCTCGACACGCCGTCAAATCGGCTGGGGGTGACGCAGACGGAGTCGGCCGGCAACCTCCTGTTTCCTTCTATATTTTTTGAGTAATTTTCGTTAGATCCAGAAATCGACAAACAAAACGGCTCACTATTTGCATTTGAGGTCGCAATGAGATTGGCACCCTGTACGGTTCGGAGCGCCCTGGTACTTATCGTTCTCGGCGTCACGCTTGCCTCCCCCCTGCTGTCCACCACGGCGACAGAGGCAGAGGAGAGCGCCGCAACTCCGGTATCGTGCGCCGCCGCCGACTGTCATCCCGGCATGGACAACGGCGGCCATCCGAAAAAAATCGCGTGTGCCGCCTGCCACGACGCAGCAGCGGAAGAGGGGGATCATCCGGTGGCCAAGAGATCGGTGCAGGGCACGGCCTGCCTCGGCTGCCATACAATGAAAAAGCGCTTTCTCCATCCGCCGGCGGCGGCGGCCGACTGTACGGTCTGTCATCAGCTCCACGGCGGGACGGGAGAACTCCTCCGACAGGAGAAAAAACGACTCTGCTTCGGCTGCCATCTCGATTTCGACAAGGGAGACCAGGCCCATTACCATTCGGGAGGTGATTTCTGCAACGATTGTCACGAAGCCCACGGGGCACCCCGGCAGGATCTCTTGAAAAAACCGTATGACACGACGGCGTACCTGCCTTTCTCGGAGAAAAGCTACGCCCTTTGCTTCGACTGCCACCAAGTGAGTCTCTTGCAGTTCCCTGACACCTCGTTCTACACGGGCTTCCGACACGGCCGGAGGAATCTCCACTTCCTTCACGTCAACAAAAAAAATCGGGGACGAAACTGTCTATTCTGCCATGACGTGCATGGCACCATCGCGCCCAAACTCATTGCGGAGACGGTTCCCTACGGACAATGGACCATGCCCATCGATTTCCGACTCGAGGAAAACGGGGGGAGCTGTTTCCCAGGCTGTCACGGACCTCGAAACTATGACCGAACATTCATCCCCCCAGAGGGAACGGCGCCGGCATCCCCGACGACCACGAAACCAGACGATCAGCTTCTTCAGCAACAACGGCCTGAGCCAGGAAGTGAGGGCCAAAGTCCTTGATTACAGTCCGACGGGCATCGGTATCAGCACAACCGAACGGCTCCATCCCGGCATGGTGATTGCCTTCGAACCGACCGCCGGTATCGACCTGCCGGCCCATGGCCGGGTCATCTGGGTGATGCACCAGGCCGATGGGCGGTATCGGGCAGGTATCCAGTTCCTCGAGGACAAAGGCTGACAGGGGATGACGGTTGGCCGGCACTTTTTTCTACAGGGACCGCCATCCGGTACGATATAATAAAAAAGATCAGGAAGAGAGGGGGGGGAAATTCATCACGCAAGGGGAAAAAACAAACTTTGGGGAATAGGGAAAAGATGACCACACAACAGGAAAAACGCAAGGCAGAACGACGAATCAGCAAGTTCCGGTCGGTGTTTCCCATCGTTCTCTTCGAAGATCCCGCCGATCTCAC
Source organism: uncultured Desulfobulbia bacterium (assembly GCA_964423785.1). GTDB lineage: Bacteria > Desulfobacterota > Desulfobulbia > Desulfobulbales > S012-135 > S012-135. The sequence continues at coordinate 5,863 of CAYRGZ010000088.1, forward strand.
CGCCGTCAACGGCCGCCAGGCAGAAGTGATCGACATCAGCGAGGAAGGAATGGGCTTGCTCACCGATGCCCCACTGAAGGTCGGCCACGAAATCGTTTTCAAACGGCAACGAAACTGGCGGCTTCCCAAACGGGCCGTGGTCATCTGGGCGGCCAAACACAAGGACGGCTACCGGGCCGGCATCAAATTCTCCAATTGAAACGGATGGACATGACACGTTCATCGACGGCTTCTCCTTCCGTCCCCATTCCCGACCAGTTCCGCCGCTCGCTGGTCACCCGCTGCGCGCTTCTTTTCGGGGGCGGTCTGGCGGTGACCGCTGCCATCCTCTACGCAGTTCTTGCCAAATCGGCCGGTACCTCCTATGGAGAGACGTTCCGTACGCTTGCCTCGACCCGACAAGAGCTGCTCTCGTTGTCCCTGGGGATCTACCTGCTCGTTTCGCTGCTCATCCTCGGCGGCATCGCCGTCATCTCCTTGCTCTACTCCCACCGTATCGTGGGGCCCCTCTACCGGCTCGGCGTGATCGCCCGTACCATCCGCAACGGCGATCTGCGGCAACAGGCCCACTTGCGCAAAAAAGACATGGTAACGCCGCTGGCCGACGAGCTGAACGCCTTTTGCGCGGTGTACCGCGACACCATCGCCAGCATGCAGGAAAAAACAGGAGAGATCAAGAAGTTGGCGGCGGAACTCGCCTCTTGCGAAGACCAGCAGCGCCGCCAAGAAATCCGGCGGCGGATTGCCGCCGTGGTTGCCGACATGCACGACCGGCTCGACTCCTTCACTCTCTGAGATCCTCATGAAATGGTTGCTTGGTGCGCTGCTCCTGTCGCTCGGCTGGATTCTCCTTGGCATCGCCGGCGATTCACCACCCCATGACTTTACCGGCCGATGCACCCTCTGTCATGAAATGGGCGTAAACGATACCGTGTTGAGTACTGATATGGGAACGGCGACGTGTTACCAATGTCACGAGGCCGTGGCCAAAAACGCCTACATGCACCCCGTCGACATCCAGCCGCGCACCATCCACGTCCCCTTCGATTTCCCGCTGTCCCGGGACGGGCTCCTCACCTGCTCGACGTGCCATGACGTGCATGCGCCGGCCATCACTCCATTTGGCACCAAGACCTATTTTCTCCGCCGTCTCCAGCGGGGCAAGCCCTTTTGTGACTCCTGCCACGAACAAGGTGACGCCATGGCGGGAGGGCACGAGGGCGCTCTCGGCATGGCTCACCTGGAGAGCGACGCCGCGGCCTTTGCCACGAGCGCCGCTTTCATGGGCATCGATCCCCTTTCCAGACAATGCATCTCCTGCCACGACGGCAACTTCGCAGCCTCGGTCACCCTCAACACCGGCCAATGGCAGCATCACAGCAGCCTGATGAACCACGATTCCGGATCCCACCCCATCGGTATCGATTACGAGGCCGCTCGGCTGGCCCGGGGCGGCCGAAGCGATCTGCGGCCCATCGAGGAGGTGGACCGCCGGATCACCTTCTACGACGGCCGGGTGGGATGCGGCAGTTGCCACAACCCCTACTCCAGGAACGAGAAAAAACTGGTCATGAGCAACCGGCGCAGCGCCCTCTGTTTCGCCTGCCACGCCCTTGACGGCACGAAGGGAAATCTATGAAGAAAAAAAAATATCGTCGCAGAAAATATTTCATCGAGAAGCACACCCAGGGCCGCTTCATCCTCCGCTTCGTCTGCGTTTCCCTCCTGGGCGGTCTCTTGGCGGTGGGATTGTTCGTCTATCTCGGCGGCAAGAAGATGGACGCCATCCTCTACTCCATGGTGCTTCCCAGCCAAAGCGCCGCCGAGCTGCTCCTGTCGGAAATTCTCTGGATCAACGGGGCCATCATCGCGTTCATCACCACCATTCTCGTCTTGACCACCAGAAAACTCATCACCACCTTCAACGGGCCCTTACGAAAAATCACCGCCGACCTGCACCGGGCCACGGAAGGAGATCTCACCATCAGAACCGTCCTTCGCAAGGACGACGAATTCCAAGACCTGGCCCGGGAGATCAACGCCACCATCCAGACGGTGCACGGATCCCTCGTCACGATGCGGGAAAAACTCGCCCGTATCGAAGAGTTGGCACAGCAGGACGACACGACCACCGAGTTGGAAAAGGAAATCCATGAACTCGAAGCGTGCAGTAAAAAATTCCTCGTCTAGCCGAACCATTGCCCTGCTCTGCCTCCTGGGGCTTCTCGCCGGCCGGGACAACGCCTTCGGGTTCCATGACTGGCGCGACAAGGTCAGGTGCCTCGACTGCCATGTGACCCTGCCGCTCCAAATCAAGGAAATAAAGGAACTGCGGTTTCATCCCTCCATCCTGGGGATCTGCCTGTCCTGTCATCCACGGGCCCACGAACAAGCCACACCCTCCACCAGCCATCCCCTGGTGGCCAAGACCCCCCTCTCCTTTCCCCGGGACATGCCCAAGGACGATGCCGGCCGCATGAACTGCATGACCTGCCATTACTACCACCCCTCCAATACCGGGGCGAGCAATACCCGTCTGCTCCGCCGGCCGGCGGACAGAAATTTCTGTCTCTATTGCCACCACACCCTGCCTTTACCGTAATCCGGAAGCCCCCACGCGCTGTTCCTCCTGTTAATGGCCAAGTATATTGACCCTCATACGGCCAAGAAAATTGACCCACCTCGGGGCTGAAAATTCAGCCGGGAGGCTGTACCCTCTCCCATTCTCAGGCAAAGCATGACGAGAATGGGAGGCAACCGTGAAGAGGTGGAACATGATACACAAAATCAAAGCGTTACACAATGATGGGGATGGGAGGTCCATCCGAGCCATTGCTCGGCGCCTGGGCATCTCCCGGAACACCGTTCGCAAGTACTTGAGTATGACCCAGGAAGAGATACAGGCCAAGCAGGAGAACCGGGAGCGTCATAAGCGGCTCGACGACCACCGTGAGTACATTCGGCATCTGCTTGAGAGGTTTCCCGGCCTGAGTGCGGTGAAGATCCACCGGAAGCTCAAGGAGAAGTATCCGGAGCTGTCGATTTCGGAACGGAGTGTCCGGAGGTATGTCGGCCAGCTGAAGAAGATAGTGAGCATCAAGCAGGAACGCTATTACGAGCCAGTGCTGGACATGGTTCCAGGCGTGCAGTGCCAGGTGGACCTAGGCGAGGTTCGTGGTGTTCTGGTTGGCGGGCAGGAGGTGAGCGTACACTTTGCGGTCTTCGTGCTGGCGTACTCTCGGCTGCTGTATGTGGCGCTGTCTCCGCGGCCGATAGATACCGCGGCCTTTATCCGGATGCACGATGCGGCCTTCCGGTATTTCGGCGGCTGCCCGGAGGAATGCGTCTATGACCAGACCAGGCTGGTGGTCATCGAGGAGCGGTACCGGGAGTTGCGTCTCAACGACCAGTTCCATGCCTACGCCACGGCGGCCGGCTTCCGGATCCGGGCCTGCGAGGGGTATGATCCCGAGAGCAAGGGCAAGGTGGAGGCCGGGGTCCGTTACGTCAAACACAACTGTCTTGCCGGGGAGACCTTTGCCTCCTGGGCGGACCTGGAGGCCCACGTGGCCGACTGGCTGGATGCCACGGCCAACGTCAGGGTCCACGCCACGACGAACGAGCGGCCCCGAGAACGGTACGATCGCGAGGAACGGCGGCACATGAGGCCGTATTGCACCCCTGCGGTGGGCATCGAGCCATCTTCCCCTTGCCGGCAGACCCGCAAGGCCGACAAGACCGGGCTGGTCTCCTGGAGGAGCAACCGGTATTCCGTTCCCATGCGCTACCAGGGAGCCTTGGTGGGGGTGCGTGAAGAAGGTGACGTCCTGGTGCTCCTCGACCTGGAAACCGGCGAGGAGATCGCCCGGAACGCCCTCTGTCACGGCAAGGGGCAGGTCGTCAAAAAGCGCTCCCACTACCGTGACAAGGCCAGGCAGGTCGCCGAGTACGAGGCCGAGATCCTCCGCCGGCTGGGCAGCCACGGCCGCCGCCTCAGCGTCTTGCTCAAGAAGAGCAACCCACACATCTACAAGGATCAACTGGCCGGCCTGGTGCGTGTCCTGGGACGAATGGAGCTCCCACCGCCCCTCCTGGCCTATCTCCTCACCCTGCCACGCCTGAGCGCCGCCAGGATCGAGGACTACATCATCGCCTATCAGAACCGCCCCGAATGGCTCGACGAACTGCAGGCAGCACACCAGCCGGCCAAGTCCGCGGCATCCGCCACCGCGGACTTGCTCGCCCCCTACAGCGCCGTCTGTTGCCCAAAGGAGAGTCGCCATGCTCTCCATTGAAAACACCATCTCCAAGTACCGTGGGCTCCGCTGCACCAGCATCGCCGCCAGCCTCGCCGACCTCATCGCCCGCGCAGAGGCCAACGAGATCTCATACCTCGAGTTCGCCGACATGCTGGTGGAACACGAACGGCAGCAACGCAACCGCAAGCGGATCGACCGCAACCGCCGCGCAGCCGGCTTCCCTGCCGTCAAGCGCCTCGAGGAGTTCGATTACCGGGCTCAGACCTCCATTACCAAACGACAGGTCAACGCACTGCTCGACTTCGCCTTCATCGACAACCGGGAGAACCTGATCTTCATCGGCCCGCCGGGCGTGGGCAAGACCCACCTCGCCATCGGCATCGGATACAAGGCCATCGAGGCCGGGTACAAGGTCCTCTTCGCGCCCGCCGTCGAACTCGTGGAAACACTCGACCTCGCTCTCGCCAAGGGCGAGCTCAAAACCAAGATCGCCGCACTCGCCAAAAACGACCTCATCATCATCGACGAGCTCGGCTACCTCCCCATGAACAAAACCGCACTCTACAACCTCTTTCAACTCGTCAACAGCCTTTATGAATATCGATCCATCATCATCACAACAAATAAGGACTTCACATCATGGGGCTACTTCTTTCATGATGACAACGTCGCAGTGCCAATCATCGATCGGCTCGTCCATCACTCCAAGATTTTCATGTTGAACGGCGAGAGCTATCGGCTTAGACAAAAACTCTCAAACTAATCCATATGTTCAAGTAAGCCAGCCGCTACCGCGGCAACGGGTGCCACTGCCATCGCCGCACCCATCTCCCTCCTTTTAGCACATCCGCTCAATACCATTAAAAAAAATCCTCCTTGGCCGTTACGTATTCTAGGAGCCGCTGTTATCCGGAATACCCACAACCAAGGAGGAAACCATGTCCGATCACCTGTGGTTCCAGTCCCAATAGGAGAAGAACTTCGACCGCCTCATGAAGGTCGCCTGTTAGCACCGGCCAAGACTGGACCCACCTGACCGTTGCCGGCATCATTCGATGATGGGATCGTAAAAAATCCGTCCCTGGACTTTTTGCTGTCGCAAAGCCAAAACCGAGTTTCGGCTTTGCTTACGAAATCATGCCGTTATGAACGGCGCGATTTCGGCGCCCCATCCCTGGGGCGCGTATGATGGCCTTTTTACGAGGCCATCATAC
>CAYRGZ010000089.1:0-3212 GCA_964423785.1 uncultured Desulfobulbia bacterium
GTGCGGCGGGGCGTAGTCGTTGTGGGTCATCGCTGGCAGCGCTCTACTCTACACAAGTCCGCTACTCGTCATCCGGCACCGAGCCGGCCAGCCGGCCGACGGCGGCCGGATGAACTGGCGATTGGCTGGCTGGCTCGAAGGGGATGCGGCCCTTTTGTTCGAGGGCGGCGGCGAGCGCCTCGATGTGGGCGTCCCGGTCCAGTCGTTGCCGGCCGAGTTTCTGGAAACGGCAATCGCAATGGGTGAGCTGGCCGCCGCACCAGGGGCAGATCTCCACCGGACAGCCGAGGATATGCGTCTCTCCAGGGCCGACGAAACAGACCGGGCACAGGTTCGGGTCGCGGGCCGCCGGCCGGTAGTCCGGGTAGGGGGCGAGGGCGGCCAGAGCCTTTTTCGAGGCCGCGTTGTCCGGCCAGCCGAAGAATTCCAGCACGTCCGCATCCCAGATACCTTCCTCTTCCCTGCCGAGATAGATGGCGTCCGCGGCTGAAACCAGGTAGAGGTACCGGCTCGCCGCGGTTTGGGCCGCGAGCAGGAAGAACCCCTCTTTGCGGCGCACGAAGCCGATGCCGAGTACGGCCTCCTCCCGGTCGGCCGGCAAGAAGCTGTAGAAGGCGGTGAGCAGGTGCAGGGCCACCGGATCATCCCGGTAGCGCTCGGCCACGGCGGCCGCTTCCTTCCGTTCGTCGGCCGGCGCCCCCCACTCGATGAGCGTACCCAGTTCCCGGTAGAGATCGGCGGTGGACTTCAGGTCCGCGAGATCATCCATCGCTATGCTCCTGGCGGTGCCGGTTGATGGCCTTGATCCAGCGGCGGGTTTCGGCGGCGATGTCGTCGGCCTCGGTGAGGGCGGTGACCACCGCCAGGCGTCGGGCGCCGCGGCGGCACAGCTCGGGCACGTGATGCAGCTTGATCCCCCCCATGACCGTGAAGGGCAGGGGGGAGCGCCGGGCGAAACGCTCGATGGCCTCGGGCCCGAGAAAGGGGGTGAGTCTTTTTTTCGTCTGGGTGGGGAACAGGGGGCCGATGTTGAAGTAGGAGGCGCCCCGGGCGGCGGCGGTGGCCGCCTGCTCCTCGGTGTTGGCCGACACGCCGATGATGCCGTCCGGAAAGAGCCGGCGGGCCTCCTCGGCCGGGATGTCGGTGTTGCCGAGGTGGATACCGTCGGCGTCGGTGAGCAGCGCGATGTCGAGCCGGTTGTTGACAATGAACAGGGCTCCGGCCTCCCGAGTCCGTTGCCGGAAGTAGACCGCCTTTTCGTAGAGGGTGCGGTCGTCGCTTACCTTGTCGCGTAACTGGACGATGCGGGCGCCGCCGGCCAGCACTGCGTCCAGCCATTGCCGGTCGGTTCTGCCGCGGGCGAGCGGTTCACAGGACACCGGGTAGACGGTGACCTCCTCGATGAATCGTCGCAGGCGTTGTTGGTAGATGTCGCTCATGGTCGGCCATTCCCTTGAATGTCGGGGCGAAGTATTTTATAGTCTGCGGTTTGAACTGCGTTTTGGGCGGGAGCGCCGCTTCTGATTGCACCGAACAGCCGTGCCCATGGCTGTGGGCACAACGAAGCAGGAAAGCCCTGCCGGCCAAAGGCGTTCCCAGGGACTTTGATGGAATCGTAAAAATACGATTCCATCGGGTTCACCGTTGTAACTCGTTGAAATATCGTGACAGGCCTGGGCCGCCTGCGAGTTTTTACGGGTTCGTCGATTTTCAGAGAAAACGTTATCCGATTTGCACTCGTTTCGCACGGGAAATCAGGGTCCGCCCCGCTCCCGGGTTGGGTGCCCCTCCATGTGAATATACAGCGCGAGGACGCCATATGATCGACAAGTTCACCACCGACAAGACCGCCGAACTCCGGATCGACGGCCAGACGTGCCATTTGCCCATCATCGTCGGTACGGAGGGCGAGAAGGCCATCGATATCCGGGCGTTACGGCAGCAGACCGGCTATATCGCCCTGGATTCCGGTTACATGAACACCGGTTCCTGTGCCAGCGCCATCACCTTTCTTGATGGCGAAGAGGGGATCCTCTGCTACCGGGGCTACGCCATCGAAGACCTGGCCGAGAACTGCACGTTTGTCGAGGTGGCCTATCTCCTGGTGCACGGCAGCCTGCCCACCCGGGCCGAACTGGCCGAGTTCAGCGAGATGCTGGGCCGTTATGCTCTCTTGCATGAGGACATGATCCGGTTCTTCGACAGCTATCCGCCCAATGCGCCGCCCATGGCCATCCTGTCGTCCATGGTCAACTCCCTGTGCAGCTTCTACCCGGAGATGACCGAAAACCCTTATGAAAACATCGACAAGATGGCGGCGCGCCTTCTTTCCAAGGTGCGGACCATCGCCGCCTTTTCCTACAAGAAATCCCTGGGCCAGCCGCTGGTCTATCCGCGCCACGACCTGTCGTACTGCGCCAACTTCCTGAACATGATGTTCGATTCGCCGGTGCGGCCCTACGAGATCCGCGACGAGGTGGTGGCGGCCTTGAACAAGCTGCTCATCCTCCACGCCGACCACGAGCAGAACTGCTCCACCTCCACCGTCCGGCTGGTGGGCAGTGCCCGGGTCAATCTATATGCCTCCATCTCCGCCGGTATCAGCGCCCTGTGGGGGCCCTTGCACGGCGGCGCCAACCAGGCGGTGATGGAGATGCTCGAAAACATCTATCACTACGAGAACGGCGACTGCCGCAAGTATGTGGAGCGGGCCAAGGACCCCAACGATCCCTTTCGGCTGGTGGGGTTCGGCCATCGGGTGTACAAGACCTTCGATCCCCGCATGCGGATCATCAAGAAGGCGTGCGACGAGGTGCTCAAGACCCTGCAGATTTCCGATCCCCTGCTCGATATCGCCAAGGAACTCGAAGAGATCGCCTTGAACGACGAGTATTTCATCGAGCGCCACCTGTACCCGAACGTCGATTTCTACAGCGGTATCATCTACCGGGCCATCGGCATCCCCAACAACATGTTCACCGTCATGTTCGCCCTTGGCCGCTTGCCGGGCTGGATCGCCCACTGGAAGGAGATGTGGGACGATCCCGACTGGCGCATCGGCCGGCCGCGCCAAGTGTACATCGGCCCCACCCGCCGGCCCTTCGTGCCCATCGACGAGCGGTGAGGAAAACGGAGCCTACGGATTTCCGCCCGGCCTGGCCGGGCTTTTTTGATGGAATCGCAAAAACTGCGATTCCATCGAGTTCACGTTT
>CAYRGZ010000089.1:3312-11299 GCA_964423785.1 uncultured Desulfobulbia bacterium
CATCTTTTTTGTGCGTGCGGGACAAGGGGGTATTCAAGTCGGCCGGGCTGGATGTCGATAAAGGAATTGGATGATTGTCCGTTTCCTTTTCTGATCAAGGCTGGATGACGCAATGCCGGTGATCGGCCCCCGTATCATGCCGCCGCAGGCAGCGACGCCGCCCTGGCAGCCCCGGGTGACGGGTGTCGGGGATGATGCGTCCGGCCCGGCGGCCGCCGGCACCCCCGGTGGTCGCCCGGTCCAGGGCGGGGAGGATGGCCCCCGGTCCGGGGCCGTTGCTCCGGCGCGCAAGCCCGACGGTACCCCGCTCACCGAGGATGAACTGCGGCAGCTGGCCCTGCTCAAGAAGATCGATGCCAAGGTGCGGGCCCACGAGATGGCCCATCTGGCTGCTGCCGGTCCCTATGCCCGGGGCGGCGCCAGTTTCCAGTATCGCCGTGGTCCGGACGGCCGTAACTATGCGGTGGGCGGCGAGGTGCCCATCGACACATCCAAGGAGGCGACCCCCGAGGAAACCATCGCCAAGATGCAGATAGTCCGGGCCGCCGCTTTGGCGCCCGCCGACCCGTCACCCCAGGATCTCAAGGTGGCCGGGGCGGCGTCGGCGGCGATCAGCGAGGCGAAAAAGGAAATGCAGATGCAGGAATTGGACGCCCGTCTCCGGGCGGTACAGCGGGGAGAGGGGGAGAATGGCCGTTCCTATCCGGCGGCCGGAGCGGCCGACCGGTACCAGGCCACGGCCGAGGCCAGCGGTGCCCAACCGCCGTCGTTTTCGCGGTTCATTTGAGGGGTGGCGGGCGGCTACAGGCAACCGCACATCGCTTCAAAGAGCTCGCATTCGTTTTTGCAACTGAAGGGACATGGTTCCCGGCGGAACCACTGCCGTTTCGGGCACCAGTAGCGGCCCTTGAACGGTTCGTTGCAGCCCCTGCGGGTGAGGCGCGGACGGCTTTTTTCGCCCATCACGACGCGGTCACCCTGGATCGTGAAACGCCAGACGGACATCGGTTCTCTCCTCGTGCATCGGTGGCAGCCTTCCTGATCGGGTTGGCCTCGGCATCCCGTTCGTCCTCCTTGTTTTTTTCTCTTTCACTTCCAATTATACCATGGGCGCTGGTTGCGGTGTTACGCCGTGGCAGGGGCGCGGCGCGGTGTGTGCCCTCATTCCTATTGATACATATCGGTCGCGGGCGGCAAAACGATAAGCGTGGGGTATAGCTCGGCCGGTTGACGACCGGGGGGTAGCGTGCTAAAAAGATAAGCTTTACTGTGAAAAAGCCTCCTTCGAAGACATGCGCTGGAGAGATTGCGATGCGAACCAATATCGTCCATATCGGTGCCGGCGAGTTGACCTATGAAATCCGTAACATCGTCAACGTCGGCAAGAAGATCGAGGCCCTCGGCGGGCGGGTGTACTGGGAGAATATCGGCGATCCGGTGGCCAAGGGCGAGCGGATTCCGGACTGGATGAAGCAGGTGGTGGCCGACCTGGCCATGGAGGACGACTCCTATGCCTATTGTCCCACCAAGGGTGACCTCGAGACCCGTCGCTTCATCGCCGACCAGATCAACCGGCGCGGCAAGGTCCAGATCACCGAGGAAGACATCATCTTTTTCAACGGGCTTGGCGATGCCATCAGCAAGGTGTTCGGTTTTCTGCGCCGTACCGCCCGAGTGGTGGTTCCGTCGCCGAGCTATACCACCCACTCGTCGGCCGAGGCCGCTCATGCCGGCGACCGGCCCTTCACCTACCGCCTGGACCCGGAGAATCACTGGTACCCGGACCTGGACGACCTGGAGAAACGGGTCAAGTACAACCCGGCGGTGGCCGGTATCCTCATCATCAATCCGGACAACCCCACCGGCGCTGTCTATCCGGAGGAGTATCTGCGGGCCATGGTGGACATCGCCCGGCGCTACGATTGCTTCATCATCGCCGACGAGATCTATCACAACATCATCTACAACGGCACCAGCACCGTGCCGCTGTGCGATATCGTCGGCGATGTGCCGGCCATCGCCATGCGGGGGGTTTCCAAGGAGATGCCGTGGCCCGGGGCGCGGTGCGGCTGGATCGAGGTCTACAACGGCCACCGCGATCCCCTCTTCGAGCAGTACATCACCACCATCCTGAATGCCAAGATGCTGGAGGTCTGCTCCACTACCCTGCCCCAGAAGGCGGTGCCGCGGCTGATGCGCAATCCCCATTACCTGGAGTACCTCGACGAGCGCGTCCGCCGCTACGAACGTTATTCCAACATCGCTTACGATATCCTGAAGGACGTCGACGGGCTGGTGGTGAACCGCACCAACGGCGCCTTTTATATGAGCGTCGCCTTCGAACACGGCCGGCTCAACCACCGCCAGACCCTTCCCATCGACAACCCCGAGATCCGCGGCTTTGTCGAACATCTCGTCAGCCAGCCTGGTGTGGAACCGGACAAGCGATTCGTCTACTACCTGCTCGGGTCCACCGGAGTCTGCGTCGTGCCCCTCACCTCGTTCGTCACCGAGTGGCAGGGCTTTCGGGTCACCCTGCTGGAGCGGGACGAGGAGCGGTTCACGAAGATCTTTCAGATTCTGGCCCAGGCCATCCGCCAGTACCTGGAATCGGCCTGATCATTCTTTTTTGATGGAATCGTACTTTTTACGATTCCATCAAAACGGCGGGCCGAAACCCCCGGTGCCAGGGCCAAAGTGGCTGTCGTTTTTGTCCGGAGAACGGATGGGAAATGTCCGTTTCCGACGTGCATTGCCCGGCGCCCCCGTCAAGGGGGCGTTTTTTTTTGGGGCGATTCGGTCGCGGTCCTGAATCCGTTTCAGGGCGGTGAGAGGCGGGTGTTATGGGGCGGGTTTTTGTTTTGGTTTCGGGGCCGGGGGCGAAGACGCGGCCGGCCGGCCGATGGCCGGGGCAAAGGACGGGCCCAGGGTGGCGAGCAGGGGCGAGCGGCGCAAGCGTTCGGGGTCGGTTTCGCCGTTGACGTTGATGATGACGAGGCGGCCGGCGCCGAGGCCGTACCGGTTCTCCAGGTCGATGACGCCGCCGATCACGACCAGCCGGCCGAGACGGATGCGGTCCTGGTACCGGTGGACGGCGAGGGCGACCTGGTGATCGACGATGGCCTCCATGATGCGGCGTTCGTCGGCGCCGGCGGCGGTCGGCACGGCGGCCCGCAGGAGATCGGCGCGGCGGGCGGTTTCGGTGTCCAGCGGCTCTTTTTCAGCCAGCAACCGGGCGACGAGCCGGTTACCGGTATTGGCGGTGATGAGCAATACCGGCGTGTAGAGTTCCCGGACGCCGTAATCCACCGCCACCACGTCGGTGAGGAGGAGGGGGCCGGCGGTGCGGACCTGATAGATACGGCCGGCGGGCTGATCGAAGATAGCGGCGGCGGAAAGACGCTCGTCGCTGTCGGCGAGCCATGTGATCAGCGGTTGGCTTTTCTGGGGTTTTGCCTTGGCCAGATTGGCGCGCATGAGTTTTTTGATGATCACCGGCGGCGGGGTGCCGATCCGGCGTTTCGGCACCGGCAGCATCCGGCCCCACGCCGGCGGCGCCAGGCACGCGAGGATGACGATGAAGGCGACAAGGCGTGTCATGGAATCGTTCCTTCGGGGAATAGTGGCTCGTGAGGCTAGAGATGATGGGGTGTATCGACCCCTCACGCTACCTATCGGGAGATAGGCTGGCAACCTTGAATCGGTTTTGCCGGCCCCGCCTTGACAACCCTCCCCCCCATACTTATTGTTGCTTCCGACCGGCGGAAATCCCAGTATCCATTGGGAATAGCGAGTTATCGGTCATTTCAGCAATCGATTACGGGAGGAAGTCAGTGAGTCGTACGGAAACGGAAGAACGCGTGCAAGAACAAGAAGCCGTCCAGGAAGAGCCGGCCGCCAGCAACGACAGTGAAGCGGTTTCGGCCGAGGATGCCTCCTTGAACGACCTGCAAGAGGAACTGGAGCAGGCCAGGAAGGAGGCCCAGGAGCATTACGACAAGCTGCTCCGCCTGGCGGCCGAGTTCGAGAATTATAAAAAGCGCATGGAACGGGAGCAGCAGAATGCCCTCAAGTATGCGGAAGAAAACATCTTGAAGGAGCTGCTGCCTACCCTGGACAACCTCGAGCGGGCCATGGAAGAGGGCCGGAAGGCCGGCGAGGGCAAGGCCCTGTTGGAGGGGGTGGAGATGACCTTGAAAGGGCTGCTTGCCACCCTGGAAAAGTTTGGGCTTTCGCCCATCGACAGTGTCGGCCAAGCCTTTGATCCCAACTACCACGAGGCCCTGACCATGGAGCCGAGCGAGGATGTGCCGGCGAATCACGTGATCCGCGAATTCCAGAAAGGGTATCGTTATAAGGAACGGTTGCTGCGTGCCGCCAAGGTGGTGGTGTCCAGCGGTCCGGCGGCGTCGTAGCCGGGGGAGAGACCCGGCCACCGCTACCGACACTGACAACGAGTTCATGGAGTTACGGACTGTTGACAGCCCGTTGAAAGCGTCACACGCACAAGCCGTTCAACAGGCTGTTACGAACATCAGCGAATAAGGAGAATAGATATGGGCAAGATCATCGGCATCGATCTCGGAACGACGAACTCTTGCGTCGCCATCATGGAGGGCGGCGACCCCAAGGTGATCACCAATGCCGAGGGTAACCGCACCACCCCTTCGGTGGTCGCCTTCACCGACAAGGGAGAACGGTTGGTGGGTCAGATCGCCAAGCGCCAGGCGATCACCAACCCCACCCGCACCCTGTACGCCATCAAGCGGCTCATCGGTCGTAAGTACACCGATCCCGAGGTGCAGCGGATGCGGGAGACTTGCCCCTTCAAGATTGTCGAGGGCAAGGACGGTGACGCCAAGATCGAGGTGGACGGCAAGGAATACGCACCGGCCGAGATTTCGGCCATGGTGCTGACCAAGATGAAGCAGACCGCCGAAGAGTACCTGGGCGAACCGGTCACCGAGGCGGTGATCACCGTGCCGGCCTACTTCAACGACAGCCAGCGCCAGGCCACCAAGGACGCCGGCCGGATCGCCGGGCTCAACGTCCAGCGGATCATCAACGAGCCTACCGCCGCGTCCCTGGCCTACGGTCTCGACAAGAAGGGTGAGGAAAAGATCGCCGTCTACGACCTGGGCGGTGGAACCTTCGACATCTCGATTCTTGAGATCGGCGACGGCGTCTTCGAGGTCAAGGCCACCAACGGTGATACCTTCCTCGGTGGCGAAGACTTCGACATGCGGATCGTCAACTGGCTGGCGGACGAGTTCAAGCGCGAAAACGGCATCGACCTGCGCGAGGACAAGATGGCCCTGCAGCGCCTGAAGGAAGAGGCGGAAAAGGCCAAGAAGGAACTCTCCACCACTATGGAGACGGAGATCAACCTGCCGTTCATCACCGCCGACGCCTCCGGCCCCAAGCATCTGAATATGCGGCTTACCCGGGCCAAGTTGGAGGCCCTGGTGGAGGATCTGATCGAGCGGACCGTGGAACCGTGCCGCATCGCCCTGAAGGATGCCGGCCTGTCGCCCAGTGACATCGACGAGGTCATCCTGGTCGGCGGCATGACCCGTATGCCCAAGGTCCAGGAGAAGGTGAAGGAGATCTTCGGCAAGGAGCCGCACAAGGGCGTCAACCCGGACGAGGTGGTGGCCATCGGTGCCGCCATCCAGGGCGGCGTGCTGAAGGGCGACGTCAAGGACGTCCTGCTTCTCGACGTGACGCCACTGTCGCTCGGTATCGAGACCCTGGGCGGCGTGATGACCAAGCTGATCGAGAAGAACACCACCGTGCCGACCCGTAAGAGCCAGATCTTCTCGACGGCCACGGACAACCAGCCGGCGGTGTCTATCCACGTCCTTCAGGGTGAGCGGGAGATGGCGGCCGACAACAAGACCATCGGCCGGTTCGAGCTCACCGATATCCCGCCGGCGCCCCGCGGCGTGCCGCAGATCGAGGTCACCTTCGACCTGGATGCCAACGGCATCCTGCACGTGTCGGCCAAGGATCTCGGCACGGGCAAGGAGCAGTCCATCAAGATCACCGCCTCCAGCGGCCTGTCCGAAGAAGAGATCAAGCGCATGCAGCGCGACGCCGAGCTGCATGCCGAGGAGGACCGCAAGCGCAAGGAGTTGGCGGAGACCAAGAACCAGGCCGACTCTCTCGTCTATGCCACCGAAAAGAGCCTCAAGGAGGTGGGCGACAAGGTGGACAGCGAGACGCGCTCCAAGGTGGAGGCGGAGATCGCCAACGTCAAGAAGGCGATGGAGAGCGACGATACCGCTGCCATTAAGGCGGCCATTGACAAGCTCACCCAGGCCTCCCACAAACTGGCCGAGATCATGTACAGCCAGGCCACCAAGGACCAGACTGCCGGTGGCGGCCCCAGCGAGGGCGAGAAGAAGGGCGGTGACGACGACGTGGTGGATGCCGACTTCGAAGAGGTGAAGTAAAGTCGGCTGCCATCACCATACGGATGAAAAACGGGGGTGCGGGTATTGTCCTGCATCCCCGTTTTTGTTGTTGCAGACCTGACGTCGTATTTGGAAAAGGCTTCGCCGGCAGCCATGACGATGACAATGTCCTTGTCTTTTTGGGCGGAGACTTTATAGTATGACAGCGACGCTACATGGTGGAGGGCGGTTCCTGTTTTCGCTTCGCCCGCCATCCGGCAGTAAGGAGGGGAATAGTATCGTTTTTGATGCTATTCCCTTTTTTGTGTGAGGGAGAGTGCCGGGGAGGCTGCCGATGGAAGAACATGATGAATTTGAAAGTCTGCGGGAAGAACATGATCTGCTGCACGCCAAACTGGAGGCGGTGCCGGACGGCGTGCTGGTGGTGGACGAGAACTGGCGCATGATCTATTTCAATCAGCGGTTCATCGACATGTGGGATATCCCTCCCCATATTCAGGAGATACGCGATGACCGCCAGAGTCTGCAGACCGTGCTCGACAAGCTCGAAGATCCGGACGGTTTTCTTCGTCGGGTAGAGTATCTCATGCAAAACAAAGAGATCGTCTGTCGGGACGAGCTGGCCTTGAAAGACGGCCGCGTTTTCGAACGATACACATCGCCCCTCGTCAGCCGAAAAGGAGACTGGCGGGGACGGATTTGGTTTTTCAGGGATATCACTTCAATAACCTGTTGACTGTCATCCTGGGCAATATCGAGATGGCCTTGGACTGCGGCGACAAGGAGATGATGCATCGTTACCTCGCTGACAGTAAAGCGGCATCGTTGAAGGCGGCCCGTATCGGTGAACAACTGTTGCTCTATCTGGGTGGCGTCCCCCTTGCTCTGGTCATTGTCGATTGTTGCGTTCAGATCAAGCGGATCATGGATGAGATTGGCGGGCATATACCGTCACGGGTGCGTTTCGGAGTGCAGTGTGACGGACCGATCCCGGTGGCCTGTGACCCGGAACGTCTCAAGGATGCCGTTGCCTGCCTGGTCGACAACAGTGTTGAGGCGATGCCGCCGGCGGGCGGCGAAATCCTGGTGACGGTCGGTCCGGGCCGACCAGCGGAAGAGCGAGCCTTCTGGCCCATGGGCAGGCCGCCACGCCCCGAAGAGATGTGCCGCATCACGGTGCGCGATAATGGGGCAGGAATCCCGCCCGATGATCTGTCGAAGATATTCGACCCGTTTTTTTCCTCCAAAATGATGGGCCGCGGCCTTGGGCTCAGCACCGTCCTGGGGGTCATCAAGCTGCATGACGGTGCCGTCGGTGTCGAGAGTGTCCCAGGGGAGGGAACCGCTGTTCATCTTTTTCTGCCGATGGCCCGACGGTCGGGAAGTGCGGACTTTTCGGAGCCCGCTCTCGATCGTTGACCGCGGCCGGCTTGGAGGTTGCCCATCCCGTAATCTCCTGTGGTGATTGGCGGCTGGGGAATCCTTGAAAAAATCAAGTAAGGAATTGTCGGCAAAGGGAGTAGTGGCGCCCGCCGAGTGATTGGCCTTGACTTTCTACCCGCTGTTTTTTA
>CAYRGZ010000090.1:0-10971 GCA_964423785.1 uncultured Desulfobulbia bacterium
GAGTTTTTACGGCTTCATCAAGTTTGCGGTGATGTTCACACCGTGCGGCAAAGAGACGCATCCCCTGCCGGACTTTTGACGCCCAGGCGTGGCAAGAGTCAAAACCTTGGCCGTCTACCGGACGACACCCACCGGCCGGGAACGATTTTTAGAAGGCATTTGTCGTGATTTCAGTTGGTTGATGTATGGGTGGTGAGATGGCACGGTTGTTGCCGTTGACACCGATGACACCAAACGACGCTGGAACAAGGAGAACGAGTCATGGCCGAAGAGCAGGAAGCCAAGGCAACGGAAGAAGGGGAGCCGAAAAAGAAGTCCAAGATGATGCTGTTCATCATTCTCGGGGTGGTGCTGCTCGTCGCCGGTGGCGGCGGCTTTTTCGCCTATACCAAGTTCTTGGCGCCGCCGCCGGCGGAGGAGGGGGCCGAACCGGTCAAGCCGGAGGATCTGGTCCCCGAGGTGGGCGAGATGTTCCCCCTGGATCCCTTCGTCGTCAACCTGAGCGACCCCAAGGGCAAGCGCTATCTGAAGGTCAAGATCACCCTGGAGCTGGAATCCTCTGATGCCGTGGAACGGGTCACCAAGCTGGTGCCGAAACTGCGGGACATGGTGATCATCATGCTCACCAGTCTCACCTTCGAAGAGGTGATGACCCCGGAGGGCAAGATCCAGATCCGTGACGAACTCCTGGACCGGTTCAATCAGGTCCTGCGGCCCGACCGGGTGATCAATATCTATTTCACCGATTTCGTGGTCCAGTGACCCGGCGCCCAGCCGACGACCAGCAAAGCGAGCATGGAACAGATACTCAGTCAGGATGAGGTTGATGCCCTGTTGAAGGGCATTGCCGGCGGCGAGATAGAGGAGCCCGAGGAAGCCGAGGAAGAAGGGGTCGGGTACGTCCGGTACGACTTCACCAAGCAGGAAGGCGCCCTGCACATCAGGATGCCGGCCATGGAGGTCATCAACGATAGTTTCCTCCGGGCCATACGGTCGTCCCTTTCCGCCATGCTGCGCCGCCTCCTCGACATCACCGCCACGCCCATGGAGTTCGACCGGTTCGGGGCCTTCGTCCGCACCCTGCCGGTGCCGAGCAGCCTGCAGATCTTCAAGATGGATCCTTTCCGCGGCCATGCCCTCATCGTCCTCGAGCCGCGGCTGGTGTTCGCCTTTGTCGAGACCTTTCTCGGTGGTTCGGGCAGCCGCAACGTCCGCATCGAGGGCCGCGACTTCACCGCCATCGAGCAGCGTCTCATCCGCCGGCTGGTCAACCAGCTGCTCGCCGACATGGAAAAGGCGTGGCACAATCTGCAGCCCATCAAGGTGCAGCATGTCCGCAGCGAGATCAATCCGCAGTTCGCCAAGATCTGCCAGCCCGAGGATGTGGTGATCATCAACCGGTACGAGGTGGACATGGACCGGGCGGTGGGGGCCATCACCACGTGCATCCCGCTCACCAACCTCGAGTCGGTGAAGAAGAAACTGATGACCACCTTCCAGCGGGAAAAGAGCGAGGAAGACATCATCCAGCAGCGCATCCTGCAGGAGAACATCAAGAACGTGCCGGTGGAGTTCAAGGTCGAGCTGGGCTCTGCTACGCTTTCGGCCGGAGACATCATCAGTCTCGAGGTCGGTGACGTCATCAAGCTCGACCGCCGCCAGGACGATCTGTTGCCGGCTTTCGTGGCCGGCGTCCGCAAGTATATGGGCACCCCCGGCGTCCACCGGGGCAACAAGGCGTTCCTGATCAAGAAGAAGGTCCTCGATCAGGAGCGGGATTGAGCAAGGTAAGGAGACGAGCCATGGCTGACGAACCTCTGGACGAACAAGAACAGCAACAAGGAACGGAGGATACGGATACGGCCGGTGCCGATTGGGCCGCCGCCATGGGCGAGCAGGAAGGCGGCTCCGAGGCCGCCAGTTTCGATGAGCTGGGCGAGGGGGTCAGCGCCGGCGATATCCACAATCTCGATTTCCTCCTCGATATTCCCCTGGAGGTGACGGTGGAACTCGGCCGGACGACCATGCTCATCAACAACGTCCTGCAGCTCACGCAAGGGTCGGTGGTGGAGCTCGACAAGGCCGCCGCCGACATGGTGGAAATCTACGTCAACCACAAGCTGCTCGGCAAGGGTGAGGTCATCGTGGTCAACGACCGGTTCGGCGTGCGGATCACCGAGATCATCAGCCAGGCCGATCGGATCAAGAACATGGGATGATCCTATGCGGAACGTGTGGGCAACCATGACGGGGGTCGGCATCGTACTGGCCTGGCCGGCCTTGGCCGTGGCCGGAGATGCAACGCTTGCCGGCGGCGAGACCGTCAGTCTCGCCATGGCCCTGGTCAAGGTGGTGATCTCCTTGGCGGTGGTCATCCTCCTGCTCGTCATCGCCGTGAACTTGATCAAGCGGCTCGGCATCGGCCAGGGACGGCTGCAGGGCGGGGGATGTATCCGGGTGCTGGAGAGCCGGATGATCGCACCGAAGAAGTACGTCACCGTGGTGGAGATCGGTGGCGAGTACCTGGCCCTGGGCGTCACCGATCAGAACATCAATCTGCTCGGCCGGCTGGATGGGCCGCCGGCGGCAAGGACAACCCAGGCGCCGGAGGAGCGGCCCAGCTTCCGGGCTATGCTGGCCGGGGCCCGCAACCGCCGGTCCGATGAAGGAGGAACGGACGATGCGCAGTAGGTTGTGGATCGTCGCCATGCTGACGGTGGCGGTGCTCGTGACGCTACCCGCCGTGGCCGACGCCGTCACCCTGCCGTCGCTGTCCATCGGACTCGACGAGGCGGACAGCCCCCGCAAGGTCTCGGTGCTCATCGAGATCTTGTTGCTCTTCACCGTGTTGTCCATGGCGCCGGCCATCCTCCTCATGATGACGAGCTTCACCCGCATCGTGGTCGCCTTTTCATTTCTCAAACACGCCATGGGCACCCAGCAGATGCCGCCCAACCAGGTGCTCATCGGCCTGGCCCTCTTTCTGACCCTGTTCGTCATGACGCCGGTGTTTTCGGCCATGAACCGGGACGCCGTGCAACCGTACCTGAACGAGGAGATCACCCTGCAGGAGGCCATCGACCGGGGACTCGTCCCCTTGCGCGACTTCATGTTCCGCCAGACGCGCGAGAAGGATCTTGCCCTCTTCCTGTCGGTCACCGGCCGCGGCAAGGTGCAGAACCGAGAGGCGGTGCCCACCACCGTGCTGGTGCCGGCCTTCATGATCAGTGAACTGAAGACCGCCTTCGAGATCGGCTTCATCCTCTTTCTGCCCTTCTTGATCATCGACATGGTGGTGTCGTCGGTGCTCCTGTCCATGGGCATGATGATGTTGCCGCCCATCATGATCTCTCTGCCGTTCAAGCTGCTGCTGTTTGTCCTCGTCGACGGCTGGAACCTGGTGGTGGGGTCGCTGTTGAAGAGTTTTGGAGGTGTGTGATGTCGGGTGCCGAGGTGATCGATCTGGCCAACAGGACCATTCTGCTGTCGCTGCTGCTGTCGGCGCCGCCCCTGCTCATCGGCCTCATCGTGGGGTTGCTCGTCGCCATCTTCCAGGCCACCACCCAGATCCAGGAGATGACGCTCACCTTCGTGCCCAAGATCTTCGCGGTGATGGTGGCGATGATCTTCTTCGCCTCCTGGATGCTCCTCAAGCTTACCAATTTCACGAGCCAACTGATCCTGCAGATTCCGGATCTCATTCGCTGACTATGGTCGACGCCGCTCTGCTCAACTGGACACTTGTCCGCATCCTCACCGTGCTCGTCATCCTGGTGCGGGTGGGGCCGCTGGTCTTTTTCATGCCGGTCACCGGCTCGGGTGGCGTGCCCACCCAGGTCAAGGTGCTTTTTTCGCTCATGACCGCCTTGGTGCTGGCGCCGGTGGTGCCGATTCCGGTGGAGAATCTGCCGACAACCGCTCTGGGGTTCGGACTGCTCGCCCTGCGAGAGATCCTCTTTGCCGCCATTCTCTCCCTGTTTGCCCGCCTGGTGTTCGCCGCCGTGCAGCTCGCCGGCCAGTACGTCAGTATCTCCATGGGTATGGGCATGGCGGCGGCCATGGATCCCCAGTTCGGCACTCAGACCTCGCTCGTCGGCGTTTTCTGGAACCTGGTGGCCATCCTCATCTTTCTCGCCATTGACGGCCACCACGTTTTCTTTTCCACCTTGGTGGAGAGCTACCAGTGGGTGCCGCCGGGCACCCTGCATCTTTCCCAGGCCACCTTCAGGGGTATGATGGCCGGGGTCAGCAATATGTTCGTGCTCGCCGTCAAGGTGATGGCGCCGGCCGGCGCGGCCCTGTTCTTCTCCCATGTCGCCATGGGGGTGCTGGCCAAGGTCGTGCCGCAGATTCCGGTGATGATCGTCGCCATGCCGCTCAATATCGCCTTGGGGTTCGTGTTCGTCGCCCTGTCGCTCGGCTTCTTTTTGCCGCTCATGATCCAGAATTTCGAAATGCTCGGCCGGCTGCTGCCGCGGCTGGCTATGGGACTTGGAGGATAAACGCCCGTGCCCACCGCACCGGGCACAACCACGGGATGAAAATCCCGTCGGCACTGCTAGCAGTGCCGGAAGGATTTTCGGAGAAAAGACATGGCCGAAGAAACCGGTGGCCAGGAAAAAACTGAAGAACCTACCGCGCGACGGCTGGAAGAGGCGCGGCGCAAGGGAGACGTGGCCAAGAGCATCGAGGTGTCGTCCGCCGCGGTGCTGCTCGCCGGGCTCTTGACCCTCTACGGTATGAGCGGCTTCTACATGGAGCACTTCTACCGCACCCTGCGCCACTACCTCGGCAACCTGCACTCCATCCGCGTGGTGCCCGACCAGATCCCCGCCCTCACCCTGGAGGGGATGAAGATTGCACTCCTCACCGTCGGACCGCTGATGGTGGTGGTGCTGGTAATGGCCATCGGCGGCAACGTGCTCCAGTTCGGCTTTTTGTTCACCACCGAGAAGCTGGCTCCCAAGTTCGAGAAGATCAGCCCGGTGGAGGGAGTCAAGCGGATGTTCTCCCTCCAGATGCTGGCCAACACCATCAAGTCGGTGGTCAAGGTGATCCTGGTCGGCTTGGTGGCCTATCTGGAGATCAAGAAGAACCTGCCGGCCCTCGCCCCGCTCATGGGCCAGGACGTGCGGCAGATCGTCGCTTTTATCGCCTACGAGTCGTTCTGGATCGTGCTCAAGTGTGCCGCGGTCATCGCTATCCTGGCCTTGGCCGATTATGCCTTCCAGCGTTGGGATTTTCGCAAGAAGATGCGGATGACCAAGCAGGAGCTCAAGGACGAGGCCAAGCAGACGGAAGGGGATCCGCACGTCAAGGGCCGTATCCGTTCGATCCAGATGGAGATCGCCCGGCGGCGGATGATGGAGGAGGTGCCCAAGGCGGACGTGGTGATCACCAACCCGACCCGGTTGGCGGTGGCCCTGCGCTACGAGGCCACGGTCATGTCGGCGCCGCAGGTGGTTGCAAAAGGCGCCGGTGTGGTGGCCCACCGGATCAAGGAAGTGGCCCGGGAACACGGGGTGCCGGTGGTGGAGAACCGGGACCTCGCCCGCGCCCTGTACGCCCAGGTACAGATCGGTAAGACCATTCCGGAGAATCTCTTCCAGGCGGTGGCCGAGGTGCTGGCCTACGTCTACAGCCTGCGATCCGGGACGGCGGCCGCATGAAGGGTCGCAGGGTGGCTCGGTAACACGGGAGGACGACGAAGATGGCAGCAGAACGGGCGGCAACGGGTATGCGGTTGGTGAATCTGGATGCATCCAGCCTGGTGGTGGCCGTCGGCGTGGTCGGTATCCTGATGATGATGATCATCCCGCTGCCGACCATCGCCCTCGACTTGCTCTTGACCTTCGGCATCACCAGCGGCCTCGTCATCCTCTTGATGGCGATGTACAACACCAATCCGCTCGACTTCTCCGCCTTTCCGTCCCTGCTGCTCATCACCACCCTGTACCGGTTGTCCCTCAACATCGCCTCCACCCGGCTCATCCTCCTGCACGGTCACCAGGGACCCAGCGCGGTGGGCCAGGTCATCCAGTCCTTCGGCCAGTTCGTGGTCGGCGGCAACTTCGGGGTCGGGCTCATCATCTTCCTCATCATGGTGCTGATCAACTTCATCGTCATCACCAAGGGCTCCGGCCGGATCGCCGAGGTGGCGGCCCGGTTTACCTTGGACGCCATGCCGGGCAAGCAGATGGCCATCGACGCCGACCTCAACGCCGGCCTCATCGACGAGGAGGAGGCCAAGCGGCGCCGGAAGGAGATCGCCCGCCAATCCGAGTTCTACGGCGCCATGGACGGTGCCAGCAAGTTCGTGCGCGGCGAGGCCATCGCCTCCCTGGTGATCATGGCGATCAACATCCTGGGGGGGCTGTCCATCGGCATCTTCATGCAGGGCATGGACATCGGCCAGGCCCTGGAGACCTATACCTTGCTCACCATCGGTGACGGCCTCGTCTCCCAGGTGCCCTCGCTCATCATCTCCACCTCCGCCGGTATCATCGTCAGCCGCGCCGCCTCCGACGCCTCCATGGGCAAGGAGTTTTCCCGTCAGTTCACCCAGCAGCCCCAGGCCCTGGCGGTGGCGAGCGGTATCATCCTGCTGTTCGGTCTGGTGCCGGGCCTGCCCCACACCGCCTTCCTGATTCTCGGTTCGATCATGGGGGGGCTGTCCTACATCGCCTTTAAGCGCCAGGTGGCCGTCCGGGAAGAGGAGAGCGCCGAGGAGGAACGGCGCCGGGCCGAGGAGGCGGCGCCCGGATCGCCGGAAGCGGTCGCCGCGCTGCTGCCCCTCGATATTTTGCAACTCGAGGTTGGTTACAGCCTTATTCCGCTGGTTGACGAGAGCCAACAGGGTGATCTTCTGGAACGTATCCGGGGCATCCGGCGGCAGTTCGCCATCGACATGGGCATGATCATCCCGCCCATGCACGTGCGCGACAACCTGCAGCTCAAGCCCGCCGAGTACGTGCTCTTGCTCAAGGGCGTGGAGATCGCCCGCGGCGAGGTCATGCTCGGTCACCTGCTGGCCATGGACGCGGGCGGTGCCCGGCGCAAGATCGAGGGGGTCGAGACCCGGGAACCTGCCTTCGGCATGCCGGCTGTCTGGATTCCGGAGGACAAGCGGGATGAGGCCCAGCTCGCCGGCTACACGGTGGTGGACGCCTCGACGGTGATCGCCACCCACATCACCGAGGTGCTGCGCAGCCATGCCGACGAACTTCTCGGCCGCCAGGATACCCAGAGCCTGCTCGACAATCTGGCCAAGAGCTACCCCAAGGTGGTGGAGGAGCTGGTTCCCAACCTGCTGCCGCTGGGCGTGGTCCAGAAGGTGCTGCAGAATCTGTTGCGCGAGCGGGTTTCCATCCGCGATATGCTGACCATCTGCGAGACCCTGGCCGACTATGCCCCGTCCACCAAGGACCCCGACGTGCTCACCGAGTACGTGCGGCGCAAATTGTCCCGCTCCATCGTCAGCGGCCTGGTGGACGAGCAGGGCACCCTGAACGTCTTGACCCTGGAGACCCGCATCGAGGATATCCTGCGGGAATCCCTCCAGAAGACCGAACACGGTGTCTTCTTGAACGTCGAGCCCAACATGGCCCAGCGCTTGGTGGAACGGGTCCAGGCCGAGGTGGAGCGGGTGACGGGCGAAGGCTATCAGGCGGTCATCCTCTGCTCGCCGGTGGTGCGCCGCCATCTCTGGCAGTTGTTGGCCCGCTTCGTGCCCGGCATCGTCGTGCTGGCCAACACCGAGCTGCCCGCCCAGGTGAACATTCGGTCGCTCGGTACCATCGAACTGAACCCACGCAAGTAGGGACAATGATGCGAGCCGGAACAGTTACGCAGCCGTCGAGTTTCGCGGTCGAAAGGGAGTAGAGCCATGCGTATTAGGAGATTTGAGGCCCCGGATCAGAAAACGGCCCTGGCTATGGTGAAGGATGTGTTGGGCGATGAGGCGGTCATCCTGTCCAGTCGCACGGTGCGTTCCGCCACCGGCCACCGGCTGGTGGAGGTGCTGGCCGCCCTCGATCGGGACATCCGTTCCCTTGCCGATGCGCCGGTGGCGACGACCCAGGTGCACGATTCCGGTACGACGGGCGACGATCGCCGGGCCTCTGCCGCGGCGGGGCATTTCCATCGCAATCTGGCGGTCAATCTCGCCCGGCGGGGTATGCCGGCACCGCAGCCGTCGCCGGTCGACGGGATGGCGGCCCCTCCCCGTCCGGCGGCCCGGCCGCGGCCCGAAGACGTGGCCCGGTGGCGCGATCAGCTCATTTCTGAACTCACCTACCATTCGCTCACCCTGTCCCGGCGGCGGGTGGTGGCCATCGTCGGCGCCACCGGGGTCGGCAAGACGACGACGGCGGCCAAGATCGCCGCCTGGGCCTCCCTGCACCAGGGCCGCAACGTGGCGCTCATTTCCATGGACTGTTACCGGATCGGCGCCACCGATCAGTTGCGCACCTACGGCCGGATCATGCAGGTTCCTTGTGAGATCGCCCTGCGGCCCCGCGATCTCGGCCGGGCCCTACACCGCCACCGGGATCGGGATCTGGTGATCATCGATACCGCCGGCAAGACCCCGTACGACGAGAGGCACGTGGAAGAACTGGCCCGATGGTTCGGGGTCGACGATAGCATCGAGCCTCTGCTCGCCGTTGCCGCCACCACCAAGAAGGAGGATCTGGCCGCCACCTTCGATGCCTACCGGCCCTTGGGAGTACGGGGCCTGATCCTCACCAAGCTGGACGAGACCCGGGCGTATGCCACCCTGTGCCAGCAGGTGGCGGCCGCCAAGTTCCCCATCACCTGCCTGGCCACCGGCCAGAAGGTACCGGAGGATTTTTTGCTGGCATCACCGGAGACAGTTGGTAAACTGTTTCGCGAAGGATGGTCGCGTTTCGTCTCGTGGCTGCGGGAGTCGCCGGGACACGCGCCGTGGCAGTGAGCCGACCAAAAGGCAAACGAAAATTATGAACCAAGCGGAAACACTCGAGGCCCTGATGGAGCAGCGGCGCGCCCGCCACCACCTGCGGACCACCGGCACCACCTCCGGCGGCCGGCCGCCGCGGGTGATCTGTATCACCAGCGGCAAGGGGGGGGTGGGCAAGACCAATATCACCGCCAACCTGGCCTACTGTCTCGCCCGCCGCGGCCAGCGGGTCATGATCCTCGACGCCGATCTCAACCTGGCCAACATCGACGTGCTGCTCGGGCTCACCCCCCGTTACAATCTGCAGCACGTTTTCGCCGGCGAGCGGACTCTGGAGGAGATCCTGGTCCAGGGTCCGGGAAACATCCGCATCCTGCCTGGCAGTTCCGGCATTCTCGAACTGGCGACGCTCACCGAGAGCCAGAAGCTCTATTTCCTCGACGAGATGGAGCGGTTGGGGGCGGATCTCGACTACCTCCTTGTCGATACCGCCGCCGGCATCAACGAGAACGTCGTCTATTTCAATCTGGCGGCCCACGAGCGCATCGTCGTCCTGAGTCCGGAACCGACCTCCCTGACCGATGCCTACGCCCTTGTCAAGGTGTTGTCGAACCGTTATGATGTCAAGCGGTTCCGCATCCTGGTCAACTGTGCCGGCGGCGAGAAGGAGGCCCTGGGGGTGTTCCGGAAACTGAGCATGGTCGCCGACCGTTACCTCGACACCATCTCCCTCGACTACCTCGGCTTTTTGCCCCGAGACGAACATCTGCCGCGTGCCGTACGGGAGCAGAAGCTCGTCTGCGAGGCCTATCCCCGTTCCGCCATTGCCACCGCGGTCCAGTCCTTGGCCGAGAATCTGTTGACCGAACCGGTCGAGCCGCGGCCGGAAGGCAGTATCCAGTTCTTCTGGCGCGGGCTGTTGTCCGCGTGAATCCGCCTGCTCGATGCGGAGTCCCGGTTCGATGGCTGACTGGTGGCTGGACGATGTCTACAAAAAAGGGGATATTGCCGCCTGGTCCTTTGGTATAATGGGGTGTGATGCGGGGCGATCGACAGCGTTGTCCTGCCGCCCCTCCGATGCGTCGATGAAGCCAACCAATCCGACAGCGAGATACCGCGATTACGCCAAGGCCTACTTCAACGGTCAGGAGCGGCTCGATCCCAAGCGGCGCGACGAACTCATCCTCGCTTACACCCCACTCATCAAGTACATGGCCAACCGGTTGGCGGCCCGGCTACCGGCCTCCGTCTCAGTGGACGACCTGGTGAGTGCCGGCATCATCGGCCTCATCGACGCCATCGACAAGTTCGACGTCACCAAGGAGGTGCAGTTCAAGACCTACGCCGAATTCCGGATTCGCGGCGCCATGCTCGACGAGTTGCGCTCCCTCGACTGGGTGCCCCGTTCCGTGCGGCGCAAGCTCACCGAACTCGAGCACGCCCATCTCGAACAGGAAAAGCGGCTCGGCCGGCCGCCCACCGACGAAGAGGTCGCCGAGGCCATGGGGCTCGATCTTGAGGCCTACTACAAGCTGCTCGACGAGACCAAGGCGGTAACGTTCATCGATATCGAAATACTGCGCCAGCGGTCGGCCGAAGTGGCCGAGGGGGCCTTCGGCGCCGTTCTCTCGGATGAAGATCCCTATGCAGCCCTGGGCATGAGTGAGCTGCGTGAGCTGGTCGCCACCACTATCGCCAACCTGCCGGAAAAGGAAAAACTGGTTGTGGCCCTCTACTATTTCGAGGAACTGACCATGAAGGAGATCGGCAAGGTCATGGGATACACCGAGTCGCGCATTTCCCAGTTACACAGCAAGGCGATGTTGCGGCTCCGGACCCGGCTCAAGCGGGCGCTGGAGGGGTGAGTGCCGCGCGTGGCACGATCTTTTGGCCGGCGTTCCGGATGGATGATCGTTTTTTGACGGGCCGGCCCGTTTTGTCCTGTTCCCAAATCGGTCTTTTCTGATTACAATAATGAGAACGGCGGCCCACCTGTGGAGGGGCCCGGACGCGGTGCCGGGCGGGTTGTAACG
>CAYRGZ010000091.1:0-10936 GCA_964423785.1 uncultured Desulfobulbia bacterium
GCTCTGTAACCCGTTGAATTGCCGTGTCAGGCCTGCACCGACCGCGAGTTTTTACGGCTTCATCATTTTTTAATGCGGCACCGCCGGATTGTCCTGCGACTGCAAAAGATCGAGGCAAAAGGCCGGCGGCGCGTCGGCCTGGAACAGCGGCCGGCCCTCGGGCAGGATGAGGGCCCGCTCCAGCACCTCGTCCACGTGTTCGACGAACTCGATGTGGAGCTTGCGCAGGATCTTGGCCGGCACCTCCCTCAAATCGCGTTCATTTTCCTTTGGGATGAGGACGTGCTCGATGTTGCCGCGGCGGGCGGCGAGCAGCTTCTCGGTCAGGCCGCCGACGGGCAGGACCCGGCCGCGCAGGGTGATCTCGCCGGTCATGGCGATATCCCGCCGCACCGGCACGTTGAGCAGCGCCGAAACGATGGAGGTGACCATAGTGATGCCGGCCGACGGCCCATCCTTGGGGATCGCCCCCTCGGGCACGTGGACGTGGATGTCGAGCTTCTGGTAGAAGTCGGGCACCAATCCCAACCGGATGGCCCGGGAACGCACGTAGCTCATCGCCGCTTGGGCCGACTCCTGCATGACGTCGCCCAGTTTGCCGGTGATGGTCAGCTTGCCCTTGCCGGGCATGAGTACGGTCTCGATCTGCAGCAACTCGCCCCCCACCTCGGTCCAGGCAAGGCCGGTGGTGAGCCCCACCCGGTCTTTCTCCTCGGCCAGGCCGTAGCGGAACTTGGGCACCCCGAGATAGCGGGCCACACTCTGGCGTGTGATACGGTACGGCCCCGACTTGCCCTTCTTGAGGCGGTCGCGGGCCACCTTGCGGCAGATGGAGGCAATGGCCCGTTCCAGGTTACGAACGCCGGCCTCGCGGGTGTAGCGCCGGATGATCTCGCGCACCGCCCCCTCCTGGAAAACGATGTCACCGGGGGCAAAGCCGTTGGCCTCCAGTTGTTTCGGGACCAAAAAGCCGCGGACGATCCCCAGCTTGTCCTCCTCGGTATAGCCGGAGAGTTTGATGACCTCCATACGATCGAGCAGCGGCGGCGGAATGGAATGGAGGCTGTTGGCCGTGGTGACGAAAAAGACGTCGGACAGATCGTAATCGAGATCGAGATAGTGGTCGTTGAAGGCGAAGTTCTGTTCCGGATCGAGCACCTCGAGCAGGGCCGAAGCCGGATCGCCGCGAAAGTCCATGCTCATCTTGTCGATCTCGTCGAGGCAGAAGACCGGATTGTTCACCTTCACCTTCTGCAGCGACAAGATGATCTTGCCTGGCAGGGCGCCGATGTACGTCCGCCGGTGGCCACGGATCTCGGCCTCGTCCCGGACGCCGCCCAGCGACAGACGGACGAACTCGCGGCCCATGGCCCGGGCCACCGACCGGCAGAGCGAAGTCTTGCCCACCCCGGGCGGGCCCACCAGACAGAGAATGGGCCCCTTGAGCTTCTTGACCTGGGCCTGGACGGCGAGGTACTCGAGAATGCGTTCCTTGGGCTTGTAGAGGCCGAAATGATCCTCTTCGAGGATACGCTCCGCCTCGGCGATGTCGATGCGAGTCTTGGACTTGTGCTGCCAGGGCAGACTCAGGATGGTATCGATGTAGTTGCGTACCACCGTCGCCTCGGCCGACATGGGCGGCATCAGCTTCAGTTTTTTCAGTTCCTGGCGCGCCTTTTCCTTGGCGGCCTTGGGCATCTTTTTCTTGGCGATACGCTTTTCCAGTTCCTCGAGTTCCGACAGGCCGTCGTCTTGGCCGCCCATCTCCTTCTGGATGATGCGCAGCTGCTCGGCGAGGAAGTAATCCTTCTGGGTCTTGTCCATCTTCTTCTTGACCCGGGTGCGGATGTCTTCCTCGAGGGCGGCGATCTCCAGTTCGCGGTTGATGAGATTCAGGATCAGGCCGAGACGGGCCCGCAGGTCGAACTCTTCCAGGATGCGCTGCTTGTCGGTCGTCTTGAGCAGCAGATGGGAAGCGAGCACGTCCGAGTACCGGTGCGGATCCTCGATCCGGGCCACCGTGTCGATCACCTCGTTGGGGATCTTCTTGTTGGTCCGGACGTACTTGCCGAGCAAGGCGTTGATCTCCCGCAGATACGCCTCCACCTCGGCCTCGCTCATGGTGTTTTCGCAGGCGGGCTCCTCGACCTCGGCCGCCAGGTAGTCGCCGGTGGTGTCGAAGGATACCACCCTGGCCCGGCGCTTGCCCTCCACCAGGGCCTTGATGGTGCCGTCGGGCAGTTTCAGGAGTTGCAGGATGCCGGCCAGGGTACCGGTGGTGTAGATCTGGGACGGCTTCGGCGTATCCACCGACGGATCCTTCTGGGCGCAGAGCAGGATCTCGGACCGTTGGGCCATGCAGCGCTCGAGGGCCCGAATGGACTTGGGCCGACCCACCACCAGCGGGGCAACCATGTGCGGGAAGACGACGATGTCCCGCAAGGGCATCATGGGGTAGGTGCGCGTCATAACCAAAAAATCCCTTTCCTTGCAACGCCGTCGCGGCCGTCGGCCGGGTCAGGCGCTCTTCTTATCGTTCTTGTAAAGGATGACCGGCTGTTCGCCGTCCAGCACCACCTGTTCGCTGATCACGCATTCGGCGACGTTGTCGGCGCTGGGTAGTTCGTACATGATGTCGAGCATCGCCTTTTCCATCACCGACCGGAGCCCCCGGGCACCAGCCTTGCGGCGCAGGGCCTCGCGGGCGATGGCCTGCAGGGCCCCCTCGGTGAAACGCAGCCGGATATCGTCGTAGGCGAACAGCTTTTCGTACTGCTTGGTGAGGGCGTTCTTCGGTTCCCGCAGGATGCGGACGAGGTCTTCCTCCTCCAGCTCGTCCATGGTGGCGATCACCGGCAGCCGACCGACCAGCTCCGGGATGAGACCGAAGGCGAGCAGATCCTCCGGCTCCACCTCGGCCAGGATCTCGCCCATCTTCTTGTCGGTCTTGCTCACCACCTTGGCGCCGAACCCCATGGATTTGGTGCCGAGGCGTCGCTTGATCACCGCGTCGAGACCCACGAAGGCGCCGCCGCAGATGAAGAGGATATTGGTGGTATCGATCTTGATGTACTCCTGCTGCGGGTGCTTGCGGCCGCCCTTGGGCGGCACGTTGGCCACCGTGCCCTCGATGATCTTGAGCAGGGCCTGCTGGACGCCCTCCCCCGAAACGTCGCGGGTGATGGAGGCGGAATCGGACTTGCGGGCGATCTTGTCGATCTCGTCGATATAGACGATGCCGCGGCTGGCCCGTTCGACGTCGTAATCGGCGGCCTGCAACAGGCTGACGAGGATGTTCTCGACGTCCTCGCCGACGTAGCCCGCCTCGGTCAGGGTGGTGGCGTCGGCGATGGCGAACGGCACGTTGAGGATGCGGGCCAGAGTCTGGGCCATCAGGGTCTTGCCGCTGCCGGTCGGCCCGATGAGGATGATGTTGCTCTTCTGGACCTCGACGTCGTCGTCGCCCCGGATGCTCGCGTCGATACGCTTGTAGTGGTTATGGACGGCGACGGACAGAACCTTCTTGGCCCGCTCCTGGCCGATGACGTAATCGTCCAGGTGCCGCTTGATGTCCACCGGCTTGAGTACCGACTTGCGCCGCTCCTCCTCCATCTCCTGGAGCCGGTCCTCGCGGACGATCTCCTCGCAGAGGCCGATGCACTCGTCACAGATATAGACGGCCGGGCCGGCGATGAGCTTTTTGACCTCTTCCTGGCCCTTGCCGCAAAACGAACAGCTGATGCCGCCGTCGTGATGGTGATCGTTGGCCATGATCAATCCTCCTCAGGAGTGGCTTCGCGTTTCTCCAGCACCTTATCAATGATGCCATACGCGAGGGCCTCTTCAGCGCTCATGAAGAAATCGCGGTCGGTATCCGCCTGGATCTTGGCGATTTCCTGGCCTGTGTGGGCAGCGAGGATGGCGTTGAGTTCCTCGCGCATCCGCAGGATCTCCCGGGCGTGGATGTCGACGTCCGTGGCTTGGCCCTGAAAACCGCCCATGGGCTGATGGATGAGAATCCGGCTGTGGGGCAGCGCGTAGCGCTTGCCCTTGGTGCCGGCGGCGAGCAGCACCGCGCCCATGCTGGCCGCCTGGCCCATGCACAGGGTGGCGATGTCGCAACGCACGTACCGCATGGTATCGTAGATGGCCAGACCGGCGGTCACCGAACCACCGGGGGAATTGATGTAGAATGTAATGTCCTTGTCCGGATCCTCGGCCTCGAGGAAGAGAAGCTGTGCGATGATCACGTTGGCCACCGCATCGTTCACCGGGGTGCCGAGAAAAACGATCCGTTCTTTCAGCAGGCGGGAGTAGATGTCGTAGGCGCGTTCGCCCCGTGGACTCTGCTCCACCACCATGGGAATCAGGTTCATGAATCGGCCTCTTCGCTGCTGGTTGTCTCGCTGGTCCCTTCCTGCTGACCGACCGGCGCGGCGGTCTCGCTGCCGGCGGGGACCCGCTCGATGGTGACCTTTTCCCGCAGGAAATCGAGGATCTTCTCGTTGAGCAGCTCGTGCATGAACGGCAGGGCGTCCTCCCGGGCCCGGAAGTACTGCTTGACCTCGGCCACGGTCATATCGTACTGGCGGGCCACCCGCTGGAATCCCTCCTCGATATCCTCTTCGGACAGTTTGATATTTTCCTTTTCCGCTATTTTCTTGAGAATGAAATCACCGCGGACCCGTTTTTCCGCCGGTTCGCGGTAGTTGGCGGCCAGCTGGTCACGGTCGAGGCCGGCCGCTTCGATGGAGACTCCCTGGGCAAGCAGACGCTGCTCCATCTGCTTGACCATCATCTCCGCTTCATAAACCACCAACCGTTCGGGAACCGGGAAATCATGGCGGGCCAAGAGCTCCGCCATGATCTTGTCGGCCAGGTCGCCGGCCTGACTCTCCTCTTTTTCTTTGAGGATCTCGGCGCGAATATGTTCCCGCAACTCGTCAAGACTGGTGAACTTTTCGTCCACGTCGGCGGCGAACTCGTCGTCCAGCTCCGGCAGGACTCGCTCCTTGATGTCCTTGACGGTTATCTTGAAGGTCACCGTCTTGCCGGCCAGCACCTGGTTGGCGAATCCCGGGGGGAAGGTAATGGTACGCTCGGTCTCCACCCCCTTCTCGATGCCAATGAGGGCGGATTCGAATTCCTCGCCGTGTCGGCCGGAGCCGACTTCGACGGAGAAATCCGTGCCACGGACCTGCTCGATGGGTTTGCCGTCCTCATCAAAGGCCTCGAAGTCGATGAGCACGAGATCACCGTCGGCAACCGGCCGGTCGGTGACGCTCTGGAGCGGCGCCATCTGCCGCCGCATGGCCTCCAGCCGCTCTTCGATCTCCTCGTCGCTCACCGCGATCTCCTCCATCTGGACGGTGATGTCGGTGTAGTCGGTGAGTTCGAATTCGGGCCGCACGTCAACCTTGGCCTCGTACAGGAAGGTCCCGTCGTCCTGGAAGCGGTGCACCTCCACCTGCGGATGAACCACCGGATCGAGATCGGTCTGCTCGAGGGCGTCGAAATAGGTCTCCTTGACCAGTTCCTCGGCCACCTCGGCCTCCACCTGGGGGCGAAAGGTCTTCTCCAGCACCGGTCGCGGCACCCGGCCGCGGCGGAACCCCTTGATCCGCACCTCGTTCTTCAGTTTGTTGTAGGCTGCGTCGAGCCGGGCACCCACCATGTCGGCGGGCAGGGTGACGACGAGTTTTTTCGTGAGGTCGCTGACCTCTTCCACATTCACCTGCATGATTACCTTCCTTGTTGCTTGCGAAAAATTGACGAAAAACGTTGATGACCCCGGCAGCCGACACCGCCGCCGGGGCCTTTTCCTCAACATGATTTATGAAACTGGTGCGAGAGGGGGGAGTCGAACCCCCACGCCGAGGCGCTGGATCCTAAGTCCAGTGCGTCTACCAGTTCCGCCACTCTCGCCTGAACATGTAACAATAAACGACTTTCCAGGTGGAGTCAACCAAGCCGTCACCAATTCCATTACGTCCCCCCGGCCTTCATCCGGCACCATTGCGATACAAGAACGCGGTCCTTTCGTTTGACATTCGGGCCAAGAATCTGTAAGTTCGGCCCACGAAGCCACAACCCGTAATCTTGATGAAGCCGTAAAAACTCTCAGGCGGCCCAGGCCTGACACGGTAATTCAAGGGGTTACACACCGTGAACCTGATGGAATCGCATTTTTGCGATCCCATCAATCTTGCTTTCGGACCGACAACGCGCATGGAACGATTCCCGGCCAACGGCCTGCCGGTGCTCATCGGCAGCATCCCTCTGGACGACCACCGGCGGGCCCTGGAGCTCGTCCTCGAGTACACGCCAGAAATCCCCCTCTGGCCCCAACTGCCCGGTTTGCCGCAGGAGAGGATGCTGGTCCAGTTTCTGGAGGGGTTTCCCGGCGTGGAGGAACACGGCGGCAAGCCGCGCATCGACACGACGAGCACCACCTTTCAGGAAGAATTGGTGGCCTTCTTCGAGGACTACCTGGCCATTGAGGAAGACGCAAGTCTCCTTGCCGACTCCCGGTTTGCCATCAGCCGCCACCGGGCCGCCGGCCTCTACGAGCTGGCCGCCACAGTCCAGGGGCGCGAATGCGTCGCGGTCAAGGGCCAGATCACCGGTCCCTTCACCCTGCTGGTCGGTATCACCGACCAGGACCAGCGTCTGGCCTACTACGACCCGACCCTGCGGGAGATGATCGTCAAGGGCACGGCCCGCAAGGCCGCCTGGCAGGTGGACTTCCTCCGCAAAACCGGGCATACCGCCATCTGCTTTCTCGACGAGCCGGCCCTGGCCGGCCTGGGATCGTCCGCCTACATTAGTATCGCCAAGGAAGACATCACCGCCGACCTCGCCGAGGTCATCGACGGGGTGCACCGGGCCGGAGGGCTCGCCGGCATCCATGTCTGCGCCAATACCGATTGGGACATGGTTCTGGGCCTGGATCTGGACATCGTCAACTTCGACGCCTTCGGCTTCTTCGACCGGTTCATCTCCAGCATCGAGGCGGTGAACGCCTTTCTCGACCGGGGCGGCATCATCGCCTGGGGCGGCATCCCCACCAACAACGCGGCTACCATCGACGCCCAGACCGCCGACGATCTCGCCGCCCTGTGGGAACGGCACATGGAGCCCCTGACCACCGACGGCCGTACCCCGGCCGATCTCTTGCGCCAGACCCTCGTTACCCCGAGCTGTGGCACCGGCTCACTCGACATCGCCCACGCCGAGAAGGTGCTCCAGTTGACCCGCGAGGTTTCCCGCCTTCTGCGGCAACGTTTTAGCATCGACGCTTAACCAAGGATTATCCAACGGAATTTCCTTACACAAGACGCACAATTGATCATGGACGACACGAACCAGGTTATTCGGCAACGCCTGCAAAAGGCACGTGAACTCGCCGAGCAGGGCGTTACCCTGTATGACAACTCCTTCACGCCCGCCCACCGCATCCGCGACATCATCGCCCTGGCCGGCGACCGGCCCGCCGAGGACTTGCCCGGCGGTCAGTTCTCCATCGCCGGCCGCATCATAGCCCTACGACGGTTCGGCAAGGCCGCCTTCCTTCACATCCAGGACGAAAGCGGCCGCATCCAGGTATACGTCAAGCGAGACGTCGTGGGTAGCGACGCCTACGCCCTGTTCAAGAAACTCGACATCGGCGACATCGTCGGTTTCGTCGGGCCGCTCTTCCGCACCAAGACCGGTGAACTCACCATCCAGGCCGATCGGTTCCGGCTGCTCACCAAGTCGCTCCGGCCCCTGCCCGAAAAGTTCCACGGCCTCACCGACGTCGAAACCCGCTACCGGCAACGCTACGTGGATCTGATCGTCAACCCTGAGGTGCGCGAAACCTTCCGTAAACGGGTACAGATAATCCGCATGGTGCGGGACTTTCTCGTCAACCGCGACTTCCTCGAGGTGGAGACGCCGATGATGCACCCCATCGTCGGTGGCGCCACGGCCCGGCCGTTCAAGACCCATCACAACGCTCTCGACATAGACCTCTACCTGCGGATCGCGCCGGAACTCTACCTGAAGCGCCTATTGGTCGGTGGCTTCGAACGGGTGTTCGAGATCAACCGCAACTTCCGCAACGAGGGGCTCTCCACCCGTCACAATCCGGAATTCACCATGCTGGAGTTCTACCAGGCGTATGCCACCTACGAGGATCTCATGGATCTCACCGAGGAAATGCTCGCCTGGATCACCTCCGAGGTCTGTGGCTCCATGACCATCACCTACCAGGGCACCACCGTAGACATGACGCCGCCCTGGCGGCGCATGACCATGGACGAAGCCCTGGTGGAGGTGGGCGGCCTGGATCCGGCCCTGCTCGCCGATCCCGAGCGCATCCTGGCCTACGCCCGCGAGCAGGGCATCGAACTGCCCGCCGGCGCCGGCCCGGGCAAGGCGAAGACCGAACTCTTCGAACTCCTGGTGGAGGAACGCCTCATCGATCCCACCTTCATCACCGCCTACCCCACCGAGGTATCGCCGCTCGCCCGGCGCAACGCCGACGACCCGGAAGTCACAGACCGATTCGAACTGTTCATCACCGGCCGCGAGATCGCCAACGCCTTCTCCGAGCTTAACGACCCGCTGGACCAGCGCCAGCGGTTCGAGAAACAGATCGCCGAGCGGGGTGACGACGAGGAAATCTTCCCGGAAATGGACCGGGATTTCGTCCGCGCCCTGGAGTACGGCATGCCGCCCGCCGCCGGTTGCGGTATCGGCATCGACCGGCTGGTCATGCTGCTCACCGATTCGCCGTCCATCCGGGATGTGATTCTCTTTCCGCACCTGCGGCCGGAAAAGACGCCGCAATGACCGGCCGCCTCGCGCGGGCGGCCGGGGCACCCGTACCGATGTACTTCGAATGGTTCGTCTGCCTGCGCTACTTGCGGGCCAAGCAACGCCACGGCTTCTTGTCGCTGATCACCGTCATCTCCATGGGCGGCGTTCTGGTCGGCGTCATGGCCCTCATCATCGTGCTGGCGGTGATGACCGGCTTTTCGCAAGGCCTGCGCGACAAGATCCTCGGTATCAACTCCCACATCGTCCTGCGCACCGTGGACGGCCAGATCGACGACTACCGGCCCCTGGCCGAGCGACTGGCCGGCATGGAAGGGGTGGTCGGCGTATCACCGTACGTTTACGCCCAAACCATGATCTCGGCCGGCGACGGCGGCACCGGCGCCATCCTGCGCGGCATCGATCCTGCCACCATCGACCAAGTGCTGGATCTGGACCGCTACATGTTCGTCGGCGATCCGCGCCAGCTCGAAACCGGCGATCATCGCACCCCACCCATCATCCTCGGCCGCGATCTGGCCCGCCAGCTCCAGGTCGGACGCGGAGACGCGGTGCGCCTCATCCTCGCCGACGGGCCGCTCACCCCCATCGGCATCATCCCGCGGGTGCAGACCTGCCGGGTGGTGGGTATCTTCGAATCCGGCATGTACGAGTACGATTCGGTCTTCGCCTTCGTCTCCCTGCAAACGGCCCAGCAGTTCCTCGACCTCGGCGACGCGGTCCATGGCCTCGAAGTGCGGGTGGCGGACATCGACCAGGCCGGGGTCATCGCCCGCCGCATCGAGCGCGAACTCGGCTTGCGCTACCTGGCCCGCGACTGGATCAGCGCCAACAAGAACCTGTTTTCCGCCCTCAAGCTGGAAAAGACCGCCCTGTCGATCATCGTCGCCCTCATCGTCATCGTCGCCGCCTTCAACATCGTCAGTACCCTCATCATGCTGGTGATGGAGAAGCACCGGGACATCGCCATTCTGAAGTCGATGGGCGCTTCGGCAGGCGCCATCATGCGCATCTTCATCTTCGAGGGGCTGGTCATCGGCCTCACCGGCACCGTGCTCGGCGTGGCTGGCGGCCTCACCGCCTGCCACCTGCTCGGCAAGTACCGGTTCATCAAGCTGCCCGACGTCTACCCCCTGTCCACCCTGCCGGTACAGGTGGTGCCGGCCGACGTGATCATCATCGCCGGGGCCGCCATCCTCATTTCACTTTTGGCCACCATCTATCCCGCCTGGCAGGCGGCCCGGGTGGAGCCCGCCCGTACCCTGCGTTATGAATGATCGAAACGGCACCGACAGCACCCTCTGTCTGGAGGCGCGCCACATCAAGAAAATCTTCGACAACGGCGCCACCATCGAGGTGTTGCGTGATGTGAACCTACGCCTTTTCCGCGGCGAGACGGTGGCCGTGGTCGGGAGTTCCGGCACCGGCAAGACCACCCTGCTCCATATCCTCGGCGCCCTGGACCAGCCCACCGCGGGGACGGTGCATTACTTCGGACAAGACATCCACGCCGGCGTCGACCTCGACACCTTACGCAACCGCACCATCGGGTTCGTCTTCCAGTTCCACTATCTGCTGCCGGAATTCACCGCCCTGGAAAACGTCATCATGCCCGGGCTCATCGCCCGGCAGCCGAAGAAGGAACTCGTGGCGCGCGGCGTACGACTGCTCGACGAGGTGGGCCTGGCCGACCGGCGTGACCACCTGAGCGGCGAGCTGTCCGGCGGCGAGCAGCAGCGGGTGGCCATCGCCCGGGCCCTGATCATGGAGCCGGCGGTGCTGCTCGCAGACGAACCCACCGGCAATCTCGATCCCCGCACAGGACAGAAGGTCTTCGACTGTCTGCGGCGGCTGACCCAAACGCATAGGCTTGCCATCGTCGTGGTCACCCACGACATGGAGTTGGCTGGCTCCATGGACCGCTGCCTGCGGCTCGCCGACGGTGTCCTGCGTGAAGAATCGCCGGGAAATCCTTGACAGGGCGGAGATGGCTCGCTTAATTGGGGTGAATTTCTCTATACGCACCCAAAAAAGTACAACTCGTAAAAAGTCGCAGTCGGTCCAGGCCTGACACGGTAATTCAACGGGTTACACACCGCGAACTCGATGGAATCGT
>CAYRGZ010000092.1:0-10740 GCA_964423785.1 uncultured Desulfobulbia bacterium
AGGGTTGATTCTTGGCGGCAGATTAGCTATAAGAAGCATCATTTCATTGCAAGAGCCGCTCCCATGCGGATAGTCGGCCAAAACCTGTGATTGACCCGCACGCTGGTCGAGGAAGGAGAAAAGCACGATGGGAAAACATGACGACGCACTCATTCTCTGGTTCGAGGAAATCGGTATCGAGGACGTACCCCTGGTCGGCGGCAAGAACGCCTCCCTCGGTGAGATGTACCGGAAGCTCACCGACAAGGGAGTAGCAGTGCCGCACGGCTTTGCCATCACTGCCACCGCTTACCGGCACCTGCTTAAGACGGCCGGTATCGAGCAGGCCATTGAGGAGGCCCTGGAGGGCCTCGATACGCACGATCTGCACAACCTGCAGGAACGGGGGCGCAAGGTGCGTGACATCATCCGCAACGCCGAATTCCCCACCGATTTGCGCGACGCCATCCTTGCCGCCTACCGCAAAATGGAGGAGGAGTACGGCGAGGGCGTCGATGTTGCCGTCCGGTCGTCGGCCACCGCCGAGGACCTGCCGGATGCCTCCTTCGCCGGCCAGCAGGAGACCTATCTCAATATCCGCGGCGCCGAGGCCCTGATCGATGCCTGCAAGCGCTGTTTTGCCAGTCTGTTCACCGACCGGGCGATCTCCTATCGCCACGACAAGGGTTTCGGTCAGTTCGACGTCTATCTGTCCATTGTTGTCCAGAAGATGGTTCGCAGCGACGCTGCCTGTTCCGGCGTCATGTTCTCCATCGACACGGAGAGCGGTTTCCAGGACGCGGTCTTCATCACCGGCGCCTGGGGCCTGGGGGAGAACGTCGTCCAGGGGGCGGTGAACCCGGACGAGTACTATGTGTTCAAGCCCACCCTGAAGGAGGGCAAGCGGCCCATCGTCGGCAAGCGGGTCGGCAGCAAGGAAATCAAGATGATATACAACGATGGTCCCGATGCCGACGAACCGGTCAAGAACGTCGATACCACCGCCGAGGAACGGGGCCGGTACGTCCTCAGCGACGACGAGATCCTGCAGCTGGCCCGTTGGGCCTGCATCATCGAGGACCACTACGGCAAGGCCATGGATATCGAGTGGGCCAAGGATGGTGACGGCCAGACGGTGGGCACCGGCAAGCTCTACATCGTCCAGGCGCGGCCGGAGACCGTCCACAGCCAGACCTCCAAGAAAACGATGGAGACCTATGTCCTGAAGGAGACCGGCACCCTCCTCGCCACTGGTCAGGCGGTGGGCAGCAAGATCGGCCAGGGCAAGGCCAACGTCATCATGGACGTGGCCGACATCCACGACTTCAAGGCCGGCGATGTGCTGGTCACCGACATGACCGATCCCGACTGGGAGCCGATCATGAAGATCGCCAGCGCTATCGTCACCAACCGGGGCGGCCGCACCTGCCACGCCGCCATCATCTCGCGCGAGCTCGGCATCCCGTGCGTCATCGGCACCGAGAACGGCACCGAGCGGATCAAGAGCGGCCAGGATGTGACGGTCTCCTGCGCCGAGGGTGAGAGCGGCAACATCTACGAGGGGTTGCTCAAGTACGAGGTCGAGACCCTGGATCTCGAGAACATTCCGGCCACCCGCACCAAGATCATGATGAACGTCGGCATCCCGGAAAAGGCGTTCTCCGAGTGCCAGATCCCCAACGACGGTGTCGGCCTTGCCCGGGAGGAGTTCATCATCAACTCCCATATCGGTATCCACCCGCTCGCCCTCTACAATTTCGAGGAACTCAAGAAACAGGCCGCGGCTGGCGACCAGGAGGTGGCCGCCATCGTCGCCGAGATCGAGGCCCGCACCACCGCCTACCCGGACGACAAGAAGCAATTCTTCATCGATAAGCTGGCCGAAGGGGTGGCCCGCATCGGCGCCGGCTTCTACCCCAAGGACGTCATCGTCCGGCTGTCCGATTTCAAGAGTAACGAGTACGCCAACCTCATCGGCGGTCAGCTCTACGAGCCGATGGAGTCCAACCCGATGATCGGCTGGCGCGGCGCCTCCCGCTACTACGATCCCAAGTACAAGCCCGCCTTCGAACTGGAATGCAAGGCCCTGCTCAAGGCCCGTAACGATATGGGCCTCACCAACATCAAGCTGATGGTTCCTTTCTGCCGCACCCCGGAGGAGGGCCGCAAGGTCATCGAAGTGATGCGCGAGTTCGGCCTGGTCCAGGGTGAAAACGGCCTTGAGGTCTACGTCATGTGCGAGATCCCGTCCAACGTCATCGCCGCCGAGGCCTTTGCCGATGTGTTCGACGGCTTTTCCATCGGTTCCAACGACCTCACCCAGCTCACCCTGGGGCTCGACCGCGATTCGGATCTCGTGGCCCACATCTACGACGAACGCAACGAGGCGGTCAAGACCATGATCAAGATGGTCATCGATACCGCCAAGCGCCGCGGCCGCAAGATCGGCATTTGTGGCCAGGCGCCGTCCGACTTCCCGGACTTCGTCACCTTCCTGGTGGAGTGCGGCATCGACTCCATGAGCCTGATCTCCGATACGGTGATCAAGACCCGCTTGGCGGTGGCCGAGAAGGAAAAGGAACTCGGCATCTCCGCCTGAGAGTCGGTAACAGCACCAACAAAAAAAGCGGCGCTCAAAGTTGAGCGCCGCTTTTTTTGTGTCCGGAAATCGCCGGCCGGACTGCGGTTACGTGCCGAGTTTTTTCCGTGCTGTTTTGGCCTGCTCGCTTTTCGGGTATTCGCTTACGATCTTTTTGTAGATGATTTCCGCTGTCTGGGAGTCGCCCAGCTTTTCGAAGGCCAGGGCCTGCTTCAACAGGGCGGCCGGCGCCTTGGCGTCCTTAGGGTGGTCGGCCACCACTTTCTGGTACTCCAGAATGGCCATCTCGTATTCCTTCTGGTTGTACAGGCAATCGCCGGACCAGAAGATGGCGTTCGGCACGAGCTTAGAGCTGGGATAGGTCTCGATGAATTTCTGGAAAGCGTTGTAGGCGTCCCGGTACTTGTGGGCGGTAAGAAGGGCGTAGGCCGCGTCGTAGGCGGATTTCTCGGCCGACGGCGCCTTGGTCTTGGCGGCCGGCTTTTTTGCCTTGACGGCGGCAGGAGGGGCGGCGCTTGTCGCCGTTGGTTTTTGCTTTTTCTTGTCCGGTACGATCTGGCGTTGGCGGCGGGCCAGCCGCTCGCGGCGCTTGACCTCCTCGGCGCGCCGAGCGGCGGCCAGGGCCTCTTCCGCCGCCGCCTTGGCCTGCTGTTCCTTGTAGGCCGCCAGATCTGCCGCCGTCGCCTCGACGGTGGCCTTGGTCTCTCCAAGGAGCCGGTCGAATTCGGCCAGGCGCTCGTCCAGGGCGGCAAGCCGTTTTTCCATGGCGGCCAGCCGGCCGGCCAGTTCTTGCTGGCGGGAGCGCAAGCTCCGGCCGAGTGTCTGGCGGTGATGGGTTTCTTCCTCCTGCTTACCCTGCAGTTGCAAGAGAAGGGAGTGGAGTTCCTCGGTGGTGGAGCCGGTCTCAGCCTGCTTGCGGCGCAGTTGCTCCACCGTGTCTTTCTGGGTTTCCTTGACGGTCTGCAGGGTGGTTTCCAGCCGGTCCAGCCGGTTGTCGACGCTGCGTAGCCGCAGGTCGAGGCTGACCACGTCCTGCTCGGTGGCCACGCAGCCGCCGACGAGAGGGGCGCCGGCCAAGAGGACGATCATGAATTTCCGTAAGGACTTCCGCATCCGTGTTCTCCCGTTTCCCTTCCGCTTTCTATTCAGTACGGCAAGCGTGGCGACCAGGCAGGCATATTTTGCCGGCCGGGCAGCCGGAAGAGGACGCGCTCGCCGGTGCCGTTCTTGAATATAGCACAGATCGTTTGCACCGCATCGCGTTTTCGCGCAAAAACGATCTGCCGGCCGTCCGGTGACCAGTCGGGGTCCTCGTGGCTGCCCCAGCTCTTGGTCACCTGGGTGGGCACGCCGCCCTCCGGGCTGATGGTGAAGATCTGGTAGGTACCGCCGACGAGCGAGGCGTAGGCAATGGCATCCCCCTTGGGCGACCAGGCCGGAGCGGTGTTGTAGGTGCCCTCGAAGGTGAGGCGGCGGGTGGCGCCGGTGGCGATGTCCATGACGTAGATCTGCGGGGATCCGCTGCGGTCGGAGACGAAGGCGATGCGGGTGCCGTCCGGCGACCAGGAGGGAGAGACGTTGATGCCGGTCTTTCTGGTCAAACGTTTGAGGATCTTGATCTGCTGGCGCCGGGGCGGCACCGCCTCGG
The DNA here is from genome assembly GCA_964423785.1 of uncultured Desulfobulbia bacterium. GTDB lineage: Bacteria > Desulfobacterota > Desulfobulbia > Desulfobulbales > S012-135 > S012-135. The sequence goes on from CAYRGZ010000092.1 coordinate 4,227, forward strand.
TGAGAAAAAGATCGGCATGACCGTCCGGGCTCAGGGAGAGGACGAGGCGGTCGGCGGTGGGCGACCAGGTCGGCGCCAGGTTGAGGCCCGGCCGCCAGGAAATGGCCCGGGTCGTTTCGGCGGTGAGGGAGGTGAGATAGAGGACCTGGCGTCCCCGGTGGTAGGAGGTATAGAGCAGCCGCCGGCCGTCGGCGGAAAAGCGGGGCGAGACGGTGAGGCTGGCGTGGTGGGTCACTTGGCGGATGCGGTGACCGATGATGTCGGCGACGTAGATCTCCTTGCTCTTTCCGTCGTCCGACACGAAGGCGATGCGACTCGATGCTACGCCGCGCTCGCCGGTGAGTTTTTCGATGCACTCGTCGCAGAAGCGAAAGAGCATCCGGTCGGTCATGTTGCCGGCGCCCCGGTAGCGACGGCCGGTGATCATGGCACCGTCCACGATGTCGAGAAGCCGCATTTCCAGGACGATCTGGCCGCGGTCTTCCTGGTAGGAGCCGAGGACCACCATTTCGGCGCCAAGCTTGACCCAATCGGTATCCTGGACGCCTCCGTACCGTTTGGATGGGATGAGGGCGAAGAAGCCGTGGAAGGCCAGGGCCCGGCCGAGGATATCGGCCATGACCCGGCCCTGTTCGTCGCCGGCGCCCGTCTTCTGGTTCGTGAAAAAGGGCACCGCCAAAGGAATCTTGCGCACGTCGGCGGTGAGATCCAGGTAGTCACGGCCGGCAGCGGGCCGTACCGTGCCGGCCACGATCAGCACCAGGACGAGCAGCAACAGCAAACGAGCGGGTCGCCATTTCTCAAAGCAGTTCATGGGGACGGAACCTGATGCCGAGTTCGAGTACCGCTTCCGGCAGTTCCTCCGGAAAGGGTGGCAAGGAGCCTGCCTTGTCCAGGGTCTGCTCCACGAAGCGGTTGAAGTAGACGTTGGTCGATTTCTTTTCGAATTCCCGTTTGAGGACCGTGCCGTCGCGTCGCAGCCACAAGACCACCACCGCCTCCAGGTCATCATCCCAGTCCATGGTGTCCGGCAGGCTCCAGAACCGGGAGAGATGGGTGAGGATAGCGGCATAGTACCGTTTTTTGGCAAGGGAGACAACCTGGTCGCCGCCGTCCCTCCGGCCATCGCCCGTGGCGGCGGGGGAGGCGGCCTTGCCGGCGGCGGCCGCGGCCGGGCCACCCGTCCCTGTCTTCTCCACCGCTGTGCTCCGCAGGGCGCGGCGGATCTCCTCCAGAGCGCGGGCCGCCTTCTCCCGAGCGGCCGCCTCGGCCCGTTCCCGGGCCAGACGCGCCTGGATCTGCTGCAGGGATCGTTCGATCCGGGTATCGCGCGCCTTTTTTTCCACCGGCGGTGGGGTAACGCGTTTTTTTCGCTTCAGCGGCCGCAGGGAGATCACCTTGCGGGGCGTCTTGGGTTGGGGCCGCGGTGGCGCCGGGGCCAGGGAGGTGGCCGGTGGTTCGGGGACAGGTTTGGGGGCGGGCTCGGCGGCGGCTGGAGCCGGCGGCGAAGGCAGTTCGGCAGCAGTGAAGAGCTTGACGGTATGGATTTCCGGCAGTTCGCGTTGAAAGCGGACCAGGGGCGTCGCCAGGACCAGGGCTAGAAGGGCCAGATGGACACCGATGCTGAAGACAAGGGGGCGGCGCCAGGATTCCTGGTCGTGATCCAGGGGGCGTGGATGGAGATTATTGCCGGCAAGCGGCGTGTTCATCGGCGGCCTTTTCGTGAATCACCCCTGCACGGCTTGTGCCCTGGTGAAGCTGCTGTTCCTTGGATATTCAGAGCCCTCGGGCATGGGGCAGGGGCTGGGTGACCATGCCGAGTTCGTCGAAGCCGGCTTCCTTCAAGGCGGCCATCACCTGCACCACCACACCGTAAGCGACCTTCTTGTCCGCCTTCAGGAAAACCGGCCGCCGGTTGCCGTTGTCGGCGGCCAAACCGGCGAGCTGTTGGCGTAACAGACGGAGATCCGTCGTGATCTTGTCGACCTGGATGGTGCCGTCGGCGGCGATCGAGATGACGATGGGATCTTCCTTTTGCGGCAGCGCCTTGGCCGTGGTTTCCGGCAGATCGACGTCGAGCCCTTGGGTCATCATCGGCGCCGTCACCATGAAGATGATGAGCAGCACCAGCATGACGTCCACCAGCGGGGTGACGTTGATGTCGGCCATGAGGGCCTTCCGGCCGCGGCCGTGGCTGCCGGTCTGCATCGCCATGTCATTTCTCCCGTCGCAGCCGGTGAAGGAGATCCCGCTCCACCAGGTTGAGAAAATCGTCGGCAAAGTTGGTCATGCTGTCTTCGAGTTCGGCCAACTGGTTGGAAAAGTAGTTGTAGAAGATGACCGCCGGAATGGCGACGGCGAGACCGGCGGCGGTGGCGATGAGGGCTTCGGAGATACCGGGGGCGACGATGGCCAGCGAGGCCGAGCCGCGGATGCCGATGTCCTTGAACGAGGTCATGATGCCCCAAACGGTGCCGAATAGCCCGATGAACGGGGTGGCGTTGCCGGTGGTGGCGAGGAACTGGAGGGAACCTCCGAACTGGCCGAGCTGTTCGTTCATGGTCCTGCGGAGGGTGCGTTGCAGATTCTCCATGCTGGCGAACCGAAGAGTGAATGGGTCCCTCTCCCCGTCATGTCGGCTGACGTTGAGCCTCTGGAGCTCCCCGTAGCCGGCCAAAAAGACGGCGGCCTCGGGGCAGAGCTCCATCTCCTGGGCCGCCTCGTTGGCCTCGGCCAGGGTGCGGCATTGCCAGAATCGTTCCGTGAACTGGGCGGACTCGCGTTTTGCCGCCCGGAACAGAGTGAATTTGCGGAAGATGATCGTCCATGAAACGATGGAGAAGCCGAGCAGGATGAGCATGACCAGCTTGGCCAGCAGCCCGGCGTGCAGGAACATGGATATGATGTCGAGTTGTTGCACGGAAATCTCCTCGTAACTCAACCGGCAATGACGAAAGGGGAGGTACTCTTGCCAGCTCTGCAAGGTAAAGGGTTTGCCGGCCGATGTCAATGCAGGGATCGCCCTGGAATAAAATACGGGGACACTATATGTAATTTCCCCATATTTTAGGAGCTCCATTCCATTTGACAGCGGCCGGTAAAAACGGTAGAAGAATGGATTTCAAGCATGGCGGTGTGGTAGCCTTGGGCTGCACCAGCGCCAGCAGAGAATCCTGATGGCCGTGTAAAAAGTCGTATTCGGCGCAGGCCTGACACGATAATTCAAGGGGTTGCAAAGCGTGAACTCGATGTAATCGCATTTTTTGCGATTACATCAATCCTGATTCCGTCGCCCCGAAGGGCGGCCCTGTACTCAGGGTAAATCTTCTTTCAGAAAAGCATTTTTTCTTGTAACGTGCTGATATGACAGGGAAAAGAAACAAGTAAGCTGATTTCCCGTCACGAATTCAAGAGAATGACAGCCCGTTGCAGAGGGTGTGTGCGGGCTGACAACCGAAGGACACGAGCATGAAGGAAATCAAGGTAGGGTTGATCGGTTTCGGGACGGTGGGCAGCGGCTTGGCCGCCGTCCTCCACGACCAGCAGGAACGGCTGCAGAAGAAAACCGGTCTAGCCATCCGGCTCACTCGGGTGGCGGACCTGCGGGTGGAGCGGTTGCCCGACTATCTGACCGCCACCGAGCTTGGCCGGGATGCCACCGCCATCATCAATGATCCGGATATCGACATCGTCGTGGAACTCATCGGCGGTATCGAGCCGGCCCGCACCTTCATCCTGCAGGCCATCGAGCAGGGCAAGCACGTGGTGACCGCCAACAAGGCCCTTATCTCCCAGCACGGCGCCGAAATTTTCCAGGCGGCGGCCTCCAGGGGGGTAGAGGTGGGCTTCGAGGCCTCGGTGGGCGGCGGTATTCCGGTGATCAAGGCCTTGAAGGAGGGACTGGTCGCCAACCGTATCGATTCCCTGATGGGGATATTGAATGGCACAGCCAACTACATCCTTACCCGGATGGCCGAGGAGGGCATCCCCTTCGATGCGGTGTTGCGCGAGGCCCAGGAAAAGGGCTATGCCGAGGCGGACCCCACCTACGACGTGGAGGGCATCGATACGGCCCACAAGCTCGCCATCCTGATGACCATGGCCTACGGCGCCGTCATCCCCTTCGAGTCGATCAGTGTCGAGGGGATCTCCAACATCACGCCGCTGGATATCGACTTTGCCAGGGAGTTCGGCTACCGGATCAAGCTGCTCGCCATCAGCGTCAACCACGGCAGCCACGTGGAGGCCCGGGTGCATCCCACGCTGGTGCCGAAGAATCACATGCTGGCCTCCATCAACGGCGCCTACAACGGCGTCTGGTTTTCCGGCGACGAAGTCGGCAACGTCATGCTCTACGGCTACGGGGCGGGCAAGTTGCCCACTGGCTCGGCGGTGGCGGCCGACGTCGTCGATATCGCCCGCAACATCCAGCATGGTTGCCTCGGCCGGGTGCCGTGTCTTTCCTATTTGCCGGAACACATGACCGATATCGCCATCACGCCCCTGGATAACCTGCGCTGTCCCTACTACTTCCGGTTCACCACCCGGGACGTGCCCGGCGTGCTGGCGACCATCTCCGGCATCCTCGGTGACAACGGCATCAGTATCGAGTCCGTGGTGCAGAAGAAACGCCATGAGGACAACGCGGTGCCCATCGTCATGCTGACCTACGAGGCCGAGGAGGCGGCGGTGGCCAAGGCACTGGCCACCATCGACACCCTGCCCACCACGGTGGCACCCACGGTCAAGCTGCGCATCCTCACCGACAGGGACGACCGATGAAGTACTTGGTGCTGGTCGGCGACGGCATGGGCGATCTGCCCCTGGCCGAGTTGGACGGCCGCACGCCCCTGGAGGCGGCCGCGACCCCGGCCATGGACGATATCGCCCGCCGCGGGGTGCTCTATACCGTCAAGACCATCCCCGACGGCATGGCGCCGGGCAGCGACGTGGCCAATCTATCGCTGTTGGGATACCGGCCGCAGGAGTTCTACAGTGGCCGGGCCCCCCTGGAGGCGGCGGCCATGGGAGTGGAACTGGCGCCGGACGAACTCGCCTTCCGTTGCAATCTGGTGACCTTGGCGGAACAAAACGGGGCGATCACCATGGTCGATTATTCCGCCGGTCACATCGACACCGACGAGGCCACCGAACTCATCGCTGCCCTGCAGACGGAACTCGGCGGCGACGGGGTACGGTTTTATCCTGGAGTGAGTTACCGGCACTTGGTCGTGCTCCGCGATCCGGGGGGAGAACTCGGTACCGTGCCGCCCCATGACTACACCGGCAAGGAGGTCACCGACTTCTACCGACGGTATCTGGACTTACCCGTTTTGGAGCGTCTGGTCACCGGTGCCCGTCGGCTGCTCGCCGATCATCCGGTGAACCAACGGCGGCGGGCGGCGGGCCGGCCGCCGGCCAACGGCATCTGGCTGTGGGGTGAGGGCAAGAGTCCGAAGATGCCGCCCTTCACGGAACGGTACGGTCTCGACGGCGCCTTGGTTTCCGCCGTCGATCTCTTGAAAGGGATCGCGGTCTGTGCCGGCATGGAGGTGCTTGTCGTGCCCGGCGCCACCGGTTACCTCGATACCGACTGCGAGGGCAAGGTGGCGGCGGCGCTCACGGCCCTGGAGCGGTGCGATTTCGTCTTCGTCCACGTCGAGGCACCGGACGAGGCCGGCCATCACGGCCGCATCGACGAGAAGGTGGCGGCCATCGAGATGTTCGATTCCCGGATCGTCGCGCCGATCATCGCCGGCCTCGTCCAGCGCGGAGAACCGTTTCGGGTGCTGGTGGCCATGGACCACTATACACCGGTGTCCATCCTGACCCACGATCCGCGGCCGGTGCCGGTGGCGCTCTACGATTCGCGCTGGGATGGGGTGCAGGAACACCTGTCCTACTGCGAGCGGGCGGCGGCCACCGGCGGCCAGTACATCGGCGACGGCGCCGCCTTGTACGACCGTTTCCTGGCGCCATGATCACCGTTCCCGAAATGCCGAACGATCGTCACGTCTGCCACTGCCGAGTCCTCTACGGGGACACCGATGCCGGCGGTGTGGTCTACTACGCCAACTATCTACGCTACTTCGAGTACGGCCGCACCGAGTTCATGCGCGACCGGGTGTGTTCCTACCGCGAGCTCGAGGCCGACGGTCTGATATTGCCGGTGGTGGAGTGCGCCTGCCGCTATCGCCGTTCGGCCCGCTACGACGATTCTCTCCGGATCGAGACCGCGCTTGCCGATGTCAGCCGGGCGTCGTGCCGGTTCGTGTACCGGATTGTCCGCGACGACGATGATTGCCTGCTCGCCTTTGGCCACACGGTGCACGCGCCAGTGGACCGCAGCGGCCGCCTGGTCCGGTTTTCCCCCGATCTGCTGGCCGCTCTCCAGGCAGCCGCCCACATCGCCGGCCCGTAAGTGGAACGAGCTGAAAGGGATCACGAAATTCCGAATATCCCCTGTTAGCGACAAATAGAGTTGTCCGGTTTTAAGACTTATAAATTGTCCGGA
>CAYRGZ010000093.1:0-10476 GCA_964423785.1 uncultured Desulfobulbia bacterium
ACACCACGGACTTCGCCTTCGTCGGCATCGTGGAGGAGTTCGAAAAGAGCATGGAATGCTTCCAGAAGCTCTTCTCCCTGGAATCGCTGCCACCGATCCCTCCGCGCAACGTCAATCCCCAGCGTACCAGAAACCGCTACGAAATTCCTGCGGATCTTCGCAAACGGCTCGAAGAATGCAACCAGGCGGACTACACCCTGTACCACAAGGCCCAGGCGGAACTCGACGCCCTGCACGCCCGGCTCTGTTGCTGAAATCCGGCCCCCTTCGCAACGTACTCATGGTAATCGCCCGGCTCTCTCCAAAAAACGCTCCGCCTCGCGGGCACGTCCTATGTGTCACATCCAATCTGCCCCGCTGGCTGGGAGACAGCACCACCCCCTTTGTCCTCAACTTGGCGGAAGACCTGCAAAAGCTCCAATGGCGCGTCACGGTCCTGGCGCCTCACGCTCCCGGGGCAGCCACCGAGGAAACCCTGGAGGGGGTCGCCATAAAACGTTTCCGGTATCTCTGGCCAGAATCCCAACAAACGGTTTGCTACCAGGGAGGAGCGCTGATCAACCTCCGTAAGAACAGAAAGAACCTCCTCAAACTGCCTCCCCTCGTGCTTGCCGAACTGTGCGCCACCATCCGGCTCCTACGCCGCGGGAAATTCGATCTGCTCCACTCGCACTGGCTGCTCCCCCAGGGATTCGTCGGCGCCATCGCGGCACGCTTGACAGGGACACCCCATGTGATCACGATCCACGGAAGCGATGTCTTCGCGTTGTCGAATTCCCTGCTCACCCCATTCAAACGGTTCGCCCTCGCCCATGCCGAAGGCGTCACCGTCAATAGTAGCGCCACCCGACAGGCGGTACTCGGCATCCACGCGTCCATCCCCCGCCTCGTCCGTATCCCCATGGGGGTCGATCCCTCGCCGGCCAATCCGCAGCAGGTCCGTCGGATACAGGATACGTACCGGAACAAAGACGGCCCCCTGCTCGTGTTCCTGGGAAGGATCGTAGAGGAAAAAGGTGTTGGCGATCTCATGGAGGCAATGGCCGACCTCGTACGCGATCTTCCCGCCGTCTCCCTCCTCGTGATCGGCGAAGGACAGGACAGACAACGGTTTGAGCGGCTGGCCGCGACACGCAACCTCGGCGGGCGGGTGCATTTCACGGGCTGGGTGGCGCCGGCGGACGTCCCCTCCTATCTTGCGGCGGCGGATATGTTCATCGGGCCGTCGTGGCAGGAGGCCCAGGGACTCACCTTCATCGAAGCGATGCTGGCCGGCACGCCGGTGATCGCCACCAAGGTGGGAGGAATTCCCGACGTGGTGATTCACGAGCAAACTGGCCTTCTCATCACGCCACACGCACCTGCGGAAATCGCCGCCGCGGTGCGAAAACTTGCGGCGTCTCCCAGCCTGCGAAAGCGTCTGGCCGAAAACGGACGAGCGTTGGCGATCCATGGCTTTACCCGCGAGGCATCGGCGAGAAAATTCTCGGAACTCTTCGCAGCTATCACCCACAACACCGCAAGAACTTCGGGATGATGCACGGCCGCCTTCTGTTCATCAGCCATCGCTCCGACCAACGGTTCACCTACGGCGGGCCGGTGTACCGCAAGGCCATCCAGGCGATGCTCCGGGAAATACGACCGGATCTCCACCAGGAGGAGATCTTTTTCGAACGCCAGTCACATTGGCGACGTAGAGCCCCGGCCAAGGCGATATCCCTGCTGCGCTCCTGCTTTTCGCCCCTCCCGGCCAAGGCATGCCACTTCTACTCCGCAAGATTTGCACGGCAGCTCAAGAGGATGCTGGCTGCCTCCACGTACAGCGGCGTGGTGATCACCGGTATCGACATGCTCTGGTGCGCCGACCTGCTGCCGGACAGCTGCTGCCGGATCTATATCGCCAACAACGTCGAGCACCTACTCTACGCCGCCCAGACCGAGGCGATCCGGCGCCGCCCGTTCATCGGTCGGATCGTGCAGCAGGATCTCGAGAAGCTGCGAGAGTATGAGACCGCCGGAATGGCGAAGGTGGACCGCATCATCACCATTTCCGCCGATGATGAGCACTATTTCCGGAGCCACCATCCCGGCCTTTCGATTGCCACCATCCTGCCTACGTTTTCCTACCCTCCGGCAAGGACCGGATCACGCAACCGGCGGCAGCCCGGCCGGCCGATACATCTCTCTTTTCTCGCCAACCTGGAATGGTGGCCGAATCGCGCCAGCATCACCTGGTTCCTGGAAGAAATCTGGCGGCACCTCCCCGAACATGCCAAGAAAAAGCTCGAAGTCCATCTCTATGGCAAGGGCTCCGAGGGGTTCGACGATCGGGCACGGGGAGTGCATGGCCATGGCTTCGTGAACGACCTCGCCACCGTCTGGCAAGACGCCGACATCATGATCCAGCCGATCACCCAGGGCGGCGGCGTCAACATCAAGGTGGCGGAATCGATCTACAACCGGCTGCCAATACTGGCCACACCCACGGCGCTGCGGGGACTGCCGCTCAGCGATGATCCCGCCATCGCCGTCCTGCCGGAAAGCCGGGACTGGGTCGCCTTTCTCGCCAGTGACCGGCCGGCACGCCTCGCCGCCCGTATCGTAGCCCCCGAAAACTCCCAACTGTTCGACCTGGACCGGAACGCGGAGAAACTGGCCGCTTTTCTGGAATCGTGTCTTCCCGCTGGCGCACGTGCATAACGAAAAAAGGGCTTCAATCCACACGGTATCGAAGCCCTTCTTGACGTTCCCGTATTTCCAGTCGGCGCGTCACGGTTCCAGGATCACCTTGCAGAACCGCCGTTTGCCCACCTTGAGCAGGAGTTCGCCCCGTGTTGCCGGCACCTCGTGCTCCACGTCGGTGATCCGCTCGCCGTCGATGCTCACCGCGCCCTGTTGGATCATGCGGCGGCCCTCGCCGGTGCCCTTGACGAGGCCGGCGGCCACCAGCAGTTTCGGCAGCCAGATGGCGTCTCCCCCGGCGGCCACCCGTTTTTCCGGTATATCGTCGGGAAGCTGGTGATCACGAAACACCCGCTCGAAGTTCGCCTCGGCCCGCTCGGCCGCCTCCGGCCCGTGGAAACGGGCAACCAGTTCCCGGGCCAGTTGCTGCTTGACCCTCTTGGGGTGCAACCGGCCGGCTTCCATCTCTTGCCGGAGCCGCTCGATCTCCTCGGTGGAGAGATCACTGAGCAACTCGTAATAGCGGAACATCAACTCATCGGAGATGGAAAGCGTCTTGCCGTAGATGTCGTCGGCAGACTCGGTGATGCCGATGTAATTGCCCAGCGACTTGCTCATCTTGTTGACGCCGTCCAGCCCCTCGAGGAGCGGCATGGTGAGCACCACCTGCGGCTCCTGCCCCCAAGCGCGCTGGAGATCGCGGCCCATGAGCAGGTTGAAGAGCTGGTCGGTACCGCCGATCTCGACGTCGGCCTGCATGGCGACGGAATCGTAGCCCTGAATGAGCGGATAGAGGAACTCATGGATACTGATCGGCTGGCCGTTGTCGAACCGGGTCCGGAAATCCTCGCGTTCCAGCATACGGGCCACGGTGAGCTGCGAGGCGAGCCGGATGAAATCCTGGGAGGAGAGCTTGTCGAGCCAGGCGGAATTGAACATCACCCGCGTCTTTTCCGGGTCGAGAATCTTGAAGACCTGCTCCTTGTAGGTCTCGGCGTTGCGGGCCACGTCCTCGCGGGTCAGTGGTTTGCGGGTCTCCGACTTGCCGGTGGGATCGCCGATCATGCCGGTGAAATCGCCGATCAAAAAGCAAACCTCGTGGCCGAGTTCCTGGAAATGCTTCAGTTTTTGCAACAGCACCGTGTGGCCGAGGTGCAGGTCCGGCGCCGTGGGATCGAAGCCTGCCTTCACCCGCAGCGGCCGGCCGGTGGCGGCGGATTTCTTCAGTTTCTCGGCCAGCTCCTCCTTTGAAACGAGATCCACGGTGCCGCGCTCGATGAGCCGGAGCTGTTCCTCGATGGTCATGGCCGTCACGATCGTTCCCCTCCTGCTGTCTCCTTGCCCTGGATCGTGAAACCGTCACGGATCCAGACTTGCGTAAGCCGGGCCCCCTTACTTGGCGTAATCCACCGACCGCGTCTCGCGGATGACGGTCACCTTGATCTGGCCGGGATAGGTGAGACTCTCCTCGATCTTCTTCGCGATGTCCTTGGCGAGCAGCAAGGTGGTAGAATCGTCCACTTGGCTGCTGTTGACCACGACGCGCACCTCCCGGCCCGCCTGGATGGCAAAAGACTTCTCGACACCATCGAAGGTGTTGGCGATCTTTTCGAGTTCCTCCAGCCGCTTGACATAGCTCTCCAGCATCTCCTTGCGGGCGCCGGGCCGGGCGCCGGACAGGGCGTCGGCGGACTGGACGAGGATATCGAGAATGCTGGTGGGCTCGACATCCTCGTGGTGCGCGGCAATGGCGTGCACCACCTCCGGCGCCTCGCCGTACTTGCGGGCCAGGTCGGCACCGATGGTGGCGTGCGATCCTTCCACCTCGTGATCCACCGCCTTGCCGATATCGTGCAACAGGCCGGCCCGTTTGGCCTGCTTGACATCAATCCCGAGCTCGGCCGCCATGATGCCGCACAAAAACGCCACCTCCAGCGAATGCTGCAGCACGTTCTGGCCGTAACTGGTGCGGTACTTGAGCCGGCCGAGCAGGGTGATCAGCTCGTTGTGGACGCCGTGCACCCCGACGTCGAAGGTCGCCTGCTCACCGGCCTCCCGGATGGCGACCTCGAGTTCCTTGGTAACCTTTTCCACCACCTCCTCGATGCGGGCCGGGTGGATACGGCCGTCGGCCACCAGCCGTTCCAGGGCCATGCGGGCCACCTCGCGACGCACCGGGTTGAAACCGGAGAGCAATACAGCCTCCGGTGTGTCGTCGATGATGATGTCGATGCCGGTCGCCGCCTCGATGGCGCGGATGTTACGCCCCTCGCGGCCGATGATCCGTCCCTTCATCTCTTCGTTGGGCAGGGGCACGAGGGAGACCGTTTTCTCCGCCACGTAATCGCCGGCATAGCGCGAAATGGCGAGCGCCAAAATGTTCTTGGCCTTCCGGTCCGCCTTCAGACGCATCTCGTTTTCGATCCGCAACACCTCCTTGCCGGCCTCCATGCGGGCCTCGCTCTTGATGCTCTCGATGAGTTCCTGCTTGGCCTCTTCTTTGGAGATGCCAGCGATCCGCTCCAGGCGTTGCTGCTGCTCGGCAACCAGTTTCTCCGCCTCGGCCCTGATCTTTTCGAGCTTCTTCTCCTCGGCGGCCAGGGCCTTTTCCTTGCGCAGCAGGTCCATCTCCCGCTTGTCGAGCAGATCGATCTTGCGCTCGATCTGTTCGAGCTTCTGGCTGTAGCGTTTCTCTTCCTGGGCGATCTCCGCCTGGCGCCGGCGGATCTCTTTCTCCGCCTCCTGCTTGAGGCGGTAGGCCTCGTCCTTGGCATGCAGGGAGGCCTCCTTCTTGATCTGCTCCGCCTCGGCCAGGGCGTCCTCGATCATCTTGCGCCCCTGCTCCTCCAGGTTCTCGTGACGCGCCTCGACGAACCGCTTGCGCAGCAACACCCCCGCCCATACACCGGCGCCCAGGGTGATGATGACGATCAGAATGGTCTGCATGTGGAGTTGCACGGAAATTCCCCCTTTTTCCTAGCGTAGGACACGCCGTCATGGCGTGAGAACACGGTGAAACCGACACGCGGCAGCCGCGGACGACGCACGCACCGCCGACGTCCGGCGAAGCGACCGGGCACCGAATAGCAGTCCGTGAGGAAACGGGCTGCGTGCGGCACAGGGACGTACCGCCGAAACGACGACAACCGCTGAAAATGGAGAACAGGTGGGGATTACCGGTAACGGTGGACGGGCAGGACGGGACTCATACCCCCGTCACCGACGGCAAGGGAAGAAAACAGCCAGCAGACTGCGTCAGGACGACACAGGTTGGACCTTGCGTAACTCGTGGGACGGCGGTGACGCCGCCGGATGCTCATACACTCCGCACGAATATGCCCCGTATATGCCGAGCAGGTCTGTCTGAACCGCGTATTCCGTTGTCGACCGGATATATGTAAAGCCCACACAATTCACCATGTACAGGCATTGTCGTCGAAGACCCCCGCCTTTGCCGTGTCAGAAGATTTATCGAACCTAACTTGCGTTAGGTGGGCAGTACTCATTGGCCGTCGCTGGGATCTACGCTGAGCAGTTCCCATTGTCCGGCCAGAGGAGGCGCCCTTTGTTATAGTACTGGCTCGATATTACCCCTGATCACCAACAAGGCAGGGATTGTCATATTAAATCAATTCGAGGCAACTCTCAATTCTTTTTGTCAACCGTTCGACACTTTCCCGCTGCTGCCGGCGGTACTCATCGAGTTCCCGCCGCAGGCGGACACATTCACTGGCCATATTGAGACAAGTGAGAATGGCCACCTTGTTGGAAACCACCCGTGAGGACGGATCGACCAGGCGGGCGAAATGGTTGCGCACCAGCGTGACGATCTCCTCCACCTCCGCATCGGAGGCAGTGGTGATCAACGTGATATCCTGGCCGAAAAAGTTGACCGTGATGCGCCGTTCCTGCTGGCCCGCCATGGCTCAGATCCACCCGCGGCCGCCACCCGTCTTGCCGACAGCGGTCACGGCGTATCGAGGTTCAGGTCTAGTTGCGGCTGCGGCTGCGGATCGGGATCGGCGGGCGCCGGTGCGCCACCACCCGTCTGGGCCTGCTCCCACTCCTCGATGGCGCCGATGAGCCGGCTGACCCGCTGGTGCACCTCGGACCGTTCCTCGGTCAGGCTGGCATTCTGCTGCCGCAGTTCGAGGATCTCTTCCTCCTTGGCACGCAAGGCTTGGGTAAGCTCGTTCTTTTCACGCAGCAACGCATCGAGCCGCTGTAACAGTTTGTCGACGATTCCTTCCAGACGCTCCAGGTCTTCCTGGTACCCCATGATATCGCTCCCGGTTCGGTTGATTCAATTGCGATCAATAAGACCATTCAAAGCTGATGGACCCGCAAAAACTCGCAGTCGGCCCAGGGCCTGACACGATAGTTCAACGGGCTACAAACCGTGAACTCGATGAAATCGCATGTATCGCGATTTCATCAAAATTACATCACCCCCCGATCGGCCGCAACGTCGTAAACAGAAAAAAATTGACAGTCACGGCACGGCCGACAAAAATAGGCCATGTTCCCGGCCGGCTCCTGCCGCCGCAACCCCAACTCCTAAGGAAGACGATGACCAGCAACCGCAACGCCCAACTCGGCACCACCGACGTCATCTGGAAGCTCACCGATCTCTATCCTGCCCCGGACAGCGACGCCTTCACCGGCGACGAAGAACGCTGCCGGGCCATGGCCGCCGATCTCGACAAACGCTACAGCGGCCGAGTGGCCGAACTCGACGCGGGCGAGATCTTCACCCTGGTCTCCACCCTCGAGGAACTGGCCGTCATCGTCGGCCGGCTGTCCACCTACGCCTTTCTCAATTTCACCACCCGCACCAAGGATGAGGCGGCGGCGGCCCTGCTGCAGCGCATCCGGGAACTGGCCAGCGAGGTCGGCAAGCACACCGTCTTCTTCGAGCTGGAGTGGAACATGATGGATGGGGAGCGGGCCGATGCGCTCCTCGCCGATCCCGTGCTCGCCCATTACCGCCACTATCTCGCCGACCTGCGCAAGTATGCGCCGCACCAGTTGTCGCGCGAAAAGGAAGAACTACTCATCGAGATCGCCCCGGCCGGCCGCTCGAGCTGGACCAACCTGTTCGAGAAGGTGATGGGCCACATGGAGTTCGGCGAAGAGCGCCGCACCGAGGAGGAGGTCCTGGCCGATCTCTACAGTCCGGACCGGCAGACGCGCCGAACGGCGGCCCGGGAACTCACCGCCGGCCTCGAGAGCCAACTGCACGTGCTCACCCATATCTTCAATACCCTGCTCACCGACAAGATGATCGACGACCGGTTACGCGGCTACGCCACCTGGCTCGACCGGATGAATCTCGCCAACGAGCTGCGCAACGAAACGGTGGAGACCCTGGTGACGGCGGTCACCGGCCGCTACGACATCGTGCACCGGTATTATCGGTTGAAGAGGGAACTTCTCGGGCTCGACGAACTCTACGATTACGACCGCTACGCGCCGCTGCCCAACCTGCCGGACCGGGAAGTTCCCTGGTCCGAGGCCCGGGCCATGGTCCTTGGCGCCATGGAGCAGTTCTCGCCGGCCATGGCCGAGGTGGCGGAGCGCTTCTTCACCCAAGGCTGGATCCACGCCCCGATCCTCGCCGGCAAGCGCGGCGGCGCCTTTGCCCACCCGTGCGTCCCCGAGGTGCACCCCTACGTGATGCTCAACTATACCGGCAACCTGCGCGACGTATCGACCCTGGCCCACGAACTCGGCCACGGCGTCCACCAGTTCCTGGCCGCCCGGCAGGGGTATTTCAACAGCTCTACCCCACTCGTGCTGGCGGAAACCGCGTCGGTGTTCGCCGAGTTGCTCCTCTTCCGCCACCAGCTCGACACCCTGACCGACGAGGCGCAGCGCCGGGCCTTCGTGGCCCAGAAGCTGGAATCGATCTTTGCCACCGTCTTCCGGCAGATCGCCATGAACCGGTTCGAGGACGCCGCCCACAACGGCCGCCGCCGGCAAGGGGAGCTTTCCTCGGAGCAGATATCCGCCATGTGGCTCGACAGCCAGCGGGCCATGTTCGCCGGCAGCGTCACCCTGACCGAGGATTACGGTATCTGGTGGGCCTACATTCCCCATTTCCTCGCCACGCCGGGCTATGTCTACTCGTACGCCTTCGGTGAACTCCTGGTGCTCGCCCTCTACAACCTCTATCTCGAGGATCCGGACGGGTTCGTACCCCGCTACCTCGATCTGCTCGCCGCCGGCGGCTCGGCCTCGCCCTA
This sequence comes from uncultured Desulfobulbia bacterium, assembly GCA_964423785.1. Lineage (GTDB taxonomy): Bacteria > Desulfobacterota > Desulfobulbia > Desulfobulbales > S012-135 > S012-135. Next base: position 8,928 of record CAYRGZ010000093.1, read on the forward strand.
CGAGCTGGTCGCCCCCTTCGGCGTCGATCTGGACGATGCCGGTTTCTGGGAAGGAGGACTGCGGGTCATCGACGACATGCTGCGCCAGATCGAATAGCGACATCGCCCGACATCCCCTTGGCCGCGGCCCGCAACCGGGTTATGATCCAGGGTACATTACATCACCAGAACACGAACTTTAAGGAGGCATCCACGATGAAAAAGATACTCGCCATCGGTGCCATCGGCACCCTGCTCCTCGGCGGCTGCATGGCCACCAAGGCCCAACGGGGAGGACTCGGCGGCGCCGCCATCGGTGCCATCATGGGCCAAGCCATCGGCCACGACACCGAGGCCACCCTGCTGGGCGCGGCCATCGGCGGCGCCCTCGGCTACATGATCGGCAACGAGATGGACAAGGAGGACCGCAAGCGGCTGAACGACGTCTACGAGTACCAGCCGGACAACACCACCACCGAATGGGTCAATCCCAACACCGGCTACCGCTACCGGGCCACCCCGCGCCGCACCTACCGCGACGTGGAAACCAACCGGGACTGCCGCGAGGTGGAGATCCTGGCCACCATCGACGGCAAGGCGGAAAAGACCTACGCCACTGCCTGCCGGGTGAACGGCCGCTGGGAAATCCAGCAGTAGCCGGACGATGAACCGTATTCTCCTGCGGGAACAAATCGCCCGCTTCCTGGCCGAGGACGCGCCGAGCGGCGACATCACCACCGAGGCGATCTTCGCCGATGCCGACACCGAGGGAACCGCCATCCTGGTCGCCAAGGAGGAGATGCGGTGCTGCGGCATAGCCTCGGTGGTGGGCGAGGTCTTTCGGGTCCAGAACCCGGCGATACGGATCGACCGGCCGGTAGAGGACGGTTCCCTGGTGGGCCCGGAGGAAATCCTCCTGTGGGCCACTGGCCCGGTGGCGGATCTCCTCACCGCCGAGCGGGTGGCCCTCAACCTCGCCATGCATCTCTGCGGCATCGCCACGTTGACCGCCAAGTTCGTGGCCAAGGCATTGCCGCGCGGCGCCATGATCGTCGATACCCGTAAGACGACACCGGGACTGCGCATGCTGGAGAAGTACGCCGTGCGCGTCGGCGGCGGTGCCAACCACCGTCACGGCCTGTCCGACGGCGTGCTGATCAAGGACAACCATATCGCGGCCTGCGGCTCGATCACCGCCGCCGTCGAACGGGTACGCCGCCGGGCACCCCACACCCTGCGCATCGAAGTGGAAGTCACAAACCTGGCCGAGGTGGAGGAATGCCTGGAAATCGGCGTGGACATCATCATGCTGGACAACATGGAGCCCGACACCATGCGCCGGGCGGTGGACCTGGTGGCCGGCCGTGCCATCGTCGAGGCGTCCGGCGGGGTGACCCTGGACAACGTCGAGGAGGTGGCGGCCACCGGAGTGGACTACATCTCGGTGGGCGCCCTCACCCACTCGGCACCGGCGGTGGACATCGCCATGCGCATAATCGATACGGAAGAACCCGGCTAGGCGGCAAGGCGCAGCCAGCACCAAAGCAGGGCGAGCAGTACCGGCTGGTGG